>NZ_JASERH010000009.1:0-191562 GCF_030766975.1 Streptomyces sp. KL116D | reverse complement strand
AGGTCCTCGGCGCGCAGCGGTCCCGCCCGCCACGCGTCGTGGTCCTGCCCGCTCACGCCGGGCAGCAGCAGCCCGCGCGCGGCGAGTTGGAGGGCGAGCAGGGCGGCGGCGCCCCAGAAGGCCGTCGTCGGGTCGGCGTGCGCGGCGGCCCGCGCGCGCGTGAGGACCGGCAACGCGGCACGCACCGGCACGGCGACCGCCGGGACGGTCACGAGCTCGACCCCGTCATCGCCGGGCAGGGCCAGCGCCAGGTCGACGCGGTCGCCCGCCTGAAGGAGCGGCGGTTCGCCGCCTTCGGGGCGCCAGAAGGCGACGGTCGAGGTGCGGGCCGGGTCGCCGGGGGTGAACACGGCGCAGCACCGTGCGAGTTCGGACGTCTCGGACGGGGTGGGTGCGGGATGCGTGTGCTCGGAGATGGCAGCTTCCTCGTATTCATCAAACTTGACTACTGGCCCTGGAGGCGCCGAGGGTACACCGCCCGAACTGCCGGACGGACTCCTTCACGTCGTGATCCGGATCACCCCACCCCTAAGGGTGTAGCTAACCCCCCACCCGGAGCGGGGGAGCCCCCTTCCGTAGTCGGGTGGTGGCGCCATGGCCCGTCAAGGGCCCTGATCCATACGTTCTTTGAGGTCGGGCGACGCGTAGCCCGTCGCTTCGCTCCCGCCCACCACAGACCGGAGAACCGTCATGTCCTTGGCCGTCGGAGCCGCCCCGGACCGCACCGCAGACGCCGCCGCACGGCCGTCCCCGCCCGAGACGGGCAGCGAGTTCACCCCGCTCCTGAAGGCCGTCAAGGGGCAGGGGCTGCTCGACCGCCGAAACGGCTGGTACGCCCGCACCATCGCGGTCAACGCCCTCGCCCTGGCCGGCGTCGTCACCGGCATGGCCCTCATCGGCGGCTCGTGGTGGGTGCTCGCCCTCGCCCCCGTCCTGGCGGTCCTGTGCGCGCGCACGGCGTTCATCGGCCACGACGCGGGCCACGCCCAGATCACCGCCGACCGCGCCACGAGCCGGCTGATCGGGCTGATCCACGGAAACCTGCTGCTGGGGATGAGTTACGCCTGGTGGAACGACAAGCACAACCGTCACCACGCCAACCCGAACCACATCGAGAAGGACCCCGACGTCGCCGCCGACGTCCTGGTCTTCACCAGCGAGCAGGCCGCCACCCGGGCCGGTTTCCGCGGCTGGCTCACCCGCCACCAGGCCTGGCTCTTCTTCCCGCTCACCCTGCTGGAGGGCCTCGCCCTGAAGGTGTCCGGGTTCCAGGACCTGCGCCGCCAGTCAGGGCGCGAGCGGGCCGTGGAGGCCGCCTTCCTCGTCGCCCACGTCGTCGGCTACCTCGCCCTGCTCCTGACCACCATGCCGCTGGGGCACGCCCTCGCCTTCGCCGCGATCCACCAGGCCCTGTTCGGACTGCACCTGGGGATGGCGTTCGCCCCCAACCACAAGGGCATGGAGATGCCCGACCCGGACGGCGAGAAGTGGGGCCACCTGCGCCGCCAGGTCCTCACCTCGCGCAACATCAAGGGCGGCGCCCTGACCGACTGGTTCCTCGGCGGCCTCAACTACCAGATCGAGCACCACCTCTTCCCGAGCATGCCCCGCCCGCACCTGCGGCTCGCGCAGCCCATGGTGAAGGAGCACTGCCGCACCCTGGGCATCCCCTTCACGGAGACCGGGCTCGTCGACTCCTACCGCCAGGCGCTGCGGCACATGTATGAAGTGGGAGAGCCCCTGCGGGCCGACATCTGAGGTGCCCGCCGGTGGTGGTACTCCGCACCAGAGGTATCTCGAGGGCGCGGGATCAGGGTCTTGGGCGCGGGATCAGGGTCTTATCAGGGTCGCGCGCAGGAACCGTGGACCCCGCGGGCCCGTTTCCCACTACAGAGGCGGGCCCGCTCCACACAGCCGAGGGCGAGCCGCCCCGAAGGAGGCCACACACATGTCGAGGAACGCGAAGATCGCCGCGGGAGGCGTGGCGGCCGGACTCATCCTGCTGATCTGGCTGCCCTGGTGGGCGGCGCTGCTCATCGTGCTGGGCGCGCCCACCGCGGCGTACCTGATGCTCGACCCCTCGCAGCGGCGCAGGCTCCGCCGCGTCAGCCGCAAGGAACTGGGGCGCTAGCCCGGGTGACGCGGGCGACCCGGGCAGGCGCTGTCGGGGTGCATCGGGGCTCAGGACGTCCGGATCGAGCAGGAGTTGATCACGTCACCGTCCGCGGGCCGCTCGACGGTGTGGTCCGCGGGCGGCTGCGTGCCGTTCTCGACCCAGCGGGTGAGCACCCCGAAGGCGTCCCGGTAGCACGGCAGGATCGGCCGCAGCCGGTCCGGGTAGGTGTCGTACAGGCCGTCGGTGTGCGTGCCGTCCTGGACCGTGTATGTCCGGTGCAGGCCGCCGCGCCCCTCAGCGGCGGTCATGCGTGCGTACACGTCCGCGTCCGCCGCGATGGGCAGCAGGGTGTCCAGATCGCCCTGGAGCGTGAGCAGCGGCCTGCCGATCCGCCCGGTCAGCGCCACGCGCTCGACGGCCCGGTGCACCGACGCGGGGCGGGCGGCGTAGTCGTAGGCCGCGTCCGACGCGCACGGGGCGAGCATCTCGTCGAGCGTCGAACCGGCCGACGTACCGGGACAGTTCGGGTCGTACGCCGGGTCGAACTCGGCGCGGTACACCTTCTGCGTGAGGCCCCAGTACGCCTTCTGGTGGTACGGCCACAGGAACTCCGAGCCCCGGGCGAAACCGGCCGCATACATGTCGTCGGCGTCGGCCCGGCCCTGGCCGAGCGCCACCGCCGTCGGCAGGGAGGTGAGCAGGTTCGGGCCGTTCGCCGTCCACAGGACGCCCTCCCAGTCGACGCCGCCGTCGTACAGCTCCGGATGGTTCTCCAGCTGCCAGCGCGTGAGGTACCCGGCATTGGAGATGCCCGTCATGTACGTGTGCCGGGGCGCCTTTCCGTAGCGGGCGGCGACCGCCTTGCGGGCGGCACGGGTGAGCTGGGTGGTGCGGCTGTTCCATTCGGCGACGGCGTCGCCGGGGCGGGTGCCGTCGCGATAGAAGTCCGGTCCCGTGTTGCCCTTGTCGGTGGCCGCGTACGCGTAGCCCTGGGCGAGGACCCGGTCGGAGATCGCCGTGTCGGTCGCGTACTGCTTCCGGTTGCCGGGCGACGCGGTCACCACCAGGCCGCCGTTCCAGTGGTCGGGCAGGCGGATCACGAACTGGGAGTCGTGGTTCCAGCCGTGGGTGGTGTTCGTGCGGGAGTCGTCGCGGAAGTAGCCGTCGATCTGCAGACCCGGCACACCGGACGGGTTGAGGGTGCCCTTGGCCGTGAGGCCGGCCTGGTCGGCCAGGTCCGTGTACGGGGTGCCGGCGAGGCCCGACGTCGTCAGGTCGTCCAGACAGGCGCGCTGCTGGAACGCGGTGCCCGGCACGCGCGCGTGCTCCTGACGCGCGCACGGCGCTGCGGCCCCGTCCGCCGCACCGGCCGACTGCGGCCCAGAAGCGGCCAGAGCCACCAGCAGGGTGGCCAACAAGGGAACGGTTCTGGGCGTGCGCATGGAGCGGCCTCCTTCAGGCGGGGAGAAGAGGCCTCATCGTGGGGCGGGAAACCGCGCGTACCTATGGGTTGGAGCCACATGGGACGTCAACGCCCTATGTGGCACGGGCCGTTCAGGCCGGGCGGACGGCCATCTTGTCGAGCGCTTCCAGGAGGCCCGGCAGTTCGGCCCCCCTGCCGACCGGCAGGACCTCGCCCGGCTCCTCGTCCAGCAGGATGAAGGCGATGTCGTCGGTCCGGGCCACCATCGACCATCCGGGCCCGTCCGCGCGGAGCGTGCGGGCGTCGCCCGAGGCGAACGCGGACCGCACCCGCCCCAGCGGCGGAGGCGTGTCCACGTAGGCGCGCACTTCGGCCAGGACGCGCTGGATGCCCTCGTGGGAGTCGGACGCGTCCGAGCCGGCCGTGTCGGAGGCGCCTGCGGCACCGTCGGAATCGTCTGTCCCTTCGGTCTCGGCCGCCGCGTCCGCCTCGCTGGGTGCGTCGGCATCCGCCTCCGTGGCGAACTGGGAGTCGTCGAGCTGCTCGCGCCACACGGCCCACTGGAGCGCTATCTCGTCCGCTCCCAGGCGCCGCTGGGCGGGGCCCCACGTCTCCGTGTCGGGCGGCGTCAGGGGTGGCAGGTCCTCGGCATCGGGATCGGGCGCGGGGTCGTGCGGCGCCGGAACGCCCGGTGCGGACACGGCGAGCGCCAGCGGCCAGCCGGGCAGCGCACAGACCATGCTGTCCTCGTCGGGCGAGAGCTCGTACTCCATGCCGCAGTCCCACGAGGCGATGGCGACCGCGACGAGCGACACGTCGTCGACGACGACGGTCCAGCGCGCGCCCTCGCCGTCCTGCCCCAGCACCAGGCCGTAGCCGTCGGCCAGCGGTGCGAGGCCCAGGGCCGCGCACGCCTCCGGGTAGTCGTCACCCAGCACGCTGGGGAACTTCGCGGGCGTGAGCAGCACCGCCGTCAGTACGTACAGCGCGTCGTCGTCCTTGGCGGCGACAGCGTCGTCCGTCCCGGCCATGCCAGCCTCCCCTGAGCTACGTTCCGTCGGCGTGACCTTAGTCAGTCGCGGACGATGTCGTACAGGGGCGATGACCAGGAAAATCAGCCGTCGTCACGGTCGCGGGTTCGCGCTGTGGACACAATGTCGACGACTCGTGCGCACTTTGTGTGCCTCGCGGGCCGTGGCGCCTTCGCGCGGTGCGACGCGCACGCCGTCGCCGGGTGCCGATCTGTGTCGACGGTCAGGCGGCCGGCAGGCCGAGGAGGCTCCGGGCGACGACCCGCGGCGACTCGTCCCGCTCCCTTGCGAGCGCGATGAGCGCCCGGCACGCCAACTCGTTCACCCCGAAGACGAGCGCCCCCGGCTCCACCCAGCCCGCCGCCTCCTCGATGCGCTCCTGGTCGTCCTCGACGCACGCCGCCACGTAGGCGGCGGCCGCTTCGAAGAGGTTGTGCGGACGCCGCTCCGCGCCCTGTGTCCGCCGGGTCTCCTGTACGGGACGCTCCTCGCGCCGAGCGGCCCTCCTGCGCCAGGTGCTCCAAGACTTGCGGACTCTGCCGAGCATGCGCGCCACCGTCCCCCTGCTGGTCGCCACCGGCCGCCTCGACCGGACAACTCCCCTTATGTGTCGTGGAGTTGAAGCCATGGTGACAGAGGAGTGCCGGGGCTTCCCACACCGGGGAACGGGTCAACAGCCCTCCGGTTCCAGAGTTTTGAGGGTGTCGCGCAGCCAGGTGAGTTCGGCCCGGCTGGTGGCCCGGGCGATCGTGAGGATGCCCTTGCGGAACGGGTCGTCCAACTCCTCGGCCCGCAGGGGCCGTTCGCCTTCGTAGAAGAAGCTCGCCGGCTCCGTCAGGAAGTCCAGCCGGCGCTGCAGGACGTCCGCCTGCTCCTGGGGGTCGTCCAGGTGGCGCAGGAAGGCGAGGACGGTGAACCAGCGGTTCTCGTCGGTGATGTCCGACCGGGCCGGCTCGCGCAGCCTGAGTCGCAGTTCCTGGCGCCCCTGCTCGGTGAGGCTCAGGACGTGGCGCGGCGCCGCCGCCGACCCCGGCTGCGTCTCGCGGGCGAGCAGTCCCGCCTTCTCCAGGCGTTTGATCGCCGGATACAGGGTGCTCTCGGCCACGGGCCGGACGTGCCCGGTCAGGGCGGTGATGCGCTTGCGCAGCTCATAGCCGTGCAGCGGGGCGTCGTAGAGGAATCCGAGGATGGCGAGCTCCAGCATGCCCACATTGTGGCCTACGTGCGCAGTGACGGAGTACATCGTTGACGTAGTACTACGTGACCGATGTATGGTCGATGCGGAAGTGGGCAGAGAGCCGGACCGGGGAGGTCGTCATGCAACAGACGCCGTTCGACGCACAGGGCAGTCAGATCCGCTGGACGGAAGCGTCGGGGGAGGGGCCGGCGCGGGTGTACGTCCACGGGCTCGGCTCGGCCTCGACGGTGTACCACGCGCACATCGCCTCCCGGCCCGAACTGGCCGGACGGCGCACACTCTTCGTGGACCTGCCCGGCCACGGCATCAGCGACCGGCCGGCCGATTTCGGCTACACGCTGGAGGACCATGCCGACGCCCTGGCCGCGGTGCTCGACGCCGCGGAGATCAGGGGTGCGGAGATCGTCGGGCACAGCATGGGCGGCGCCGTGGCGATCGTCCTCGCGCACCGGCGGCGCGACCTGGTCTCGCGCCTGGTCGTCACCGAGGGGAATCTCGACCCGCATCCGCGGCCCACGGCGGGAAGCAGCGGAATCGCGTCCTACGAAGAGGGTGCGTACGTGTCCGGCGGTGGCCACGCCCGGGTGCTGGAGCACGTCGGCCCGTTGTGGGCCGCCACCATGCGCCTGGCCGACCCGCTCGCCCTGCACCGCAGCGCGACCGGGCTCGTCCGGGGTACCGAGCCCACCATGCGACGGATGCTGGAGGAGCTGGACGTCGAGCGGGTGTACCTCCAGGGCGCGCTCAGCGGTGAACTCCCGGGCGGGGACGCCTTGGTGGCCGCGGGGGTCCGGGTCGTCGAGGTGCCGGACGCGGGGCACAACGTCATGTTCGACAACCCCGACGCCTTCGCGGCCGCTGTCGCGGCGTAGCCGTCCGCCCCGGCTTGACCGTTCACCCGGGCTCTACCGTCCTGCCAGGCTCGCCCGGCCAGCCGGGCTCTCCCGTCCGCCCAGGCCCTCGCGTGTGCCTCAGCCCTCCCGGACCGCCAGCGCGAGGAAGCGCGCGTCCTCGTCGGCGTACGAGGTCATGCGCCAGCCCGAACCATCCAGCAGCGGGCGCAGATTGGGCTCGGCGCGCAGGTCCTCGGGTGTGATCTGCCGGCCCTGGCGCGCGGCGAGGGCCGCCCGCCCGATGGGGTGGAAGAGCGCGAGGATCCCGCCGGGCCGCACCACCCGTGCCAACTCGCGCAGATTCTCCGCCGGTCGCGGCAGATGCGAGACGAGGCCCGCGCCGAAGACGGCGTCCAGCGCCCCGGAGCGCAGCGGCAGTCGCGAGACGTCCGTCAGGAGCAGCTGCCCGAGCCCGTCCCGCCCCGCCCGCACGGCGGCCGCCAGCATCGCCGGGGTGAGATCGGCGCCCAGAACCGTCCCCGAAGGCCCCACGGCCGCACGCAGCGGCGGCAGCGCCCGGCCCGTGCCGCACCCGGCGTCCAGCACCCGGTCGCCCGGACGCAGCCCCAGCTCGGTCACCGCGGACGCGTAGGCCGGACCGTCGTCCGGGAAACGGGAGTCCCAGTCGGCGGCTCGGGCCGAGAAGAACTCCTGCACACGCGTGGGGTCATCGCTCATGCGCTCCATGATTGCGCAGCCCACCGACAACCGGTGCGACACGCGTGGGGGACAGGGGGGTCGAAAGCTCCCTATCCGAACCGAAAGCATCGCATGCACGTGCGGTGCACACGTTCGACCCTGACGCGATCGTTCAGAACCGTTTCTCTGTCACATTCCAGCAGCTTTCGAAATGCGCCCCAGTTGTGCGCCCCCGTCACGACTAGCGTCCCGGAGCCATGGGACACCTGGACCACGCCGCCTTCGGCTGGCTTACCCCCGTGCTGTCGTACGTGATGGCCTGCATCGGCGCCGCGCTCGGACTGCGCTGCACCGTGCGGGCCCTGAACACCACGGGGCGAGCCCGCCGGAACTGGCTCCTCACCGCGGCCTCCGCCATCGGCACCGGCATCTGGACGATGCACTTCGTCGCGATGCTCGGCTTCGGCGTCACCGGGACCGAGATCCGCTACAACGTCCCGCTGACCATCCTCAGCCTGGTCGTCGCCGTGGTCGTCGTCGGTGTCGGGGTCTTCGCCGTCGGCCACAGCCGGGACCGGGGCCGCGCCCTCGCCCTGGGCGGACTCACGACCGGGCTCGGGGTCGCGAGCATGCACTACCTCGGCATGGCGGCCCTGCGCCTGCACGGGCACATCGACTACGACCCGCTCCTCGTCGCCCTCTCCGTGGTGATCGCGGTCGTCGCCGCGACCGCCGCCCTGTGGGCCGGCCTCAACATCAAGTCGCCCGCGGCCGTCGCGGTCGCGTCCCTCGTCATGGGCGGCGCCGTGAGCAGCATGCACTACACGGGGATGATCGCCGTGAGCGTGCGGGTGACCCCCTCGACGGTGGCCCTGCCCGGTGCGACGGCGATGCAGTTCATCTTCCCGCTCGCCGTGGGCCTCGGCTCCTACCTCTTCCTGACCTCGGCGTTCGTCGCGCTCTCCCCGACCGCCGACGAGCGGGAGGCCTCCGCGTCGGCCCAGCAGCCCGTGGAGAGCCTGGCCCGCTGAACCGGCCGCCCGCGACGACCCCGACCCACACCCGATCGAGGAGGCCATGCGCCCGCCCCGCAGAACCCCCACCGCCGCCCCGCCGCCGATACCCGCGCCCCTCACGCGCGGGCGGCGCGCGCACGCCGGACCGCCCGCCGACGAGGACTCCGCGGCGGACACCGCGCAGAACCCCACCGCGCCACCCACGCGCGCGGGCGGCAGCCGCCTGCGCCCCCGCACCGTCCGGGCCCGGATCGTCTGCCTCCTCATGGTGCCCGTCGTCTCACTGCTCGCCCTGTGGGCCTACGCCACCGTCAGCACGGCCCAGGACATCGCCAGGCTCCGACAGTTGCAGCGGGTCGACGCCACCGTGCGCGAACCCGTCAGCGCCGCCGTCGCGGCCCTCCAGGCGGAGCGGAACACCGCCGTCGGCTACGCCACCGAACCCACCGCCGCCCGGGCCGACGACCTCGAACGCCTCGGCGCCACCACCGACCGCGCCGTCGCCGCCCTGCGCATGGGCAAGGGCAACACCGTCGCGGACGGCGCCGACCTGCCGCACGGGGTCGCCGACCGGCTCGGCGCGTTCGTCACCGGCGCCGAGCAACTGCGCACCGTACGCACCGCGGTGCTGGACCGGCGGGCCGGCTGGGACACCGCCTACAGGCAGTACACGAAGACCATCGGCAGAGCCTTCACCGTGAGCGGCGCGCTGACCGGCATCCAGGACTCCGAACTCGGCTCCGACGCGCGCGTGCTGCTCGAATTCGGGCGCTCCGCGGAAATGCTCTCCCGTGAGGACGCGCTCCTGACGAGCGCACGCCTCGCCGGAACCCTGGACGACGAGCGGCTGCGCCTGTTCACCGGCGCGGTCGACACGCGCAGGACACTCGTCGACACCGCCGCCACCGACCTGCGCGGACCCGAACGAACCGCCTGGAACCACCTCGTGGAGGGGAGCGCGTACGGCGACGTGCGCGCCGTCGAGGACCGGACGCTCGTCGCCCCGCCGGGCAGCAAGGCGCTCGCCGCCGCGCCCGCGGGCACCTGGGACCCCGCGCACACCACCGTCCAGGACCGGATGCACGCCATCGAGACGGACGCCGCGCGCAGCGCTGCCGACCGGGCCGACCCGTTCGGCCGCGGACTGCTCACGCCCGCCGGGGCGGCCGTGCTGTTCGGCCTCGCCGCCGTCGCCGCCTCCCTGGTGATCTCCGTACGGATCGGCCGCGGCCTCGTCGTCGAACTCGTCAGCCTGCGCAACACGGCCCTGGAGATCGCCCGCCGCAAACTCCCGCACGCCATGCGGAAGCTGCGGGCGGGCGAGGAGATCGACGTCCGGGCCGAGGCACCGCAGGGCCCCCCGGCGGAGGACGAGACGGGACAGGTCTCCGAAGCCCTCACCACGGTGCACCGCGCGGCCCTGCACGCCGCCGTCGAACGCGCCGAGCTCGCCAGCGGCATCTCCGGCATCTTCGTCAACCTCGCCCGCCGCAGCCAGGTCCTCGTCCACCGCCAACTCGGCCTCCTGGACAGCATGGAACGCCGCGCCGAGGACCCGAACGAACTCGGCGACCTCTTCCGCCTGGACCACCTCACCACCCGGATGCGACGCCACGCGGAGAGCCTGATCATCCTCTCCGGAGCCGCCCCCGGCCGCGCCTGGCGGATGCCGGTCCCCCTGACGAACGTGGTCCGCGCCGCGGTCTCCGAGATCGAGGACTACGCGCGCGTGGAGGTGCGCCAGCTCACCGCGGCCGACGTGACCGGCGCCGCGGTCGCGGACCTCACCCACCTGCTGGCCGAACTCGTCGAGAACGCCGCCCAGTTCTCGCCCCCGCACACCAAGGTGCGGATCAGCGGCGAACCCGTCGGCAACGGATACGCCATCGAGGTCGAGGACCGCGGTCTCGGCATGGGCAAGGAGACCCTCGACGACGCCAACAACCGGATCAGGCACTCCGAGGCGCTGGACCTGTTCGACAGCGACCGCCTCGGCCTGTTCGTGGTCAGCAGGCTCGCCAACCGGCACGACATCAAGGTGCACCTGCGCACCTCGCCCTACGGAGGCACCACCGCGGTCGTCCTGCTGCCCACCGCCCTGCTGCACAAGGACACCGAACGAGCCGCCGCCCCGCCCCGACCGTCCGAAGAAGAGCGCCGCTACGCGCGCGTGCCCGAGCCCGAAGCAGCGCCCATGAACGGCAACTCCGTCCCTCCGCCCGCCTCACGCCCGGCCCTCGCCCCGTCACCGGGCCCCGAGCCCGAGGAGGAGCCGCAGCACCCGCCGGGCGTCACCGCGCTCCGCCTGCGCAGGCCCCCGACACCGCAGGACGGCGGCGAGGCACCGCCCGACGACGGCCTCCCGCGCCGGGTGCGCCAGGCGAGCCTCGCGCCCCAACTGCGGGAGCGCCCCGACAAACAGGCCCCACCCGCGCACGCCCCGGAACCGGGCGAACGCACCCCCGAACAGGTTCGGGCCCGCATGACGTCCTTCCGGGACGGCTGGGTCAGAGGCGGCGGGCGCCCGCCCGGCAGCGACAGCACCGAAGGAGATCCCACATGATCAAGGAACCGACCACGGGCACCGCCCACGGCTCCGGCGAACTCGACTGGCTCCTTGACGACCTGGTGCTCCGCGTCACCGAACTGCGGCACGCCGTCGTCCTGTCCAACGACGGCCTGGCCGTCGGCTCCTCCAACGGGCTCGGCCGTGAGGACGCCGAGCATCTCGCGGCGGTGGCCTCCGGGTTCAACAGCCTCGCCAAGGGAACCGGCCGGCACTTCGGCACCGGAGGAGTGCGCCAGACGATGGTCGAGATGGACGACGGCTTCCTGTTCGTGGCCGCCGCGGGCGACGGCTCCTGCCTCGCCGTCCTCAGCACCGTCACCGCCGACATCGGGCTCGTCGCCTACGAGATGGCCCGCCTGGTGAAGAGGGTCGGGGAGCATCTCTACACACCGTCGAGGTTCGCCGGACACCCACCGACCGCGGGCTGACGGGAGCGGCCGCGAGATGAACGACGACGTGTTCGAAGAAACGTACCGGGACGTGGCGGCGTACAGAGACGGCGCCCACCGAGGCCACGAGAAACGCGGCAGCCCCGAGGAACCGGGCAGCCAGTGGTTCGACAACGAGGCCGGGCCGCTGGTCCGCCCGTACGCCATGACCGGTGGACGGACCACCGCGGGCCCTCAGGGAGCGCACTTCGACCTGATCGCCCTCGTGTCGCTCGACTCCGCGGCGCCCGCCGCGGCCGACGACACGGCACTCGGTCCCGAACACCGGTCGATCATCGAGCTGTGCCGCACCGAGACCCAGACCGTCGCGGAACTGGGAGCCGGCACCGACCTCCCCGTGGGCGTGGTCCGGGTCCTCCTCGGCGACCTGCTCGAACTGGGCTGCGTCAAGGTCAGCAGGCCGGTGCCGCCCGCACAGCTACCGGACGAGAAGATCCTGAGAGAAGTCATCGATGGGCTCCGAGCACTCTGACGCCACGGCCACCGGTACATCCGGCGCCCTGGCACTGAAGATCCTGGTCGCGGGCGGATTCGGGGTGGGCAAGACCACCCTGGTCGGCGCGGTCAGCGAGATCCGGCCGCTCCGTACCGAGGAACAACTCAGCGAACTGGGCCAGTCCGTGGACGACACCGCGGCCGTGGAGCGCAAGACCACCACGACCGTCGCCATGGACTTCGGCCGCATCACCATCAGGTCGGGGCTGTCGCTCTACCTGTTCGGCACGCCGGGGCAGGACCGGTTCTGGTTCCTGTGGGACGAACTGTCGCAGGGCGCGCTCGGCGCCGTCGTCCTCGCGGACACCCGACGGCTCGAGGACTGCTTCCCCGCCGTGGACTACTTCGAGCACCGGCGGATCCCGTTCGTCGTGGCGGTCAACTGCTTCGCGGGCGCCCGCGCGTACGGAGCGCACGAAGTGGCACGGGCCCTCGACATCGACCGCGGGACCCCCGTGGTGCTGTGCGACGCCCGCGACAAGGACTCCGGGAAGGAGGTGCTGATCAGACTGGTCGAGTACGCCGGGCGGATGCACACCGCCCGGCTGCTCGACTCCGTCGGCTGAACCGCGGCCGGGTCAGTCGGCCACGTCGCCCAGGGCCACGACCTTCTCGACCCGTACGCGGACGACCAGTTCACCCGGCACCCCGTTGCGCCGGCCGAACTCCTCGGCACGGTCCGCGCCCATGTACCGGCCGCCGATCCGGGTGGCCGAATCCAGCAGTTCCGCCGGGTCCTCGCTGAGCTCCGCGCGGCCCCGGATCGTCACGAACGAGAACGGCGGCCGCTCGTCGTCGACACAGATCGCGACGTGTCCGTCCCGGGCGAGGTTGCGACCTTTGACCGTGTCCTTGCCGGTATTGAACACAATGTCGTCGCCGTCCACGACGAACCACACGGGCGCGATGTGCGGCGTGCCGTCAGCCCGCACGGTGGCCAGCTTGGCGGTGCGGGTGCCTTCGGAGACGAAGGCCTTCCATTCCTCATCGGTCATCTTGTGTGCCATGGGTCCATCCTGCTTGCCCGGACGGCGACCGTGGGGAAGGCTGGCGAGACAGATCCTCCGGGTAGGGGAGCGGTCCCCACCGGGCGGGGAGCCACACGGAATCGGGGAGACAGGATCATGGGGCAGAACGCGGGACTCGGTTGGCTGCTGGACGACCTGACACAGCGTGTCGAACACGTGCGGCACGCCCTGGTCCTGTCCAACGACGGGCTCGTCACCGGAGCCAGTACCGGCCTGCGCCGCGAGGACGCCGAGCACCTCGCCGCGGTCTCCTCGGGACTGCACAGCCTCGCGAAGGGGTCGGGACGGCACTTCGGCGCGGGCGGGGTGCGTCAGACGATGATCGAGTTCGACGACGCGGTGCTCTTCGTCACCGCCGCAGGTGACGGCAGCTGTCTGTGCGTGCTCAGCGCGGCCGAGGCGGACATCGGCCAGGTCGCGTACGAGATGACCCTGCTCGTGAACCGCGTGGGCGAGCACCTGGGCGTCGAGTCGCGCCAGCCGGAGAAGACGTCCGCCATGGATCTCTGACCTGCGATGCTCTAGGCCCTGCGCGAGTTATCCACAGGCTCGGACGGAGATCGGCGAGCCGGGCTACGGTTGTCCCGAGCGGTCACGGAGAGTGACCGACTGTCATCGTTCGACGGGGGAGAACCATCGTGCAAGGCGACATCATGACCAGGCCACAGGGCAGCGCGGCTCGCGAACTGGGTTTGAAGCGGGGCGAGTTCGATCTCGCCGTGCGGCTCGGGCGCATCCGCACCGTGGCGGCACCGGGCGGCGGTCGGCGGCGGGTCCCTCGGGAGGAGATCGAGCGGATCCGCGACGCCGAGGGATTCCCTGACACCCTGCGCGAGCAGGTCAGGGTGGTGGGCACCGCGGAGGGCGCGGAGCTCGTGGGCATCCCGGCCACCCGCTTCACCCGGCTCGCCCGCGCCGGGATGCTGACACCGGCGAAGTTCTACCTCAACCGGTACCGCACCGTGGTGTGGCTCTATCTGGCCCAGGAACTAAAGGAGTTCGCCCGGTCCGAGGTCAACGCACCGCTGCTCACGGGCCGCGCCCCGGACCGGATGCGGGCCCGCCTCGACGCGGGCGAGGATCTCCGGCCGCGGACCTGGCGGGCCCGCCACGCCGGCTATCTGCTCGGGCAGAGCGGCGGCCCCTGGGAGCGGGCCGCCGCCATCGCCACCCTGCTGGACCCGACCCAGCTCGCCGACCTCGTCGAGGACCCGTACGAGCGCGCCCACTTGCACCGGCTCCGGCCCGAGGAGGCCTGGCACGGGGCGCCGGAGTCACCCACGGCCCGCGTCGTCGAGCGCATCCTCGTCGCCGACGATCCGGACGAGATCAGCTGGCTGCGGGCGAGTCTGCTGCTCAGCCTCGCCGAGGCGCGCACCGTGCGACCGGCACCGCGCCCCACGTCGCACGCACCGGCGCCCGATGCGGAGCAGAGGCCCGCAGCCCCGGCCGACCTCGACCCCGACCTCGCCCCTGAGCCCGCCCGTCCCGAGCCGGTGCGCAGCCTGTGGGGGCGCCTGCTCGGCAGACGCGCCTGAACTCCCGCTCGGCGCAGGGCCGTTCGGTGTCGTGGACGGCGCCCGGGCACATTCCGTCGCGGCCGCTCGCCGCGTCTCTCACGCCTCTAGCTTGCGGAACAGGCCCTCCTGGACGACCGACACCAGCAGACGCCCCTCGACGTCGTAGATCCGACCACGGGCCAGTCCCCGGCCACCGGTGGCGATCGGCGACTCCTGGTCGTACAGGAACCACTCGTCGGCCCGGAAGGGACGGTGGAACCACATGGCGTGGTCGAGCGAGGCCATGTCGAAACCACGCGGACCCCACAGCGGTTCGACCGGCAGTCGCACCGCGTCGAGCAGCGTCATGTCACTGGCGTACGTGAGCGCGCAGGTGTGCACCAGCGGATCGTCACCGAGGGGGCCCACCGCGCGCATCCACACGGCGCTGCGCGGCTCGGCCGACTCGACGTCCTCGGGGGTCCAGCGCAGCCGGTCCACGTACCGGATGTCGAAGGGCTGGCGGCGGGCCATCCGCTCCAGCGCCTCCGGCAGCGCGCCCAGATGGCCCCTGATCTCGTCGGCGATCGTCGGCAGCGACTCCGGGTCCGGAACCTCCCGGGCCGGCGGCAACTGGTGCTCGAAGGCTCCCTCTTCGGGCTTGTGGAAGGAGGCGGTGAGATTGAAGATCGTGCGGCCCTGCTGCACGGCGGTGACGCGGCGCGTGGTGAACGAGCGGCCGTCGCGGACCCGCTCCACCTGGTACACGATGGGCACGCCCGGCCGCCCCGGGCGCAGGAAGTACGCGTGCAGCGAGTGCACGGGGCGGTCGCCCTCCGTGGTGCGGCCCGCGGCGACCAGGGCCTGGCCGGCGACCTGCCCGCCGAAGACGCGCTGCAGCGACTCCTCGGGGCTGCGCCCACGGAAGATGTTGACCTCGATCTGCTCCAGGTCGAGCAGATCGACGAGCCGTTCCGCAGGATTCGTCATGGGTGGTTCTCTCTCGTGTGCGCGGCCGGACGACCCCGGCGGGTGGACGCGGCCGGACACTACCGTCCGGCGGGTCGGGGATCTACAACTGACCGACGTCCGTGACCCGGACGACGGCACGGCCTTCCTCGTCGGAGGCGGCCAGGTCGACCTCGGCGCTGATGCCCCAGTCGTGGTCGCCGTTCGGGTCGGCGAAGGTCTGCCGCACCTTCCACAGGCCGTGCTCCGGGTCCTCCTCGATCATGAGCAGCTTGGGGCCGCGCGCGTCGGGGCCGGTGCCGAGGTCCTCGTACTCGTCCCAGTACGTGTTCATGGCCTCGCCCCAGGCGTCGGCGTCCCAGCCCGAGTCGCCGTCCATCTGGCCGAGCTCGTCGACGTTGTCGAGCGCCGCGAGTTCGACGCGGCGGAACATGGCGTTGCGGACGAGGACCCGGAAGGCGCGCGCGTTCGCCGTGACCGGCTTGACCTGGTCGGCCTTCTCCTGGGCCTCCTCGGCGGTCATTACCTCCGGGTTGGCGAGCTGCTCCCACTCGTCCAGGAGGCTGGAGTCGACCTGGCGCACCATCTCGCCGAGCCAGGCGATCAGGTCCTCCAGATCCTCCGACTTGAGGTCGTCGGGCACGGTGTGGTCGAGCGTCTTGTAGGCGCTCGCCAGATAGCGCAGCACGATGCCCTCGGTGCGGGCCAGCTCGTAGAAGGAGGTGAACTCCGTGAAGGACAGCGCCCGTTCGTACATGTCGCGGATCACGGACTTCGGCGACAGCGGGTGGTCGCCGACCCAGGGGTGGCTCTGGCGGTACGTGTTGTACGCGTGGAAGAGCAGCTCCTCCATGGGCTTGGGGTAGCTGATGTCCTGGAGGCGCTCCATGCGCTCCTCGTACTCGACGCCGTCGGCCTTCATGAGGGCCACGGCCTCACCCCGCGCCTTGTTCTGCTGGGCGTGCAGGATCTGCCGGGGGTCGTCGAGCGTGGACTCCACGACCGACACCATGTCCAGGGCGTAGGACGGCGACTCCTTGTCGAGCAGGTCGAACGCGGCGAGGGCGAAGGTGGACAGCGGCTGGTTGAGCGCGAAGTCCTGCTGGAGGTCGACGGTCAGGCGCACGATGCGTCCCGTCGCGTCGGGCTCGTCCAGCTTCTCGACGATGCCGCCGTCCAGGAGCGAGCGGTAGATCGCGATGGCCCGGCGGATGTGCCGCAGCTGCGCCTTGCGCGGCTCGTGGTTGTCCTCCAGCAGCTTGCGCATCGCGTCGAAGGCGTTGCCCGGACGCGCGATCACCGACAGCAGCATCGTGTGCGTGACGCGGAAGCGCGAGGTCAGCGGCTCCGGATCGGACGCGATCAGCTTCTCGAAGGTGCCCTCGGTCCACCCGACGAAACCCTCGGGGGCCTTCTTGCGGACGACCTTGCGGCGCTTCTTCGGGTCGTCGCCGGCCTTCGCCAGCGCCTTCTCGTTCTCGACGACGTGCTCGGGCGCCTGCGCCACGACGAAGCCCGCCGTGTCGAACCCGGCGCGGCCCGCGCGGCCCGCGATCTGGTGGAACTCACGGGCGCGCAGCGTGCGGACGCGATTGCCGTCGTACTTGGTGAGAGCGGTGAACAGCACCGTGCGAATCGGCACGTTGACGCCGACACCGAGGGTGTCCGTGCCGCAGATGACCTTCAACAGACCCGCCTGGGCGAGCTTCTCGACGAGCCGGCGGTACTTGGGCAGCATGCCGGCGTGGTGCACACCGATGCCGTGCCGTACGTAACGGGACAGGTTGCGGCCGAACTTGGTGGTGAAGCGGAAGTTGCCGATCAGCTCGGCGATCTTGTCCTTCTCCTCGCGCGTGCACATGTTGATGCTCATCAGCGCCTGGGCGCGCTCGACGGCCTGCGCCTGCGTGAAGTGCACGATGTAGACCGGCGCCTGCCGGGTGTCCAGGAGCTCGGTCAGCGTCTCCGTGAGCGGCGTGATCCGGTACTCGTAGGAGAGCGGCACGGGGCGGGTGGCCGAGCGGACCACCGACGTGGGACGGCCGGTGCGCCGGGTGAGGTCCTTCTCGAACATGGCGACGTCACCGAGCGTCGCCGACATCAGGATGAACTGCGCCTGCGGCAGTTCGAGCAGCGGGATCTGCCAGGCCCAGCCGCGGTCCGCCTCGGCGTAGAAGTGGAACTCGTCCATGACGACCTGGCCGATGTCGGCCTGCGCCCCGTCACGCAGCGCGATCGAGGCGAGGACCTCGGCGGTGCAGCAGATGACGGGCGCGTCCGAGTTCACGGACGCGTCGCCGGTCAGCATGCCGACGTTCTCCGTGCCGAACAGCTTGCACAGCTCGAAGAACTTCTCGGAGACCAGCGCCTTGATCGGCGCCGTGTAGAAGGTGACCTCGTCCCGGGCGAGCGCCGCGAAGTGGGCACCGGCCGCGATCATGCTCTTGCCGGAGCCGGTCGGCGTCGAGACGATCACGTTCGCCCCCGACACCGCCTCGATCAGCGCCTCCTCCTGGTGGGGATAGAGGGTGAGACCACGCTCCTCGGCCCACGACTCGAAGGCGTCATAGAGGGCGTCCGGGTCGGCGGTCTTCGGAAGCTGATCGATAAGGGTCACGTCACCATCTTGCCTGTCTTCCCACCCGATCCGGCAATCGGATGCCCGTACGAAGATCACGAAGGCTACGCTGGGGCGCCGACGGAGCGTCAGGACGTGCGCAACCCCCAGGGGTCAACAGGACGTCGGTACAAGGGACATGCCGCGCCCACGGCTGCGGCAGGCACAACAGGAACAGGGGCGGATCACAGCCATGATGGGACCGGCACACTCGTTGTCAGGAGCGGCGGCCTGGCTGGGGGTGGGCGCGGCCGCGGCCGCCGCCGGGCACCCGATGCCCTGGCCGGTCGTCCTCGTCGGAGCACTGATCTGCGCGGGCGCGGCCCTCGCCCCCGACCTGGACCACAAGGCGGCGACCATCTCGCGCGCCTTCGGGCCCATTTCCCGCGGCCTGTGCGAGATCGTCGACAAGCTCTCGTACGCCGTCTACAAGGCGACCCGCAAGCAGGGCGACCCGCGCCGCTCGGGCGGCCACCGCACCCTCACCCATACGTGGCTGTGGGCGGTCCTCATCGGGGCGGGCACCTCGGTCGCGGCGATCACGGGCGGCCGGTGGGCCGTGCTCGCGATCCTGTTCGTGCACATGGTGCTCGCCATCGAAGGACTGCTGTGGCGGGCCGCCCGCGGCTCCAGCAGCGACGTCCTGGTGTGGCTGCTCGCGGCGACCAGTGCCTGGATCCTCGCGGGCGTCCTGGACAAGCCGGGCAACGGGGCGGACTGGCTGTTCGTCGAGCCGGGCCAGGAGTACCTGTGGCTGGGCCTGCCGATCGTGCTCGGCGCCCTGGTGCACGACATCGGGGACGCGCTCACCGTCTCGGGCTGCCCGATCCTGTGGCCCATCCCGATCGGCCGCAAGCGCTGGTACCCGATCGGCCCGCCCAAGGCGATGCGGTTCCGGGCCGGCAGCTGGATCGAGCTGAAGGTGCTCATGCCCGTGTTCATGCTGCTCGGCGGAGTGGGGTGCGCGGCCGCGCTCAACTTCATCTGAGCCCGGTCCCGACCGCACCCCTTCCCGGCACGGGATCACCCGTGCCAGGACCGCCACAGCGCCGCGTACGCCCCGTCGGCCGCCACCAGGTCGTCGTGGCTGCCGAGCTCCCGGATCCGGCCGTCCTCGACCACGGCGATCACGTCCGCGTCGTGCGCCGTGTGCAGCCGGTGCGCGATGGCCACGACCGTGCGGCCGTCCAGGACCCGGCTCAGCGACCGCTCCAGGTTGCGGGCCGCCCGCGGGTCGAGCAGCGACGTCGCCTCGTCCAGGACCAGCGTGTGCGGGTCGGCGAGGACCAGCCGGGCCAGCGCGATCTGCTGCGCCTGCGCCGGGGTCAGCGCGGTACCGCCCGAGCCGACCTCCGTGTCCAGGCCGTCGTCGAGACCCCGCGCCCACGCGGCGGCGTCGACCGCGCCGAGGGCCGCCCACAGCTCGGCGTCCTCGGCTCCGGTGCGGGCCAGCCGCAGGTTGTCGCGCAGGGAGCCGACGAACACGTGGTGCTCCTGATTGACCAGGGCCACGTGGGAGCGGACCCGCTCCGCCTGCATCCGGGACAGCTCCGCGCCGCCGAGCGTCACCTGACCCGTACGGGGCGCGTAGATCCCGGCGAGGAGCCGACCGAGCGTCGACTTGCCCGCGCCGGACGGGCCGACCAGTGCGAGCCGGGTCCCCGGCTCGACCTCCAGGGACACCTTGCGCAGCACGTCGACGCCCTCGCGGTAGCCGAAGTTCACCTCGTCCGCGAGCACGTCCCGGCCGTCGGGCCGCACGGAGGCGTCACCGGCGTCCGGCTCGATGTCGCGTACGCCGACGAGGCGCGCCAGGGACACCTGGGCGACCTGCAGCTCGTCGTACCAGCGCAGGATCAGGCCCACCGGGTCCACCAGCATCTGCGCGATGAGCGCGCTGGTGGTCAGCTGGCCCACGTCGATCCAGCCCTGCAGGACGAAGACACCGCCGATGAGCAGCACGGACAGCAGCACCAGGACGTGCACGGCGTTGATCACCGGGAAGAGGACGGAGCGCAGGAAGAGCGTGTAGCGCTCCCACGCGGTCCACTCCTTGACGCGCTGCTCCGACATCCGCACGCGGCGGTCGCCCAGGCGGTGCGCCTCGACGGTCCGTCCGGCGTCCACGGTCTCGGCGAGGGCCGCGGCGACGGCCGCGTACCCGGCGGCCTCCGAGCGGTACGCCGAGGGCGCCCGCTTGAAGTACCAGCGGCAGCCGAGCACCAGGACCGGCACCGCGACGAGGATCGCGGGCGCCAGCGGCGGCGCCGTCACCGCGAGCCCGCCGATCAGCAGACCCGCCCACACGACGCCGATGGACAGCTGGGGCACGGCCTCCCGCATGGCGTTGGCGAGCCGGTCGATGTCGGTGGTGATCCGGGACAGCAGATCGCCGGTGCCGGCCCGCTCCAGGACGCCGGGCGGCAGCCCGACGGAGCGCACCAGGAAGTCCTCGCGCAGATCCGCGAGCATCTGCTCGCCGAGCATCGCCCCGCGCAGCCGCACCTGCCGGACGAAGACCGCCTGGACCACCAGGGCCAGCGCGAACAGGCCGATGGACCGCTCCAGGTGCAGATCGCTCAGGGCACCGGCCGTCCCCGTCCCGTCGGCGACGTCCTGGATCAGGCCGCCCAGCAGATACGGGCCGGTCATCGACGCGACGACGGCGACGGTGTTCACGCCGACGAGGAGCAGGAAGGCCCGCCGGTGGCGCCGGTACAGCTCGCGCACATAGGCGCGGACCGTGGCCGGGGCGCCGACCGGCAGGGTGTTCGCCGTGGTGGGGGCCGCCGGGTCGTAGGCCGGGGGCGCTACGCCGATCATGCCGTCTCCTCGATGTCGATCTCGATCTCGATGTCCGTGTCGATACCGGTACTGGTCCCCGCACCGGCCCCGGTGCCGGTGCCGGTCCCCGTGGTGAACCCGGTGGGACCGGTGCGGGCGGCGACCGCCGTCTCCTCGTCGGTCTCGCGGGTGACGACCGCGCGGTACCGGGGCTCGCTGCGCACCAGGTCGCGGTGCTCGCCGACCGCGGCGACCCGGCCGTCGTGCACGAACACCACGCGGTCGGCGCGGTCGAGCAGCAGCGGCGACGAGGTGAGGACCACGGTGGTGCGGCCGCGCCGCAGGGTGCGCACGCCCTGCGCGATGCGGGCCTCGGTGTGCGAGTCGACGGCGGACGTCGGCTCGTCGAGGACCAGCGCCTCCGGGTCGGTGACCAGCGACCGGGCGAGCGCGAGACGCTGGCGCTGGCCGCCCGAGAGGGACCGGCCGCGTTCGGTGATCCGGGCGTCCATCGGGTCGTCGTCCAGGGACGCCTGGGCGAGCGCGTCGAGGACGTCGGTGCACTGCGCCGCGGCCAGCGCCTCGTCCGGCCGGACGGATCCGGAGGACGGCACGTCCAGCAGTTCGGTGAGCGTCCCGGACAGCAGCACCGGGTCCTTGTCCTGCACGAGCACCGCGGTCCGCGCCACGTCGAGGGGCAGCTCGTCGAGCGGCACCCCGCCCAGCAGCACCGACGGCTCAGCGGCGGCCGCGTCGCCGGGGTCGCTCGCGTCGCGCGAGGCCGGGTGTCCGCCGAGCCGGTCGGCGAGCCGCCCCGCCAGGTCCGGGTCGCCGCACACGACGGCGGTGAGCCGGCCGGCCGGGGCGAGCACCCCGGTCTCCGGGTCGAACAGGTCACCGCTGGGCACGCCGGCGTCCCGCAGTCCGCCCGCGGGCTCGGTGATGCGCTCCAGGGCGAGGACCCGGGCCGCGCGCTGCGCCGAGGGGCGGGAGAAGGAGTACGCCATGGCGATCTCCTCGAAGTGCCGCAGCGGGTAATTGAGGATCATCACCGCGCTGTAGACGGTGACCAGTTCACCGACGGAGATCCGGCCCTCTCCGGCGAGCCGGACGCCGTACCAGACGACCACGATCATCAGCAGACCCGGAAGGAGGACCTGGATCGCGGAGATCAGCGACCACATGCGGGCGCTGCGCACGGCTGCCCTGCGGACTTCCTGCGAGGCGCGGCGGTAGCGGTCGAGGAACAGCTCCTCGCCGCCGATGCCGCGCAGCACGCGCAGGCCCGCGACGGTGTCCGAGGCGAGTTCGGTGGCCCGGCCCGCCTTCTCGCGCTGGTGGTCCGCGCGCCGGGTGGCGCGGGGCAGCAGCGGGAGCACGGCCAGGGCGAGGACCGGCATGCCGATCGCGACGACGACGCCGAGCGCGGGCTGGTAGATCACCAGGCCGACGCAGACGAGGACGACGGTGAGCGCGGCGGCCGCGAAGCGGGAGAGCGCCTCGACGAACCAGCCGATCTTCTCGACGTCGCCGGTGGACACCGCGACGACCTCGCCCGCGGCGACCCGCCGGGTCAGGGCCGCGCCGAGCGCGGCGGTCCTGCGGGCGAGGAGCTGCTGCACCCGCGCGGCCGCGGTGATCCAGTTGGTGACCGCGGTGCGGTGCAGCATCGTGTCGCCGCAGGCGATGGCGACGCCGAGGAGCACGATCAGGGCGCCCGCCGCGGCGAGGCGGGAGCCCGAGCCGTCGACGACGGCCTGGACGGCGTAGCCGACGCCGTACGGGAGTCCGGCGACGGCGCTGAAGTGGAGCAGTCCCCACGCGAGGGACTTGAGCTGGCCGCCGAGCTGGTTCCGGCCGAGCCAGAGCAGGAACCGGGGGCCGGAGCGCGCGTCGGGCACGCCCGGATCGGGATACGGAAGGTCGGAGATCTGCATGACGTCCCAGGGCTCGCAAGAGGAACCGGTAGGGGGCGGACAGGAGGAGAGGGCGAGGGAGAGCAGGTGGGAGGGGACGGGCCGGGTGGGTGCGCGTCGGGCGCGCCCGCGTCAGGGGATTCGAGGAAGCAAACCGTGAAAGGTTCGCGTCATTCGCCGATCGGAGGCAAACGGTTTTACGGCCCGCGGCAAAGATTCGGCACTGATCGACGGCGGTGCGCGGTCCCGGCACGAGGGTCGGTGGACCGTGGTGCGACCATGGAACGCATGCGTATGGCGGGTGTGGTTCGAGCGGGCGTCACGGCGGCGGCCTGCGGGGTCCTTCTGACGACGGTGGCGGCGTGCGGCTCCGGCAGCGGCGACGACGGCAGTGACACGCAGAGCGGTCGGAAGGCGGCGGACGGCGCGCAGAGAGATGAGGCGCGATCCGTCGACCTCAAGCGCATCCCGGACGTGGGCGACCGCTACCAGAAGCAGATCCCGGCGAGCGCGCGGCAGGTCGTCGCGGTCTACGGCGACGGCAAGGACTCCGCGGACTCGACGATCGTCCTCTACTCCAAGTCGGGCGACACGTGGAAGAAGGAGCGCGGCTGGTCCGGGCACAACGGCAAGAAGGGCTGGACGACGAACCACCGCGAGGGCGACAAGCGCAGCCCCGTAGGGGTGTTCACGCTCAGCGATGCCGGCGGCGTCCTCGCCGACCCGGGCGCGAAGCTGCCGTACACGCGGTCCGCGTCGTTCCAGGCGCCGCACTACTGGGCCAAGTCGCACTGGCACGACTTCGACTACGTCGTCGCCATCGACTACAACCGGACCAAGGGCACCTCGCCCAACGACCCGACCCGCCCCGAGGGCCAGTCCAAGGGCGGCAGCATCTGGCTGCACATGGACCACGGCAGTGGGACGTCGGCGTGCGTCAGCCAGTCCAAGGGCGACATGGAGTACCTGCTGAAGACGCTCGACCCCGCGCAGCACCCGGTCGTCGTGATGGGCGACAAGGCCGAGCTCAAGGCGTAGCCGCCGGCCGCGGCCCCGTCCGTCGGTCAGGAGGCGGTCAGGAGGCGGTCAGTAGGCGGTCAGTAGGCGTGCCGCAGCGACGGCCACAGGCTCGACCACGTCCGTGCCGGTCCCGCGCACAGGACGATCGCCGCGCCCTGTTCCTCGTTGTCGACGTCATGCCCGTTGTCGACGTGGGTGACCGTTCGGCAGCCGGTGAAATGCCGCTCGATGGCGGAGGCGTCGGTCAGGCGGACGAGGAGGACGGGCCCGTTCGCGGAATCGGGCGGCGGCCCCCAGTCGGCGTAGCTCATGTGGCCCGAGTACGGGGCGGGCAGACCGCGGGCGGGGCCGTACCGTTCCAGGGCGCCCGCCTCGCCGTAGTTGCCGGCGAACAGGACGGCCCGGTCGCGCTCGGACGGCGGGATGCGCAGCCAGCCGTCGCGGGCGGCGTCGGCGAGTTCGGGCCAGCCGAGCTGCTCGCCCTGCTCCGGGTCGAGGGCCATCGGCACGGCCAGCGCGCTGGGCGGCAGGACCGGCAGGGTGATCACGGCGTTCAGCACGGCGGAGAGACCGACGACACCGGCGAGCAGGGCGCGCCGGGTCCGTGGTCGACCGCCGCGTGCCCATCGCACCGTGGGCTCGCACCCGGCGGCGAGCAGCACGACCAGCAGTGGCACCGTGTAGTAGCCCTTGCCACCGGCCGCGAGCACGACGGCGCACAGCAGCGGGTACGCCACCGCGAACGCCCGCGCCCAGCGCACCTCGGCCGCGCGCCACAGCCGCCGCCACCCGACGAGCCACACCGGCACGAACAGCGGTGCCAGATAGATGAGTTGCTGCGGTACGAGAAGAGCGCGGTTCTCGGCGCCGTCGTCCTCGCTGATGCCTTGCGCCACCGTGAACTGCGGCCAGCCGTTCGCGGCCTGCCACACCACGTTCGGCGCGGCCAGCGCCCCCGCCACCAGACATCCGCCGACGAACCAGCGGCTGCGCAGCACGCCGCGCGGCCCGACCCAGCCGATCGCCGCGAGGAGCACGGCGGCGAGCAGCACCACCAGGTACTTGTTCTGCACGCCGATCCCGACGGCCGCGCCGACCGCGAGCCACCAGCGGCCGTCCCCGGTGCGCAGCACCCGCAGCACGAGCAGGCTCACGCCCACCCACACCAGAAGATCGAAGGTCGCCGTGGACACCATGTGCCCGACCGCGAGCGCCTGCGCGCCGACCGCCGTCAGGACGGCCGCGAGCAGTTGGGCGCCACGCCCGCCGCCCAACTCCCTGGCCACCAGGGCGACCACGAGCACCGTGGCCACGGCGGCGAGCGTCGCGCAGACCCGCAGCCCGGCCAGACTGTCACCGAAGAGTGCGGTGGACGCGCGGGCCAGCAGCGGGGTGAGCGGAGGCTGATCGACGTACCCCCAGGCGAGCCGGCGTCCGGCGGCGAGGAAGTACAACTCGTCGCGGTGGTAGCCGTACCGGGCCGACAGCAGGGTCAACACGCCCGCATACAGGGCGAGTACGCCGAACAGAGGGCGCCAGGGTGTCGGGGCGAGACGGAGGGGCCGGTCCGGTTCCCCGCCCAGCCGCGTCCTGCCGCTCGCGCTGCCGCCGCGCGCGCTGGCGCCGCTCGCGCTGCCGTCGCTCGCGCTGGCGTCGTCCGCGTTGCCGTCGTCCGCGCTCCCTGCGGCGCCCACGTCGCTCAGGCTCATCGCTTCCCCCGCTTCCCCCGGTGCGCCGGGAGCGTACTGGCGCGGCGGAACCCGGTCGAGACCCTCCGCAAGGCGAGGGCCCACGTGCCCGCCCCTGGTTGCGCCGACCGCCGCGGGCACCGTAGAACTCCGCCCATGAGAAGACGCGTCATGTCCATGCTCGCCGGGGCGATCCTCGCGGCGGGCGCCCTCCTCGCGCCCGGCTCGTCCGCGGCGGCGGCTCAACGGCCCGACGTCCCCGCGGAGTTCGGCACCGACTGGCACGACCCGGTCACCGCCGCCCCGCCCGTGCCGAAGCCGCACACCACGTCGTGCGAGGTCACCGTCGCCGAGACGCAGTTCCGCGACTTCACGCCCTACAAGGGGAGTTACACCCCGCCGAAGGGCTGCGGCGACCGCTGGAGCAAGGTCGTCCTCCGGCTGGACGGCAAGGTGAAGGGCCGTCAGTTCGACCGGCTCGGCTATCTGCACATCGGCGGCGTGGAGGTCCTGCGCACGTCCACGCCCGAACCCTCCCCGGACGGCATCGCCTGGACCGTCGAGAAGGACGTCACCCGCTACAGCGACACGCTGCGCGGGCGGCAGCCGGTCGAGATGCTCATCGGCAACGTCGTGAACGACACCTACACGGGCGTCATCGACGTCAGGGCGACCCTCACGTTCTACTCCGCCGAGACCAAGGGGACCCGGCCCGCCGGCGGCCGACCGGCGCGGTCCGACCGCACGCCCGACCAGGTGCTCACCCTCGCCGACGACGGCACCCTCACCACCCCGCGCAACAGTGAGCGGCTCGTCGCCGAGGTGTACGCCACCGGCTCCGGCGGCGGCTGCGAGGAGTACTGGTACCTGACCGTGCCCGACGCCGCCCCCTACTCCTGCAAGGCCGAGGGCGGACCGTACCGGGAGGTGCAGGTCACGGTCGACGGCCAACTCGCCGGCATCGCCGCCCCGTTCCCGACCGTGTGGACCGGCGGCTGGTCCAACCCCTTCCTCTGGTACGTGATTCCGGGCCCACGCGCCTTCGACATCAAGCCGATCGAGTACGACCTCACGCCGTTCGCCGGGCTCCTCAACGACGGCAGGCCGCACCGCGTCGAGGTGACTGTCGCGGGCGTCCCCACGGGGCAGAGCGGCTGGAGCACCCCGGTCAACGTGCTGGTCTGGCAGGACGCCCACCGTGCCCACGTCACCGGCGGACTCACCGCCCACGAGACGGGCGACCTCGCCAACTCCGCGGTCTACACGCCCGGTTCGCCGACCGCCGAGCACCGGCTCGACACCGACGGCGGACACCGGTTCAGCGCCAGCGGCTACGTCGACACCTCGCACGGCCGGGTCGCCACCACCGTCACCCGGACCCTCGCCAACACCTCCGTGCACCGCTGGACCGACGGCGAGACCACCGACACGCTGACCGCCACCTGGACCGACCGGGAGACCGTGCGCACCGGCGGGCGCACGGCGCGCACGAACCGCACGTACACGATGGACGGCACCACCACCCTCGGCGCCGACGACCGGCTGCGCACCGTGATCACCCTCGGCGACCGCGCCGAGACCGGCCTCGGCGGCGGCGCTCCGACCGTGCTCGACGACACGTACACCGGCGACGCGACGTACGCGGCGAACGCCCCGCGCGAGGAACGGCACGCCGTCGCCACCACCGGGGAGCGCTACCGCGTGCACGGCCCCGGAGGCTGCTACGACCGTGAAATCCGCACGGAGCAGGGCGTGTTGACCCTCGACCGGCACCGCTGCTGATGCAGTGCGGGGCCCGGGCCGCGACGGTCCGGGCCCCGCACCCGGCTCAGGCCTCGGCGGGCTTGTCCGAGTCCACGCCGCCGCGCTTCTTGCGCCACTCGCCCCGGGTGAAGTCCGGGATCGGCTGCGGCGCGCCCTTCGCCTTGATGGACAGATGGCTCAGTGGCACCGGCGATGTCCAGGTCACCGCGTCGTACACGTCGAAGTCCGGCACGAGACCGAGGCGCATCGTCTGCATCAGCCGGTACACCATGATGTAGTCCATGCCGCCGTGCCCACCGGGCGGGTTGGCGTGCTCCTTCCACAGCCAGTGGTCCCAGTCGGCGTACTTCGCGAAGTCGCCCCACGCGTCGTTCGTGTGGTCGGGCTCGATGTAGATGCGCTCCGGATAGTCCTCGAACACGCCCTTGGTGCCGCCGAGTTGATTGATCCGGGAGTACGGGTGCGGGGTCGACACGTCGTGCTCGAGACGGATCACCCGGCCCTTCGCCGTCTGCACCAGGCTGATCGTGCGGTCCGACTCGATGTACGTCTCCTTCCAACTCGGGTCGCCCTTCGGCATGTTCGCCTCCCGGTACTCGGCCAGACCGAGCGAAGGCGTACCGAAGCTGGAGATGTGCGTGACCCGGTCGCCGCGGTTCACGTCCATGTAGTTGGCGACCGGACCGAAGCCGTGGTTCGGGTACAGATCACCGCGCAACCGCGTGTGCCACAGCCGGCGCCACGGACCCTCGTAGTAGTCGGGGTCGAACATCAGGCCGCGCAGATCGTGGTTGTACGCGCCCGCCCCGTGCAGGAGTTGGCCGAACTTGCCCGCGTGCGCCATCCGCAGCACCCGCATCTCGTTGCGGCCGTAGCAGCAGTTCTCCAGCTGCATGCAGTGTCTGCGGGTGCGCTCCGAGAGGTTCACCAGCTCCCACAGCTGGTCGAGCTGGAGCGCGACCGGACACTCCACGCCGACGTGCTTGCCGTTCAGCAGGGCCGTCTTCGCCATCTCGAAGTGCCAGTCCCAGGGCGTCGCCGCGTACACGAAGTCGATGTCGCCGCGCTTGCACAGGTTCTCGAAGTCGTGGTCGCCCTTGGTGTACGTCGCCGGGGCCGGCTGGCCCGCGGCCGTCACCTTGGCCGCCGCGCGCTCCGTCTTGTCCTTCACCGGGTCGCACAGCGCGACGACCTGGACGCCCGGCATCGCCAGGAACAGGTCGATCATGCTGCCGCCGCGGTTGCCCAGGCCGATGATGCCGACGCGCACGGTGGACCGGCGGTCGAACGGCACCCCGATCATCGTCGCGCCCTGCCGGGCCGGCGCGGCGGCCTCCTGCGCGGCGTCGGCGTCGGCCCGGCCCTCCTGGCCGGGCGCGGCCTGCGCGGCGCCCGGGCCGAACGCGGCGAGGCCGAGCCCGGCGCCCGCGACGCCCGCGGTGCGCAGCACGTCGCGCCGGGAGTGGCCGTCGGGGCCGGGGGTGTCGAGCCGGTCGCCGTCCGTGGGCCGGTCGGTGTGGGCGGGCCGGTTGTCGTTGTCGTGCATCGGACCTCCAAAGATGGTGGGTGCGGTGCCTGGCAAGCGCTTGCCACCTTGGAGGGGGTGAGACCGGGGCGCAAGGGACCGAAGTGGTCAGGGAGTTGGACTTCCTTTGCCGAGCCTTTGGACTCGACGAGCCGCGGACGGCACACTCCGTGGCGCACCCGGCCACCGGCGCCGCAGGGCCAGGTGGTGGCCGATCCGGCCCAATTCCCGCGCGAGCTGCGGTGGCTGTCTGGCAGCCTCGGCCACGAGACGGGCGGGCGCGTACGAACTGACCGCCACGGCCGCCACTACGACGTCGAAGGCCGCACGGTCACCGACACCTCGACGACGCGGACGACCGCCGCCGCAGCCGTCCCGGCGGGGGACTCCTATCTGAGCGACACCACCTGGGTGAAGTCGTCTACGTGACCGGCACCCAGTTCGTCGGCCTGGTCGCCACCGACGCCGAGGACGGCAACGGCAACGACCACGCCGACTGGGGTGGTCCGAAGGTCAGTTGCGCGTCGCAGCCGGCCGGGCCGGCCGGGTCGCCCGCTCCAGCTCCACCAGCACCGAGTAGTAGGAGCGGCCCGTCGCATGGTCCATGCCGACCTCGCACATCCGGTTCGCCGACAGATGCGCGTCGTAGGCGCGGGACGTCACCTCCGCGGCCTCCTTGCGGGTCGCCGACTCGGTCAACTCCTTGTGGAGCATGCCCCGGTCACCCGCGAAGGCGCAGCAGCCCGCGTCGTCCGGGATCACCACCTCGTCGGCACAGGCCTCGGCGACCGCCCTCAACTGGGCGACGTCGCCGAGGTGTTCCATGGAGCACGTCGGATGGAGCACGGCGGAACCGATGGTCCGCTCCACCGTCAGATGCGGCAGCAGCTCCTCGGCGGCCCACACGAGGGAGTCGACGATCGTCAGCTCCGCGTGCAGCTCCCGGTTCTCGTCGGTGAGGTACGGCACCACCTCGTGCGCGATGCCGAGCGTGCACGACGAGGCGTCCACGACCAGCGGCAGCCGGCCACCGGCGGTCCAGCCCCAGGCCGCCTCGACGATCCGGTTCGCCATCACCTTGTTGCCCTCGTCGTAGCCCTTGGAGTGCCAGATCGTGGCGCAGCACGTCCCGGCGACGTCCTCGGGGATCCACACCGGCCGCCCCGCGCGCGCGGAGACCGCCACGACGGCCTGGGGGAGCGACACGTCCCCCGGCGTTCCGAAGATGCGGTTCACGCACGCCGGGTAGTAGACGGCCGAGGCGCCCACGCGCCTGGTGCGGGGGAGCTTGCGTGCGGCCGCGGCCGGGACCTCCGGCAGCCACTCGGGCACCAGGTCGGGCCGGACCGCCTTGCGGGCGGCGGTGGTCACGGAGGTCAGCAGCCGGTCGCCGATCTTGCCGGCGGCGGCCACGGCCAGCCGCGCCGACGCCTCGACGGCCTTGAAGTTCTTCGCGGCGAGCGCCGCCACCCGCTCCTCGCGGGGCGAGTGCCGCGCATGCCGGAAGTCCTTCATGAAGGCCCCGGTGTCGATGCCGACCGGGCAGGCCAGCTTGCAGGTCGAGTCGCCCGCACAGGTGTCGACCGCGTCGTACCCGTACGCGTCGATCAGCGCGTCCTCGACCGGTGAACCGGATGGCTGGCGCATCATTTCGCGGCGCAGCACGATCCGCTGACGCGGCGTCGTCGTCAGGTCCTCGCTGGGGCAGGTGGGTTCGCAGAAGCCGCACTCGATGCACGGGTCGGCGATCAGCTCCACCTTCGGGATCGTCTTGAGACCCCGCAGGTGCGCCTTCGGGTCGCGGTCGAGCACGATGCGCGGGGCCAGCACCCCGTCCGGGTCGATGACCTGCTTGGTGCGCCACATCAACTCCGTGGCGCGGGGCCCCCATTCGAGCTCCAGGAACGGCGCGATGTTGCGGCCCGTGGCGTGCTCGGCCTTCAGGGAGCCGTCGAACCGCTCGACCGTCAGCCGGCAGAACTCGTCCATGAAGGCCGCGTACCGGTCCACGTCCGCCGGCTTGCCCGCGTCGAAGGCGAGCAGGAAGTGCAGGTTGCCGTGCGCGGCGTGGCCCGCGACCGCCGCGTCGAAGCCGTGGCGCGTCTGCAGTTCGAGCAGGGCTTCGCAGGCCTCGGCGAGCCGGCCGGGCGGCACGGCGAAGTCCTCCGTGATCAGCGTCGTGCCCGACGGACGCGAACCGCCGACCGCCGTCACGAACGCCTTGCGCGCCTTCCAGTAGCCGCCGATCGCCTTGGCGTCCCGGGTGAACTCATTGGTCACCGAGGCGACGGGCGCCACGAGTTCGAGACCCTCCAGCACCTTGGCCGCCGCCACCTCGAAGGCCGCCTGCCGCTCCTCGTCCGGCGCCCGGAACTCCACCAGGAGCGCGGTCGTCTCCTTCGGCAGCCGCGCCCAGTCCTGCGGCACGCCCTGCACGCTGACCGACGCACGCAGCGTGTTGCCGTCCATCAGCTCCACGGCCAGCGCGCCCGCCTCGTTGAACACCGGCACCGCCGCGGCCGCCGCCGTCAGGGACGGGAAGAACAGCAGCGCCGTCGACACCTTCCGGTCCAGCGGCAGGGTGTCGAAGACGACGTCGGAGATGAACCCGAAGGTGCCCTCCGAGCCCACCATGAGACCGCGCAGGATCTCGACGGGCGTCGACCCGTCCAGGAACGCGTCGAGCCGGTACCCGTTCGTGTTCTTGATCTCGTACTTGGCGCGGATCCTGCGGGTCAGCTCCGCGTCCTCCTCGATCTCCCGCTTGATCGCCAGCAGGCCCTCGCAGAGCTCCGGTTCGGCATGGGCCAGATCCTCGTCCGCGCGCGGGTCGCCGGTGTCCACGACGGTGCCCGAGGGCAGCACGAAGGTGAGCGAGGCGACCGTCCGGTACGAGTTCCGGGTCGTGCCCGCCGTCATGCCCGACGCGTTGTTCGCCACGACGCCGCCGATCGTGCAGGCGATCGCGCTGGCCGGGTCGGGGCCGAGCACCCGGCCGTGCCGCGCCAGCGTCGCGTTGGCCCGCACGATCGTCGTGCCGGGGCCGATGCGTGCCCGCGAGCCGTCCCCGATGACCTCGACGCCCGACCAGAACTTGCGGACGTCGACCAGGATGTCCTCGCCCTGCGCCTGCCCGTTCAGCGACGTGCCCGCCGCACGGAAGACGACCTCGCGGTCCTTGCCGTGCGCGTACGACAGGACGGCCGACACGTCGTCGATGTCCTCGGCGACCACCACGACCTGCGGCACGAAGCGGTACGGACTGGCGTCCGACGCGTACCGCACCAGGTCGGAGATCTTCGTGAGCACCTTGTCCGCGCCGAGCAGCTCCGTCAGCTCCGAGCGCAGCGGCTCGGGCGTGCCGCCCGCCTGCCGGTCGGCGACCCGGTCGGGGGCCGGACCCGACGGGCGGGACCCGGGACGCAGGGCTTCCGGCTTCGGCTCCAGCAGCGGCATGGCTCTCCAGTCGTGGTGTGCGGGTCGTGGCTCGTGGTGCGGTGAAGGGGGAGGGGGCGGTCGTGGTCGTGGTCAGCAGTCGGGGACGTGCGGGGACTCGAACAGCGCGTTCAGCAGGACCGTCAGCTGGGCGCGCTGCTCCGCGTCCAATGGGGCAAGGATCTCCTCTGCGGCCGCGCGCCGCGCGCTGCGCAGCTCCCGCAGGGCGGCCCGCCCCTTGTCGGTCAGCTCGATCCGGATGACCCGGCGATTGGTCGGATCGGGCATCCGGCGCACCAGGTCGTTGGCCTCCAGGCCGTCCACGACCGTGGTCACGGCGCGCGGCACCACCTCGAGCCGCTGCGCCAGGTCCGCCATCCGCGGCGGCGTCTCGTAGTGCACCAGCGTGCGCAGCAGCCGGGACTGCGCGGGGGTGATCCCGACCGGCTCCAGCTGCCGCTTCTGGATGCGGTGCAGGCGGCGGGTGAGCCGCAGCAGCTGCTCGGCGAGGAAGCCGTCGGCGTCCGGGGTACTCATGCCGGGAACATTAGCAGGACCTTGTGCATTGTGAGTATAGGTAACAATGAGCTATGCTCCTCAAAGTCGAGCCCGACCTCTGCCGCCGGACCCGCACCCTGCTCTCTCACGCCGTAGGAGGCCCATGCGCCACGACGACATCAACTGGACGCCGCCCCCCGATGCGAAGTCATCGGGCCAGCCGCGCCAGATCCGCCGCATCCTGTCCCTCTTCCGTCCCTACCGCGCCCGCCTCGCCCTCGTCGGGCTGCTGGTGGCCGCCGCGTCGCTGGTGACGGTCGCGACGCCGTTCCTGCTCAAGGAGATCCTCGACGTCGCCATCCCGCAGGGCCGCACCGGGCTGCTCAGCCTGCTCGCCCTCGGCATGATCCTCAGCGCCGTCGTCACCAGTGTCTTCGGCGTGCTGCAGACCCTGATCTCGACGACCGTGGGCCAGCGCGTCATGCACGACCTGCGCACCGCCGTGTACGGGCGGCTGCAGAGCATGTCGCTCGCCTTCTTCACCAGGACCCGCACCGGCGAGGTCCAGTCCCGCATCGCCAATGACATCGGCGGCATGCAGGCGACGGTCACCTCGACCGCGACGTCCCTCGTCTCGAACCTGACGAGCGTCGTCGCCACGATCGTCGCCATGGTCGCCCTCGACTGGCGCCTCACGGTCGTCTCCCTCCTGCTGCTGCCGGTCTTCGTGTGGATCGCCCGCCGCGTCGGCCGCGAGCGCAAGAAGATCGCCACCGAGCGCCAGAAGCAGATGGCCGCCATGGCCGCCACGGTCACCGAGTCGCTCTCCGTGAGCGGCATCCTGCTCGGCCGCACCATGGGCCGCGCCGACTCCCTCACCAAGTCCTTCGCCGACGAGTCGGACGAACTGGTCGACCTCGAAGTCCGGTCGAACATGGCGGGGCGCTGGCGGATGGCCGTCATCAGCATCGTCATGGCCGCCATGCCCGCGGTCATCTACTGGGCGGCCGGCATCGCCTTCCAGCTCGGCGGGCCGGGCGTCTCCATCGGCACGCTCGTCGCGTTCGTCTCCCTCCAGCAGGGCCTGTTCCGGCCGACCGTGAGCCTCCTGCAGACCGGCGTCCAGATCCAGACCTCGCTCGCCCTGTTCCAGCGCATCTTCGAGTACCTCGACCTGCCCGTCGACATCACCGAGCGGGAGAACCCCGTCCGCCTGGACACCATCAAGGGCGAGGTCCGTCTCCAGGACGTGACGTTCCGCTACGACGCGGACGACGACCGGCAGGCACCGATCCTCGACGGCATCGACGTCACGATCCCCGCGGGCGGCAGCCTCGCCGTCGTCGGACCCACCGGCTCCGGCAAGTCCACGCTCAGCTACCTCGTGCCGCGTCTGTACGACGTGACGGGCGGGCGTGTCACGGTCGACGGGGTCGATGTGCGCGACCTGGACTTCGACACCCTCGCGCGCGCCGTCGGCGTCGTCTCCCAGGAGACGTACCTCTTCCACGCCTCGGTCGCGGAGAACCTGCGGTTCGCCAAGCCCGACGCCACGGACGAGGAGCTGTACGCCGCGGCCAGGGCCGCCCAGATCCACGACCACATAGCCGGGCTGCCCGACGGGTACGACACCGTGGTCGGTGAGCGCGGTCACCGCTTCTCCGGTGGCGAGAAGCAGCGCCTGGCCATCGCCCGCACCATCCTGCGGGACCCGCCGATCCTCATCCTCGACGAGGCGACCAGCGCCCTCGACACGCGCACCGAGCACGCCGTGCAGGAAGCCATCGACGCCCTCTCGGCCGACCGCACCACGCTCACCATCGCGCACCGCCTCTCCACCGTGCGCGGCGCCGACCAGATCGTGGTCCTGGACTCCGGGCGCATAGCCGAGCGCGGCACCCACGAGGAGCTCCTGGAGCGCGACGGCCGGTACGCGGCACTGGTGCGGCGCGACGCGCAGCTGGAGACGACGGCCGCCTGAGCCGGACGGCGGCGGCTCGTGCGGGAGCGCCACCGCGGCACTGGCCCACCCGGGGCCGGTGCGGCCGCCGACATGAAGATATGCCAGGAATGCCCCGAAGTGCGGGTTACCGTTCCCGCATGCTGAACGAGACTCCGCGACGGAGCACGATCCGACTCACGCGCAGAGGGCGCCTCGCCCTGATGGCGACCGGGGCCGTCGTGGCGGCCACCGCCGTCGCGGTTCCGCTGGCCCTGTCCGGCGCCGACGAGGGGCGGCCCACAGCCCTGACCATCCCCGAGGGCTGGCGCTCGGGCCAGGTGTACGACGCCGTCGACAAGGCCCTCGGCGTCCCGGCCGGCACGACCAAGAAGGCCATGCCCAAGGCAGGCCTCAAGCTTCCGAGTGACGCGGGCGGCAACCCCGAGGGGTACCTCTTCCCGGCGACGTATCCCCTCGGCGACAAGTCGACCCCGCAGTCCGTGCTGGCGTACATGGTGGCCACGGCGAACAAGAAGTTCACGGGTGGCGGGACCACGGCGGGCGCCGACCGCGGCGCGGTGAACCTGTACCAGACCGTCACCATCGCGAGCATCGTCGAGGCCGAGGCCGACAACAAGGAGGACATGGGCAAGGTCGCCCGCGTCATCTACAACCGCCTCGACCACGGCATGCCGCTGCAGATGGACTCCACGATCAACTACGCGCTCGGCCGGTCCACGCTGAAGACCAGCAAGAAGGACACCGACCTCGACAACCCGTACAACACCTACGCGCGCATGGGTCTGCCGCCGTCGCCGATCGGCAATCCGGGCGAGCAGGCCATGAAGGCGGCGATCAGCCCGCCGCAGGGCGACTGGCTGTACTTCGTGACGGTGAAGCCGGGCGACACCCGGTTCACCGCGGACTTCGACGAACAGCAGCGCAACGTCGCGGAGTTCAACAAGAACCAGGCCGCCGCCAAGAAGGACAGTTGACCGTCGTCAGGTCGGCGGGGCGCGGTACGGACGGCCGCGCCCCCATCGGACGTCAGACCGTGACCGGAGTGTCCTGAGCGAGCAGCCGCTGGATCTCCCGCACCGCCGCACGGCCTGCCCGGTTCGCGCCGATCGTGCTCGCCGACGGCCCGTACCCCACCAGGTGCACCCGCGGGTCGAGTGCCGCGCGCGTGCCGTCCATCCGGATGCCGCCGCCCGGCTCCCGCAGCTTCAGCGGTGCGAGATGGTCGATCGCCGCCCGGAACCCGGTGGCCCACAGGATCACGTCGGCCTCGACCTCCCGCCCGTCGTCCCAGGCCACGCCGGTGGGCGTGATCCGGTCGAACATGGGGAGCCGGTCCAGGACGCCGTTCGCCCGGGCCGCGCGGATCGCGTCGTTCATCGGGAGACCGGTCACCGAGACGACGCTCAGCGGCGTGAGCCCCTCCCGGACCCGGTCCTCGACCATGGCCACCGCGGTCCGGCCCCAGTTCTCGTCGAACGGGCCGTCGCGGAACACCGGCGGGCGCCGGGTGACCCAGGTCGTCGCCGCGGCGTACGGGGCGATCTCCATCAGGTGCTGCGTCCCGGACGCGCCGCCGCCGACCACGACGACCCGCTGCCCGGCGAACTCCTCGGGACCCGGGTACTGCGCCGTGTGCAACTGCCGCCCGCGGAACGTCTCCTGGCCCGGGTAGCGCGGCCAGAACGGCCGGTCCCAGGTCCCCGTCGCGTTGATCAGGGCGCGCGTCGACCAGTCCCCGGCCGACGTCTCGACCAGCAGCCGCCCGCCGTCGCCCTCGCGTACCCGGCGCACGTCGACCGGACGGCGGACGCGCAGGTCGAAGGTCTCCTCGTAGTCGGCGAAGTACTCGGCGATGACCTCCGACGACGGCCGGGCGGGATCGGCGCTGGTCAGTTCCATGCCCGGCAGGGCGTGCATGCCGTGCACCTTGCCGTACGTGAGCGAGGGCCAGCGGAACTGCCAGGCGCCGCCCGGCGCGGGCGCGTGGTCGAGGACGACGAAGTCGCGGTCCGGTACGAACCCCACCCGGCGCAGATGGTGGGCGGCGGACAGTCCGGCCTGTCCGGCGCCGATGACCACCACGTCGACCTGCCGTACGTCCGCCGCTTCTCGTGCCCCGGTTTCGTTCACGCTTCTACCAACTCGACCGGGGCCCGAGATCTTCCCGCTGGCGCGCCGCGGCTCAGCGCCCGCCCGCGACCAGCAGCGGAGCGCCGCCGCCGCGGACGGCCGTGGCGACCAGGCCGCGGGCCGCCAGCTCCGGGATCACTCCCTCGCCGAACCAGTACGCCTCCTCCAGGTGCGGATAGCCGGACAGCACGAAGTGCTCGACACCGAGCGCGTGGTACTCCTCGATGCGGTCGGCGACCTCCGCGTGACTGCCGACGAGCGCCGTGCCCGCGCCACCGCGCACCAGGCCCACGCCCGCCCACAGATTGGGCGAGATCTCCAGGCCCTCCCGCTTGCCGCCGTGCAGCGCGAGCATCCGCTGCTGCCCCACCGACTCGCTGCGGCCGAGCGCGGCCTGCGCGGCGGCGACCGTCTCGGGGGAGAGGTCGTCGAGCAGCCGGTCCGCGGTCGTCCACGCGTCGCGCGCCGAGTCCCGGGAGATCGTGTGCAGCCGGATGCCGAACCGCACGGTCCGCCCCTCCGCCTCGGCGAGCGACCGGATCCAGTCGATCTTCTCCTTCACCTGCTCCGGCGGCTCGCCCCAGGTCAGGTATACGTCCGTGTGCCGCGCGGCGACCGGTCCGGCCGCGGCCGACGATCCACCGAAGAAGATCTGCGGCCGCGGGTCGGGCGCGAGCGCGGAGAAGGCAGCGTCGACCTGGTAGTGCTCGCCGCCGAAGTCGTACGGGGTCTGCGGGGTGCCGCCCCACACGCCGCGGACCACGGAGAGGAACTCGTCGGTGCGGGCGTAGCGCCGGTCGTGGTCGAGGTGGTCGCCGTAGCGGCGCTGCTCGGTGGAGTCGCCACCGGTCACGACGTTCAGCAGCAGCCGCCCCCGCGTGAGGCGCTGGTACGTGGACGCCATCTGTGCGGCGAGCACGGGCGAGATGACGCCGGGCCGGAAGGCGACGAGGAACTTCAGCCGCTCCGTGTGCTGGGCGAGTGCCACGGTCGTCAGCCACGCGTCCTCGCACCACGTACCGGTCGGCGTGAGTACCGCCTCGAAGCCCAACTGCTCGGCCGCCTTGGCTATTTGGACGAGGTAGTCGATGTCGGGTGCGCGCACGCCGGCGATCGCGCCGCCCGGCGTGCGGTCGAGCGCTCCGCCGCTGAAGGCGTGCCGGTCGACGAGCGTGCGGCCGTCGCCGCCGGTCGGCAGGAACCAGTGCAGATGGACGCTCATGGGTTCAGGACTCCTTGGCGTACGAGCGCGGGGCGGCGGTGGAGGCGCGCAGATCGCCGTTGAAGCGGGTGTCGACGAAGTCCCCGAAGTCGACCTTGCGCGGAATCAGCTTCAGCTTCGTGAACGTGTCGGCTATCTGCTGCTCGGACGCGATGGCGCCCTTGTCGACGGCGACGGTCACCCGGGTGCCGTTCGTCCGCTTCACCGCGTCGAGCGCCACGTCGTAGGGCAGGCCGGTGTCCTTGGCCCACACCTTCGCCCACGCCTCGGGGTGCTTGTAGACCCAGTCCTGGGCGCGCCGCAGCCGGTCGAGGTAGTCCTTGATCGCCGCGGACTTCTTCTGGTCGGCGAGGGCGGTGGGGGAGGCGACCTGGAAGGCGAGTCCGTTGCTGAGCCCGTCGCCGTCGCTGAGCACACGGCCCTGCTTGCCGCGCAGGATCTGCGAGGTGTACGGGTCCCAGACCGCCCAGGCGTCGACCTTGCCGGCGGTGAACGCGGCCAGCGCGTCGGCCGGCTGGAGGTACTTGACCTTGACGTCGTCGAGCCCGAGCCCCGCCTTGCGGAGCGTCGCGACCAGGTTGTAGTGCGCCGACGACCCCTGCGCCACCGCGACCGACCGGCCCTTCAGCTGCGCCGGGGCCGTGAGCTTCGAGTCGTTCGGGACGAGGACGGTGTCGCCCTTGGCGGTGCCGTGGCTGGCGGCGACGACCTTGATCTTCGAGTCGGCGCCCGCCGCGAAGACGGGCGGCGTGTTGCCGACGCCGCCGATGTCCACGGCCTTGGCGTTGACCGCTTCGAGCAGGGGCGGCCCGGAGGTGAACGTGGACCAGCGGATCTTGTACTTCAGGCCGTCGAGCTCACCCGCGGCGCGCAGCACCGCTTCCGAACCGCCTTTCTGGTCACCGACGTTCAGGGTCAAGGACCCGTTCCCGTCGGTTCCGCCTCCACTGCCGCCTCCGGTGGACGTGCTGGCGGACGAGGCGCCGGAGCAGGCGGCGAGGAGCAGGGCGAGCGGGGCGAGCAGGGCGGGGAGGAGTGGGCGTCGCATGGGGCCAGTCCGTTCGAGGTGAGGGACGAGGGATGAGGAGTGAGGGGTGAGGGGTGAGGGACGAGGGGTGATGGGTGAGGGACGAGGGACGAAGGATGAGGGGTGAGGGGTGACGAAGAGCCAGAGGTGATGAGGCGTGCTGAGCAGTGGCCAGGGGATGCGTGATGCGTCTTCTCAGGCGGCGGGCTGCTTCCGCACTTGGGTCGGAGGGGCAGGGGCGGCGACGGCCGGCCGGTCGTCCGTGGCAGGGCCTGCGTGGTCGTCGTCGACCCCGAGGCGGCGCAGCAGTTCCGCGCGTACCTCGGCGAAGCGCGGATCGGTGACGTCGCGCGGGCGCTCCAGGTCGACCCGGGTCTCGTACGCGATGACGCCGTCGTCCATCACGAGCACCCGGTCGGCCAGCAGCACGGCCTCCTCGACGTCGTGCGTCACCAACAGCACGGCGCAGCCGCGCTGTTGCCACAGTTCGTCGACCAGGCGCTGGGCCTTGATCCGGGTCAGCGCGTCGAGGGCGCCGAACGGTTCGTCGAGCAGCAGCAGATCGGGTTCGCGCACCAGGGCGCGGGCGAGCGAGGCGCGCTGGGCCTCGCCGCCGGACAGCGTCTTGGGCCAGGCGGTCACCCGGTGACCGAGGCCGACCTCGTCCAACGCCCGCTCGGCGACGGCCCGTTCGGGCTTTCCGGGCAGCCCGAGCAGTACGTTGCGCCAGACCCGCTTCCACGGCATCAGGCGCGGCGCCTGGAACGCCACCGCCTTGCGGCGCGGTACGAGGACGGTGCCCTCGATGTCCCGGTCGAGCCCGGCCAGGATCCGGAGCAGCGTCGACTTCCCGCAGCCGCTGCGGCCGAGCAGGGCGACGAACTCGCCCGGCCGCACCTCCAGCAGGAGGTCGTCGATGACGGCACGGCCGTCGAACGAACGGGTGAGGCCGGCCACGCTGACGGCGAGCCCCTCGGTCCTGGGGGTCACCGGCCGGTGAACGTCGGTCGCCATTGCAGCAGCAGCCTTTCGAGGGAACGGACGACGAAGTCGGCGAGGAGGCCGAGGAAGGCGTAGACGACCAGGCAGACGACGATTACGTCGGTCCGCAGGAAGTCCCGGGCCTGCACCATCAGGAAGCCGATGCCGGCGTCCGCGTTGATCTGCTCGGCGAAGACGAGGGCGAGCCAGGCGATGCCGAGCGAGTAGCGCAGGCCGGTCATGGCGCCGGGCAGGGCGCCCGGCAGTACGACGTGCCGGACGAGACCCCACCGGCTGAGCCCCAACGACTCGCCCGCCTCGATGAGTTGGGAGTCGACGCCGCGGATTCCGGCGTACACGTTGAGATAGAGCGGGAAGGAGACGCCGAGCGTGATGACGGCGATCTTCGGCGCCTCGCCGATCCCGAACCAGATGATGAACAGCGGGATCAGGCCGACGAACGGCACCGTCCGCAGCATCTGCACGCTGGCGTCGACGAGATCCTCGCCGACCCGGAAGAGCCCGGACAGCAGAGCGAGCCCGACGCCGACCACGACGCCGAACAGCAGCCCCACCGCGACGCGTTGCAGGGACACGCCCATCGCCGTGGGCAGCGATCCGTCGCTGACGAGGTCCCCTGCGACGCGTGCGATCGTGCCCGGCGGAGCCAGGACGTCCTTCGTCAACACCCCGGTGGAGCTGAGGAGTTGCCACAGGATCAGCAGAAGGATCGGGCCGGAGGTGCGCCGCAGCCAGCGTGGGACACGGGTGCGGCGGGTGGAGGAGGGGACGAGGGCTTCGAGCTCGGGCCCGTTCGGCGACACGTCCGGACCGACGGACAGGTCGGCCGGGGCGGCCTCGGGCGGGGCATGACTGATGCTCATGGCACTCCACGGCAGGGGAGGGTGCGCCCCGGGGGCAGCGGACGTGCGTCAGCGGCACGCCGGCACGTGCGCAGGCCGGGGCGATGAAGGGCAAGACGGAGAACGAGGGGAAAGAGGGGAAAGGACGGAGAGAAGCGCTGGAACGCAGGTGGGGAAGGGCGTCAGCAGCCGCGGCGACACGCGGCAGAGGCCACCCGCAGCAGGTCGATGTGACCGCGCGTGGTGAGCATGGCTGAACGCAACATGCCGCAGAACGTAGCCAGTTTGTCGACACACGGTCAATGCCGTCTCACCGAGTGGACCGGTCGTGTCAGGTTCCGGGCGGTCGGTGCGCTCGCCCGTCCGGCCGGCGGGGCGACAATGGCCTCATGTCCGATGCCTTCACCACCCGAGTCCTGAACGTCACGACCGGCTCCGACGAACGGATCGCCGACCTCACCCGCGACTGCGAGGACTTCCTCCGCGAGGTCGCCCGGGGCCGCGACGGCCTCCTCAACGTCTTCGTCCCGCACGCCACGGCGGGCATCGCGATCATCGAGACGGGAGCCGGCAGCGACGACGACCTCCTCGCCGCCCTGCACACCCTGCTTCCCGCCGACGACCGCTGGCAGCACCGCCACGGCAGCCCCGGCCACGGCCGCGACCACGTCCTCCCGGCGATCGTGCCCCCGCACGCGACGCTGCCGGTGGTGGCGGGCGGCCTCGAACTGGGGACGTGGCAGTCGGTGTGCCTCGTGGATATCAACAAGGACAACCCTCGACGGCAGGTGCGCTTGTCGTTCCTCGGGTGACGAGCGGCCATGTCGCTGGAACGGTCCACAGCGATCGCCGGCCGGGCCGCACGCTCCTGGCGTCCGAACTGTCGGACGTGGCCAGCGCGGGAAACGAGGCAGGGGATGTCGTCAGAGGTCGCAGGGGCGGGAGCACAGGCTCGGATGCCGGAGTCGTTCGTACGGGCCATGGGCAGGACCGCCTACCTGTGGGGCTGGCCGATGGTCTCGATGATCAACCGCCGCACGGCGCTGACGTCGGTGCCGGAGCCGGGCCTGCGCGGCGGCGTACTGCCGAACGCTCCGCTCGGCCGGGTGTGCATGATGACGGACTACATCCCGGCGGGCCAGCGCTTCGTCGCCTGCACCAACCAGGACGTGCTGTACGGGTTCGGGTTCGGGTTCGGCAGCATCGACGAGCAGCCCGCGGTCTTCCAGATCCCTGACTTCGGGGACCGGTTCTGGGTCGCGGCCGCGTGGGACCACCGCACGGACTCCTTCGCCCGGATGGGCAAGCAGTACGGCACGAAGCCCGGCTTCTACGCCGTCGTCGGCCCGAACTGGAAGGGTGAACTTCCCGACGGCATCACCGGCTCGTTCCGCTCGACCACGGCCCTGGCCGCGTTCTGCCCGCGCGTGTTCATCGAGGACACCCCGGAGGACCGGGCGAAGGTCATGGAGATCCTGCCCTACGTCACGATCTACCCGCTCGACCAGTTCGACGGGACGATGAAGACCGACGACTGGGCGAACGTGCCGACCTTCCCCGTCCCGGGCGAGGCGGGCGACGCGGAGATCCGCTGGGTCGACCCGGAGCACTTCTTCGACCAGCTCCCCGAAGTCCTCGACACCGTGCCGCCGCTGCCCGGCGAGGAGGCCCTCTACCGCCAGTTCCGCGACCTGCTGGCCGCGGCCGGCAGGTCGCCCGAGGTCAAGCAGACCCTGACCGAGGTGGCGCGCGAGGCCGAGCAGGAGCTCATCACCCCGCTGCTGCGCTGGGAGTTCAACGGCCCGCCGGCCGGCAACAACTGGTTCTCCCCGACGAACAACTCCGCAACTGGTTCTCCCCGACGAACAACTCCGCGTTCGGCACGGACTACCTCACCCGGACCGCGATCGCCCGCTCCAACATGTTCGAGAACGCGCCGCAGGAGACCAAGTACCTCTTCACCGACACCGACATCGACGGCACCCAGCTCGACGGCACCCACGGCTACGCGCTGCGCTTCGCCGCCGGCCAACTGCCCCCGGTCAACGGCTTCTTCTCGGTCACCCTCTACAACAAGCACCACTTCTACTACGAGAACGAGCTGGGCCGGTACTCGCTGGGCACGAAGAACCCCGACCTCGTCCACGGCGATGACGGGTCGCTCACCCTGTACGTCGGGAACACCCCGCCCGAGGGCGCTCCCGCCGCGAACTGGCTCCCCGCCCCCGCGGACGCCTTCTCCCTCTACATCCGCGCCTACTGGCCCCAGCAGGAGATCCTCGACGCCACCTGGCCCCCGCCACGCGTCGAACGCCTCAGCTGACCGGGCGCACTCCCCGGTCCTCGATGCCCTCAGGACGGGCCGCGGCGTCCGAGCCGGGTCAACCACGCACCCGCAGTGATCAGGACCCCCGCTGCGCCGCCCCAGAACCAGACAGGTTCAGTGGGTCCGGTGTCGGCGAGCTGACCGTCGGAACCGGGTCGGCCGCCGGTCGGCGTCGCCATGGGGCTGGAGGGCGGGGGAGTCGGGGTGGGGCTCCCGCCGCCACCTGTGTCCGTGGGCGATGGAGTGGGCGAGGGGGTCGGTGACGGCGAGGGGCCGCCGCAACCGTCCTCGCCCGATGCGTCGAAGTTGATGGAGACCGCCCCGTTGCCCTTCCGGGCGCCGGCGATGATGTCGGCGCCGGCGGGTGCGAGGCTGGAACCGCCGCCGCCACCGGCGCCGAGGCCGTTCGCACCGCCTCCTCCACCGCCGCCACCCCGCAGGCCGCCGCCTCCTCCGCCGCCGCCCTCGCCGGTCCCGAACGATGCTGCGCCCGCTCCACCGGTACCGCCTTGCAGCCGCGAGCCGTCGGTGCCTGCTCCGCCCTCGGTGGTGGTGCCCGCCACCGTGGACGTACCGCCTTCTCCTCCTACCCCGCCCGCGTCGGAACCGGTGCCCCCGCCACCGGCCGTCGCGTGGCCCTGGGCGGTGTCCTGCCCTCCGGCCTGTCCGTCACGTCCTGCGGCGCCGCCGTGCAGTGCGGTGGCCCCCGGTGACGCGCCACCTCCGCCACCGGCCACGACCACTTCCTGGCCGGCGAGGACGACGACCGTCGCTCCGCCGCCGCCGGCGCCCCCGCCGGTGGAGCCGTCGGCCGGTCCGCCGGCGCCTCCACCGTTGAAGCCGCCTGCGCCTCCCGCCGTGGTGGCAGTACCCCCCTGGCCGCCCACCAGTGCCCGCAGCACCTGTCCGGGTTCGACGTCCACGGTGCCGCTCACCTCGGCCCCGTGGCCGCCCGCCGCGGCGGCGCCGGTGCCGCCCTCGGCGCCATAGGCGGTGATGTGCAACCGGCAGACTCCGTCCGGCACCACGAAGGTCTGCGGCACGCCGGTGTAGCCGAAGTCGACGGTGGTGTCGGCCGCGACGGCTGGGGACGCTGTCGCCGTCAGGGCCAGAGAGCCAACGGTGACCGCAGGGACAAGCAAGCAGGCTTTGAGCATGCTTCCCATGGGAATGCGCGGCCGCTTCGCGCGGGAGGCGACACCACTGTCGCGGGCCGGTAATCCAACCGGTTGGCCCATGTGGGTTCCGGGAGTGTCCGGATGGATGGTGGTCAGGTCGTCAGTTCAGCACCGCGGCTCGTCTCGGCAGGCGACAGCGCGGCGCTTGTGGTGCGCTGTCCTCGTAGACGCCGGCTCTGCGGGCGAAGTCCGCGCGGCCGCGCACCGCAGACGGAGGAGAGCGCGATGTCCCAGGCGTCCGAGCGTGACTCGGTGGCGGAGCCGAAGGGGGAGGCCCCCGTGTCGCCCCTGGTGGGCCGGATCAACGACGGAAACTGGCTGCCCCATGAGGAAGCGGAGTCCCTGCGCTCGGAACTGCTGTACCAGCGCGCCGTGCACGCGTACATGACGATGCTTCCCGCCCTCAACGTCATCGGACTGCGGGACGGCTCTCAGGAGGCGTTCGGCAGGGGCTACCACGTGCTGCCGATCTGGAAGGACCGGATGGACAGCCGGGCGTGGGTACCGACGCCGAACGCGGACGTCATCTATTCGATGAGCTACCTGGACCTCAAGGAGACCGGGCCGCTCGTCGTCAACGCGCCGCCGAACGTCATCGGCATGTTCACCGACTTCTTCCAGCGGACGATCACCGACGTCGGCGCTGTCGGTCCCGACCGCGGCCGCGGCGGTCTGTTCCTCCTGCTGCCGCCCCACTACACCGGTCATGTCCCGGACGGGTACTACACCTTCGAGTCGTCGACGTACAACGTCTTCCTGTTCTTCCGCACCGTCATGGGCCGGGGCGACGGCGGGCCCGACCCGTCCGTCGCCGTCGAACTCGCGGAGCGGACGCGGGTCTACCCGCTGTGGGTCCCGCCGAAGGACGTCCCCGCGATGCAGTTCCCCAACGCGAGCGGCAGGCGTCTGGCGATGATGTACCCCACGGACTTCACGTTCTGGACGAAGCTGAAGGAGTTCGTCGACTACGAGCCTGTGGAGGCGATCACCCCTGAACTGCGCGGCGTCCTGGCCGCCCTCGGGATCGTCAAGGGCCGCCCGTTCGAACCCGTCGACTGGCAGCGCGCCGCTCTCGACCGGGCTGTCGCCGACGCACCGAGGATGATCCTCGCCGGCGCCCAGCTGGGCCGCGCCGACGGGCGCACCTACTACTACTCCGACCGTCAGTGGGAGGAGGCGTGGGTGGGCGGCACCGCCGAGTGGATGCAGGAGTCATACCTGGACATCGAGGCGAGGTCCCGCTTCTTCCAGTACGCGTACTCGTCGGCGCCCGCCATGAACGTCCACAGCACCGGCGCCGGGTCGAAGTACCCGTACACGATCCGTGACGCGGACGGCGAGTTCCTCGACGGCTCCCGCAGCTATCGACTGCATCTGCCGCCGTCGCCGCCCGCCCAGCTGTTCTGGGCCGTGACCGCGTACAACATCACCGACGGCACGATGCCCGAGACCGAACAACTCCTGCCGTCCACCAACGGGTACTACGACATCCCGAAGAACGAGGACGGCTCGATCGACGTGTGGTTCGGACCCCGTCAGCCCGACGGTGTCGCGGACTGCGCCTTCATCCAGACCGTCCCCGGACGGAACTTCGTCGCCTGCCTGCGGCTGTACGGCACCGAAGCCGCGTTCTACGACCAGACCTGGCGGCCGGACGACATCGTGCGCGTCGACTGAGACCGAGCCGGTCGGTCCTTCGTCAGCCGCAGCGCCGAGGCGAAGATGCCCGGCAGGGCCGACCAGCGCGGGCGGGCGTGGAAGTCGACCAGGCGGCGACCGGTGGTGGCCGCCGTCCGGTTCGACACGAACCACGGGGGCTTCGGGCTGAGCGACCACTCGCCGCGCACCAGGGAGCGTGGTGAGGGTCGGAACGGGCCGCGTACGACGGTGCGTTCGGCCTGTGCGAGGAGCAGGGCGTTGTGGACGACGCCGATGCCGCTCTGTACGTCGCTGAGCAGGTGGTCGCCGATCTCGTCGAGGCCGAGGCTGGCGGCGCCGAGCAGGGCGGGGTCCCGTATCTCGCGCTCGGTGACGCCGGGGTGCATCAACGTGATCGCCGACCCGGCGACGCTGCGCACCCTGGGCACCGCCTTCGACGAAGCCCTCGCCGACCTCCGCTACGGCACGCTCGCCGTCAACGCCTGGACTGGCGTCGGCTACCTCACCCCGAACGCCACCTGGGGCGCCTTCCCCGGCCACACCGCCGACGAACAACCAGGCCGACCTCGTCGCCCAGGCCCACACCCGCATCGACGCCTGCATAGCCGACGGCGGTCCGGGCGATCTGAACGTCGTCGGGTTCGGCGAGATCACGCTCGCCGTGGCGTGGCCGCCCACTGATCCCCGTATCGTCGTCAAACGCCTCCCGCCGTTCCGCGTGCGCGCCGAACTGACCTCGTTCCAAAGCGTCTTGGACGAATGGACCGCGACCATGGAGGAGCGCGGGGTGCACGTCGTCGACACGTCGCTGCACGTCGTCGACCATCCGCGCTGGGGCACCCTCGGCTATCTGGTGCAGCCGTATCTGCGTCCCGAGGAGATGGCCACCGGCCGCTGCAAGAACGGGACGAGGGCCGAGGCCGAGGAGATTCTCGCCGCCGTCGTGGAGGCCGCCGGGCGCGGCGTGGACCAACACGCGTTCATGGAGCCGCAGTTGCCCAACTGGCAGGTCCGCGAGGACGGCAGCCTCGCCCTGCTCGACGTGTCGACACCGTTCATCCGGGACGCCTCCGGCAAGGACCGTCTGTCGACGGCGCTGTTCGTGCGCGGCTGCCCGGCGGTGCTGCGGCCCGCCCTGGCACGTCTGGTGCTGCCGGGCGTCATCGACGCGTACCACTCTCCGCGTACGGCGGTGCGGGACCTGGCGGGCAATCTGATCCGGGTCGGCCTCGAACAGCACCTGGAATTCGTCCTCGACCGGGCGCGCGCCGTCCTTGGGATCGATCTGACGGCGCGTGAGGTACGCGAGTTCTTCGACAAGGACGCCCGTATGTGGGGCGTCCTCCAGAGCCTGCGCCATGCCGACCGGCGCTGGCAGCAGCGGGTGCGCCGCCGCCCCTACCCCGCGCTGCTGCCTCCGCAGTGCGACCCGCGGACGGACTACAACGACACGGTGAGGTAGGGGCGTTGGGGTGAACGACTCGGCTTAGAACAGGGATGCTCGCAGGCCGCCGTCGAGCAGCAGCGGCGTGCCGGTGCAGAAGGACGAGCGCTGGTCGTCGGCGAGGAACAGGACGGCCTCGGCCACCTCGTCCTCCGTGCCCAGGCGGCCCTGCTTCTGGTCCATGAGGGCGGCGAAGCCACCGGCCGGGATGCCGAGCATCCCCTCGAAGTTCTCGACCTCGTCGGTGACCAGGTGCGTACCGACGAAGCCCGGGAGCACCGCGTTCACGCGGACGTTGTGGGCGCGCAGCTCCACGGCGGCCGTCTGCGTCAGGTTCACCACCGCGGCCTTGGATGCCGCATAGTGGCCGATCAGCGGGGTGCCCGCGGTCGCGGTGACCGAGCCGAGGGTCACGATGCTGCCGCCGCCCGCCGCGATGATCGCGGGAGCCGCGTAACGGATGGCGAGGAAGACGCCGTCCAGGTTGACGGACATGACGCGGCGCCAGGCGGCCAGGTCCATGGACGTGAGCGGCTCGGCCTTGGCGACACCGGCGTTGGGGACCATGATGTGCAGCCCGCCGGTGGCGGCGACGGTCTGCTCGACGAGCGACTTGACCTGCTCCTCGTCGCGGACGTCGCAGGGGATGCCGTGCGCGCCGGGGATCTTCGCGGCGGCCTCCTTGGTGGCCGCCGCGTCGAGGTCCGAGATGACGACGGTGGCGCCCGCCTCGGCGAGCTTGGCGGCGATGGCGAAGCCGATGCCGCGGGCGGATCCGGTGACGATGGCCGTCTTGCCGGTCAGGGACTGGGGCTGGGACATGGGGGCTCCTCTTGCAGCGGGATCTTTGAGGGTGGGGACAGCGGAGGTCAGTGGCGCTCGATCGCGGGCGGCGGCCACTCGCCCGTGTGCATCGCCGCGTCGGTGGGCTGATAGGCGCGCAGGATCAGCTGGAACGGGCCTTCGGGGGCGGCCAGCCAGTTGGCCTTGCGGTCGGCGGGCGGCTCGTCGTGCTGGATGAGGATGTCGATCGAGCCGTCGTCGCCGTGGACGAGCGCCGGGTCCAGGCTGCTGACGGTGACGCGCCCCGAGGGGTGGTCGGGAAGGCGTCGGTCGGGCAGCGAGTAGATCGTGACCGACCAGTACGCGGCGACCGGCGGCAGCGCGTCCGCCGCGAAGCGGACGGTGTAGTCGTGCCGGCCATCGAGCATGTGGCCCGTGGAGTCCAGGAGGGCGGGCAGGGCCGCGTACTCGGCCTCGGTGTTGGCGTAGAGGCCGCGGTGGGCGACGCCCGCGCGCTGCAGGTGGTCGTGCCCGTACGAACCGGTCTGCGCGCCCGGCTGGGAGAGGATCCAGCCGTTGCGCAGCACGGTGCGGGCGGTCATCGACCGGGCCTGTACGAGCTTCCAGCCGTCGGCGACGGCACGGGTCAGGCCCTCGCGGGTCGCGGAGTCCAGGGTGAGCGGGACGAAGGCGCGGTCGAGGCCGATGCCGATCCTGGCGAACAGGTGGAGCAGGCCCGCCTCGTCGGCGTGCCGGGTGCCCGCTTCGGTCAGGGCCCGGTTGAGGACCGTGAAGAAGGTGAGCGAGGTGGAGAGTTCGTCCTGCGTGGCCGGGACGGCGCGGCGCGGGTCGTCGGCCGGGACGGGGGTTGCCTTATGAAGAGCTCCGGTGCCGTGGGCGGACAGCGGGGTCAGCGTGAACTTCCGCTGTACCGCGCGGGTGGCGTCCAGCTCGTCCGGCGTCTCGAACAGGGTGCGCAGCAGGATGAAGCCGGTGCGGGTCGGGACGGGGACCTCGGTGAGTCCTGCGGGCAGCGTGCCGGTCCAGTCGGGGCCGGTCAGCGCGTAGTCGCCGGGGCCCGAACCGACCGAGCGGTTCGAGACGTTGGCGCAGGTGTCGGTGTACGCGTCGAGGATCTGCGCGGCCCAGTAGCGCATGTCGCCGGTGTCCGGGACGTGGAGCACCAGCGGCTCGTCCGTCACGTCGATGAACGCCTCGGAGTAGAGGAGGTCCGCGTTGGGCGTCACGAACAGCTCGAAGCCGTGGCCGGCCGGGTCCGTCTCGTGGCGGAAGGTGTTCAGGGCGCCGTGCTGGGCGCAGGCCGGGTCCAAGTATTGCGAGCGCACACGGTAGTTCTCCACCGCCGGCCAGCCGTACACGTAGGCCTGGACGCCGATGGTGTACGCGTCGAGGACCCGGGACTCGTACAGCGTGGCGTTGAGCGGGGAGTCGTCGCGTTCGACACGGTCGGCACGGATGAGGGAGGACGGAGGGGTGGAGAGGACGCCGTCGGGCGCGTCGTTGCGCATCAGGGTTCAGCCTTTCGTTGCGGCGAGGCGGGACGTCGGGCAGTCGGCCAGCCAACTCAGCGCCTGCTCCGCCGCGTTGGCGCCGCCCATGCCGTGCACCCCGGCACCGGGCGGAGTGGCGGCCGAGCACAGATAGACGCCGGGAGTCCCGAGCGAGTACGGGTTCAGGCCGAGCCGGGGCCGCAGCACGAGCTGGCGCAGGGTGTTGGCGCCGGAGCAGATGTCGCCGCCGACGTAGTTCGGGTTGTAGGCGGCCATGTCCTGGGCCGTCCTCGTGTGCAGGGCGAGGATGCGGCCGCGGAAGCCGGGGGCGAACCGTTCGATCTGGTCGATGACCGCGCCGGTGGCGTCGCCGGTGTAGCCGTGCGGGACGTGCGCGTACGCGTACAGCGGGTTGGCCTCGTCCGTCGAGCGGCTCGGGTCGGCGAGGTACTGCTGGCCGACCAGGACGAAGGGCCGCTCGGGCATCTCGCCGCGCGCCGTGGCGGCCTCGGCCGCGGCGATCTCGGCGGCGCTGCCGCCCAGGTGGAGGCTGCCGGCGCGGCGGCAGTCCTCGTTGGTCCACGGCACGTCGCCCTCGATGGCGAAGTCGACCTTGTGGACGGCGGGCCCGAAGCGGTAGCGGCCGAGTGCCGTGCGTACGCGCGCGGGCAGCCGGTCGCCGACGATGCGGGCGGCGGCGCCGGGCGCCGTGTTCAGCATCACCAAGTCCGGTGCCCCGCCGGTGAGTTCGCGCAGCTGGTCGAGGCCGGTGACGGTGACGCCCGTCTCGACGCGACCGCCGAGGCTCTCCAGGAGCCGGGTCATCGCCGTAGTGATGGACTGGGTGCCGCCCGCCGCGACCGGCCAGCCCACCGCGTGCCCGGCCGTCATCATCAGCAGACCGATGGCGCTCCTGAGCGGGGTGTCGAGCCGCCCGAAGGCGTGCGCGGCGTTGCCCAGGTACAGGGCGCGGGCCGGCTCGTCCTTGAAGCGGCGCACGGCCAGGGTCGCAGGCTGCGCCGCGGTGAGTCCGAACCGGGCCATGGCCAGCGGGTGGCGCGGCACCCCGAGCACCGGCTGGAACACGTCCTCGACGAGCCGCCCGAAGCGGGCTGCAAGGGGTTCGAAAAGGCGCCGCCAGGACGGCCCGTCGACGCCGAGGCTGCGCACGGTGTGGTCCATGTCGCGGCCGAGGACCCCGGCGCGCCCGTCGTCCAACGGATGCGCCAGGTCCACCTCGGGCCACAGCCACCGCAGGCCGTACCGTTCCAGGCCGAGCGAGGCGAGGAACGGTGACGCCACGCCCGTGGGGTGGATGCCGGCGCAGTCGTCGTGGAGGACACCCGGCAGGGTCAGTTCCGAGGTGCGGGTGCCCCCGCCGATCCGGTCGCTGCCCTCCAGGACGGTGACGTCGATGCCCTCCTGGGCCAGCCGGATCGCGGCGGCCAGGCCGTTGGGGCCGCTGCCGACGACCACTGCGGTGGCGGACATGGCTCAGGCCTCCACAGGGTCGGTGCGACGGGTGTACTCGGGATGGGTCCACGTCACCTGGAGCGGGATCGGCCCGTTCGGCAGCCACGGCTGCTCGGAGACGGCGTCCGCGACCTTCCAGGTGCCGCGCTCGACGACACCGACGGCGGCGTCGATGACGCGGTACTCCTGGGTGTCCCTGTGGATGGGCTGGGACTCGCAGTAGACGACGACCAGTTCTCCGGGCGCGAAGCTGAGGCGCTTCTGCACGGCGGCGATGAGGCGCTCGTCGTGCAGGTGGCCGTCGCCGAAGTTCCAGCCGGTGAGCGAGTTGCAGATGAACTCGGCCTCGCGGACGGTGCGTTGGTCGATGTCGGGCAGGTGCTTCAGGAGCAGCGAGTACAGGCCGCGGCCCTGGCTGTGCATGGAGCGCCAGGCGATGGTCTTCTGCAGCAGCATCTCGGCGTCGTCGGGCGCGTACCCGAGGAGTCCGAAGCCCATCGTCTGGAGCTGGTCGACGTGGTTCTTCGCCGAGCCGGTGATCTCGTTCAGGCGCTCCTCGCAGCCGGGCTTGAACGCCCAGGTGGCAGATGCCCAGTTACCCGCGTACTGGCGCAGTGACGGCAGGAACGAGACCAGGTCCGGGCGGAAGTTGCCGAGCACCGGGAAGAAGGCGAGCGCGACCACGAGGACCGGCAGCATCCAGACCTGCGAGAAGTCGAGGACCGAGTAGCCGTCCTGCGCCGGGTAGCCGACGAACAGGAAGACCGCGGCGAAGCCGAACAGGATGTTCCACTCCAGCGGCACCGCGAGGGGGAACGTCGTGACGATGAACGCGTGGAAGATCACCATCGCGGTGGCCGCGAGGATGGTGATGGTGCGGTTCGGCGAGAACAGCAGGATCAGCGGGATCGCCAGCTCGACCAGGGTGCCCATGATGTGACCCATGAACCAGGCGAGCCCGGACGGGCGCAGGTCCTCGGTGCCACCGCTGTAGTGCGCGCGGCGCAGCCACTTGGAGAACGGGACCGGCATGTTGGAGACCATCGGCGGCACGACCATCGAGAAGTGCTTGCCGAACTTGGAGGCACCGGCGCCCATCCAGACGACGACGATGAGCAGCTTCAGCGCGATCAGCAGGTCGTGGACGTCGAAGACGGCCATGAACACGATCGCGGGCAGGTACTGCTCGCTGCGCGCGCCGAGGAAGATCAGCCGGTCCCGCAGGCCGCAGACGACGAGCAGTACGGCGATGGCGGCGAGGATGTCCCGGCGGACCACGCCGTCGGAGTTCCCGGCCAGGACCAGGGAGGCGACCAGCGAGCCGATCAGTGCCACGTACAGGACGACGTCGAGGATCTTGCGGGTGTCACCGGCGGTGCCGGGGACCTTGTCCGGCCACGGGGGCAGCCGGATCGTGCCGGGCCGCAGCCAGTGCAGCGCGCCGCCCATCATCGGATCGAAGTGGCCGGCAAGGGGACCCCAGGAACCGGCGAGCCCGATGACCTCGAGCAGGACGGTCCACAGGACGAGCTTCTCGTAGACGACCGGCTGGTCCCACCACTGGCCGAAGTCGCCGAGCGAGCCCACGCCGTCGGTGGTGAGCGAGACGACCAGCAGGCCGCCGAACGCGTAGAGCACCACCAGCTTCAGGATGTACAGGCAGTGCACCATCCAGGGGCTGCCGAACCCGTGCTCCACCCAGTGCTGGGACAGGATGCGGATGCGGTCGAGGAACGGCTTGGTGCGGAACGCCTGCGGATCTTCCTGGGGAAGGTCCGGCTTCATGAATCCCATGGGGGGTGTCGCCTCCTCAGTGGCGTTGTGTGGGGACAGCGGCGCGCAGGGCGCGCAGGGAAGGCTTGTCGATCTTTCCGACAGGGTTCTTGGGCAGGGCGTCCATGACGAGGACGGCGACCGGGACCTTGACCTTGGTCAGGAGCGAGGCGCAGTGCGCGCGCAGGTCGTCGGAGGACGGCACCGGATCGGTGCCGGGCGCGAGGGTGACGTAGGCGACGGGCTCCTCGCCGTACACCTCGTGCGGCGCACCGACGACCGCGGCCTCCAGGACCTGCGGGTGGGTGTGCAGCGCCCCCTCGATCTCCTTGGGGTAGAGGTTCTCGCCGCCCCGGATGATCATGTCCTTGATGCGGTCGACGATCTTGAGGTGGCCGTCCTCGTCGAGCACGCCGACGTCGCCGGTGTGCAACCAGCCGTCGGCCAGGGTGCGTTCGGTCTCCTCGGGCCGGTTCAGGTACCCCTGCATGACCGTGGGCCCCTGGACGACGATCTCGCCGCGCTCACCGGCCGGCAGCAGTGCCCCGTCGGACCCCATGATCGCGATGCGCTGGCCGGGCAGGGCGACGCCCACGGTGCCCGGCTTGCGCGGTCCTTCCAGCGGGGTGGACGCGGAGGCGCAGGTGCCCTCGGTCAGTCCGTAGCCCTCGATGACGTCGACGCCGAACCGGTCCCGTACGGCGGTCAGGAGCTGCTCGGAGGCGGGTGCCGCACCGCAGATGGCCACGCGCAGCGAGGAAGTGTCGTACCTGACCTCCTGCGGGAGCGACACGAGGTGCGTGTAGATCGTCGGGACGGCGGAGAAGTACGTGGGACGCAGCTCGGCGACCGCCTTCAGGAACGGCTCGGGCTGGAAGCGGGCCAGGACCGACAGGCGGGCACCGACGCTGAGCGGCGCCAGGAAGCTGACACAGATCGCGTTGACGTGGAACAGCGGCAGCACGAGGAGGCAGTGATCGTCTTCCGTCAGACGCAGCGCGGTCACCATGGACGCGGCCATCGCGTCGATGTTGGCGTGGCTGAGCATCACGCCCTTGGGGCGGCCGGTGGATCCGCTGGTGTAGACGAGCAGGGCGAGGGCGTCCACGTCGGCGGGGACGGGCGGCAGCTCGGCGCCCTGCGGGGTGCGCCGCAACTCGTCCACCGCGATGCTGCGCCGGCCGCCGTCCGGCGCGTCGGGACCGGAGTTCACGACGAGGACGGCGCCCGAGTCGTCGATCTGGTAGTCGGCCTCGTTCGCGGTGAACACCGGGTTCACCGGGGTGCCCGTGGCACCGAGACGCCAGGCGGCGACCAGGCTGATCAGCAGCTCCACCCGGTTTGGCAGCATGATCGCCACCACCGAGCCGACCCGAACGCCGTACTCGGCGAACTGCTCCGCCACCGCCGTCACGCGCGCCTCGAACTGCGCGTACGTCAGTTGCTCGCGCTCGTCGCTGACGCACGGGCGCTCGTCGTACGACCGCGGACGCAGCCACGGAAGGTACTCGCGTGACATGGGTGACTCCTGGTGTGTCGAATCGGGAAGGTTCGCAGAGGCTGGGACAGAGGGAGGGGGACACCGACCGGCGCTCGGCGCAGCAGTCGGTGCACGGTGCTCGGTGCAGACGCTAGAAGTCCGGGCGGCCGCTGTACTTGTGCTCGCGCACCAAAACATCGACACAGCTTCGTGACGCGAGAGCCAATGCGGCGCAGGTCAGCGGTCTGACATGCTGCGGTGCGGGCACACCGTTCGTGCGCGTAGGACCAATCGCGTACGCCCGATGCGCCGCGCATGAGCCGCCATGTCCATCACCGCACCACCCGGGGCACAGATGAACTCGCACACCACGTCCCCCGAAGAGATCGAGCGGCGGGCCGACGCCGTCGTCGTGGCGGTCGCCACCGAAATGAGCGGACAGCTCGACGAGCTGATCGGCTCGCTGCAGACACTGCTCTCGGAGGAGATCACCGAACTGCGCGGGGACCCGGCCCTGCGCGAGATGCTCGCCGCCAGCAACGCCGGCAATCTGGAGGCGTTCACCGAGGTCGTCCGGTACGGCATCGACACGAGCGTGCTGACGGCCCCGACCGCCGCCGAGGAGTACGCGCGCTGGCTGGCCCGGCGCGCCATCGCCTCCAGCGCCCTCATCCGCGCCTACCGCTTCGGGCAGCAGCTCGTCCTGCGCTGGTTCATGACGCGGATCGCCGAGCGCGAACCCGACGCACGCGTGGCGTACGAGGCCGGGCGGCGGGCGATGGAGCTGGCTTTCGGCTACGTCGACACCGTCCTGGAGCGGGTCGTCGCCGTGTACGAGGCCGAGCGGGAACGCTGGCTGGCCAACCGCAGCACCGAACGCGCCGCCGCGCTGAAATCGTTGCTCAGCGGCGACGGCTCCCATTCCGCCGCCGCTGAACGCTCTCTCGGCTACCGGCTCGGCCGCAGGCACCTGGCCCTGGCCATGTGGACGGACGAGCGGCGCCAGGCCGAGGGCGATCTGCACCGCTTCGAGACGCTGCTGACCTCGCTCGGCGCGCTCGTCGACGCGCAGCAGGCGCCGCTGTTCGTGCCCCAGGACCGCTCGGTGGCCTGGGCGTGGATCCCGTTGGGCGCGCAGGCCGGTGCCCCGGCCGTGGAGCGGCTGGCCGCGCTCACCGAGAAGGCCGGCGCCGACATCCGGCTCGCGATCGGCACCCCGGCGACGGGCGCGGCCGGATTCCGCGCCACGCACACCGAGGCGCTGCGGGCGCAGACCGTGGCCATGATCGCCGGAGACCGGGCCGAACAGGTCACCTCCTTCGGCGACGCCGACGTCCGCACCGCGGCACTGCTCGCCGCCGACCTGGAAGCCACCCGGCAACTGGTGGCCGCCACACTCGGGGCGCTCGGCGAGGACAGCGCGGCGACGGCCCGGCTGCGCGAGACGCTGCTCGCGTTCCTCAGCGAGAACGGCAGCTACGTCGCCACCGCCCGCCGTATCCACCTGCACAAGAACACGGTCAAGTACCGCGTGGACAAGGCCGTCCAGGCCCGCGGCCGCCCGCTCGACGAGGACCGTCTCGAACTGGAGCTGGCCCTCATCGCGGGACGCCGGCTCGGCGGGGCGGTGCTGCGCACCGCGCCCGCCCGTCCGGCCACGCGCTAGAACAGGCTGCCGGTGAGCCCGCCGTCGATCGCGTAGTGCGCGCCGGTGATGAACCGGGCGTCGTCGGAGGCGAGGAACGCGATCAGCGCCGCGATCTCCTCCGGCTTGCCCTCACGGCCCTGCTTCGCCGCGATCAGGGCGTCGAACGGCACCGGCGAGATGGCGTTGATCGGGTCCACCAGGCGGCGGGCCATGTCCGTGGAGACGATGCCGGGGCACACCGCGTTGACCGTGATGCCGACGCCGCGCAGCTCCGCGGCGGCGGTCTCCGTGAGCCGCAGGATGGCGCCCTTGGAGGCGCAGTAGGCGGCGAGGGTCGGGCCGCCGCCCATGCCCGCGATGGAACCGAGGTTGACGATGGCGGCCTTGTCGGAGGCGGCCAGCGCGGGGATGACGGCCTTGGTGACACGGAAGGTGCCGCCCGCGTTCACGTCGAGGACGGTCATGAAGTCCTCGTCGGTCAGCTCGGTGATCGGCCTGGCGATCTCGATGCCGGCGTTGTTGACGACCAGGTCGAGGCCGCCGAGGGCCTCGACGGCGGCGTCGACCGCGGCCTGCACCTCGTCGGACGAGCGCACGTCGCAGCGCACGCCGACCGTGCCGTTGCCCAGCTCCTTGGCGGTGGCCTCGGCGCCCGCCTGGTCGAGGTCGGCGATCACGACGCGGGCGCCCGACGCGATGAGCTTCTCGGCGATGGCGCGGCCGATGCCCTTCGCGCCGCCGGTCACGAACGCGCGGCGGCCGGTGAGGTCGGTCATGGGGGGATCCTCCTTGAACGGGAACGGGAACGGGAACGGGAACTGGTACGCGGAAGTGGCTCAGGTGATGGGGCAGGGGCCCTGAAGGGCCGCGCTGCGCACGGCGGCGGGACAGCCGCCCACCGAAGGGCGCGGGGCCATGTGACCGAAGGCCACGACAACCGGGCCGCCTCTCGCCTCAGGCTAGGAACGCGGCGTCCGCCTCCGCTTGGCACGCGACCACGAGTGATCACCGGCCTTTCGTGCCCCCGCACCAATCCCGCGGGCCGAGGGCGCGGCCTACCGTGCACCTGGCGGTCCCGCTCTCCTCGCTGGCCGGGACGTTCGCCAACGCCCCCTTGGTCGCCAGCACTTCTTCCTCGGAGCCCGCCCATGAACTCCGGCATCACCCAGATCCTGTTGCCCGCCGCGCTGGCCGTTGTCATGGCCGGCCTCGGCCTGACACTGACCGTCGCGGACTTCCGGCGCGTCGTCCGGCACCCGAAGGTCGTCACGGTGGCCCTGCTGCTGCAGTTGGTGGCGCTGCCCGCCGTGTGCTTCGGTATCACTCTCGCCCTGGACCTCTCGCCGGTCCTCGGCACCGGCATGATGCTGCTCGCCGCGTCGCCCGGCGGCACCGTGGCCAACGTCTTCAGCCACCTCTTCCACGGCGACGTCGCCCTCAACGTCACGCTCACCGCGGTCAATTCGGTCCTCGCGGTGGTCACGGTGCCGCTGGTGGTGAACTTCAGCCTCGGGTACTTCGACCCGGACCTCGGCGCCGACGGCGTCACGCTGCAGTTCGGCAAGGTCGTCGAGGTGTTCGCCGTCGTCCTGGTCCCGGTCGCCCTCGGCATGCTCCTGCGCCGTGCCCGCCCGGCCCTCGCGGAGCGCCTGGACCGCCCGGTGCGCCTGGTGTCGACCGTCGTCCTCGCCCTGGTCGTCCTCGGCGCCGTGTTCAGCGAACGCGCCCACTTGGGCGGCTACTTCGCCTCCGTCGGTCTCGCCGCGCTGCTGTTCTGCCTGGTCAGCCTGAGCGTGGGCTTCTGGGTCCCGCGGGCGGTCGGGGTCCGGCACCGGCAGGCGGTCGCGGCCGCCTTCGAGATCGGCGCGCACAACGCGACACTGGCGATGACGCTGGCCATGACCACCCTGGACAGCGTGCGGCTCGCGATCCCGGCCGCCGTCTACGCCATGATCATGATCCCGGTGACGGCGGCGTTCGGCTGGGCGCTGACGGCCCGCAGGCGCGGCCTGGCCGCATCCCCGGCACCGGCGCAGAACCCCAACTGACGCGCCCCGAGCGAAGAACAACGAAGCACAGCACCACAGCACAACCCGGAAAGGCATGCTCAACGATGACGAAGCCGACGAACCCGCCGAAGAACTCGACGAAGCCGGTGAACCCGTACGACGTCGACCGCACCTGGCCCGCGTACTTCCAGGAGCACCGCAAGCTGACGGTGGACCAGCAGGGCACCTACCGCTGCGCCGACCTCCCGGTCTGGACGGTGTACTGCCCCGGCGGCCACCTCGGCAACGCCATCGTCATCGAGGGCGACGACGGACTCATCGTCTACGACACCGGCACCAGCCTCGAAGCGGGCAGGATCATCGCGGCGGAGATCCGCAAGGTCTCCGACAAGCCGATCCGCGCGATCTTCTACTCGCACCACCACGCCGACCACTACAACGGCACCGCGGCGCTGGTCGAGCCGGCGGACGTCGCGGCGGGCCGCGTGGACATCTACGCGTGGGAGAACTTCGAGAGCGAACGCAACACGGAGTTCGGGGAGATCGCAAGCCGTCAGGCGATGGGCGTCGCCTACTTCGGCGGCGCGTTCCTCTCCCCGGACGACCAGCACCACCACGGCATCGGCACCATGCCCGCCGCCGGCACACCCGGTTTCATCCCGCCGACGAAACTCCTCTCCGGCAACGAGCCCCTGACCCTGTGCGGCGTAGAACTGCGCCCCTTCTACACGGGTGGCGAGGCGCTCAGCGAGTTCGGCATCCACCTGCCCGCGTACGACATGGTGCTGCTGGCCGACGAGTTCTTCACCGGCATACCGAACCTGCACACCATCCGCGGCGCCAAGCCGCGCGTGCCCGACAACTACGTCACCGCCCTGGACCGGGTGCGCGAGCTGGCCCCCGAGTGGCTGCTCGGCTCGCACATCATGCCGCTGCACGGCAAGGAGCGGATCGCCGAGGCCGTCACCAAGTACCGTGACGCCACCCAGTACTTGTGGGACCAGTCGATCCGCCTCATCAACAAGGGCTACACGCCGGTCGAGCTGCAGCACGCGCTGAAGGACCTGCCCGAAGAGGTCATCGACCCGCCCTACACGGTGCCGATGTACGGCGTCCCGTTCACGTCGGTGCCCGAGTTCTTCACCGGGTGGGTGAGCTGGTTCTCCGGCGACGCGACCGACATGTTCCCGTCCCCGCACGACGTGAAGGCCCGCCGGTTCGTCGAGCTGATGGGTGGCGTCGAGGCGGTCCTGGACGCGGCGAAGGCGGACCACGCCAAGGGTGAGCACCAACTGGCAGCGGAACTGGCCCAGTTGGCCCTGCGTGCTGCCCCGTCCCACGAGGACGCCCGCCTCCTGAAGGCCGCCGCCCTGCGCGCCATCGGCTACCAGCAGGTCAACCCGATCGCCCGCTCCTGGTACCTCACCGGCGCCCTGGAACTGGAGCGCGCCTTCGACCCGCAGCTCGCCCTGGACGCGGTCGGGAGGATCATCGCGGCCCACCAGTCGGGCCCCGACGTCGTCGCGGGCTGGCGCTACCACCTCGACGCGGACAAGGCCGCCGGGAAGACCCTCACGGTCGGTGTCCGCTTCACCGACTCCGGCGACGCGCGCACGATCCGTGTCCGGCACCGGATCCTCGTCGTCGAGGACGGCCTGGCCGACGACCGCGACGGACTCGTCGAGGCGACCTCGGACGTCATCGCCTCCGCGGAGACGGTGGAGGGCGACGCGTCGGCCTGGCCCGCCCTGGTGGACCTGCTCGACCTGTCGACCACCGGGTTCCATATGCACATGCGATGACACTGGCCGGCCGGCCTGGAGCGGAGCTTGGTGCTTGAGCATTGGCGGATATGGGCGCGGGATCTAGGGATCGGCCTCTGTGTGGCTTCCGAGATGGCCTTGTGGCCTCCCGTTGTCCTGAACGAGGTGGGGGCAAGAAGAGCCCACTTCAGGGACTAGGGTGACGGTTGTCTCAACGGAGTTTCGCGGATACAAATCGCGATGAATCAAACCGTCAGGTCCGTCTGTCGTTCCTCGGGTAGGTCTGCGTCCGCCGTCACTGTAGGAGTGGTGTTCGGCCGCACCAAGTGATGGCCACAGCGGGGGAAAGGGCTGGGTGATCGGTCCTGCGCGGCGATGTACGCCTGGGAGGTTGTCACTGCGAGGAACTCAGTGACAGGCGCATGGCGTCGAACGAGCAGGACGGCCACTAGGGAGTGTCCGCCTGCCTTCAGAAGCTGCTCTTCGCCGCCGACGTTCGGTGGCGCCGCCGGTTCGCCTGGGCCGCCGGTGACCCCGCTGGTGCTCCCTCGAACGCGGGCAGCTGCTGCACCTCACCTGCACCGCCGAGGAACTTGCCCTTCGCTACGCCGTCCGCTGCGGGGGAGGCCGGGCGACCACGGGAGGTCGGTCATTCATCGTGACGACTGGACGCTGGCCCCGTGCGAGGGAACTCCTCGACCACGCTTGACGCGACGTGGCCGCACGCGCCGTTACGCCGGTGCGTGCCGGCCGGTGACGCGAGGACGACCTATACCCGGTCGGAGGGACTGAGTCTTGGGTCCGGCTCGAATTCCTCCTCGTTCGGCTCCCACTCAGGTGAAGTCGGGGTGTGCGGCGTATGCCGCGACGAGGTGGCGGAGCGGGAACGCAGTCGCTGAGAGCGCAACCATGGCGGGACCGTGAACCATGAAGTCGTCCTGTTCTGCGTTTTGCTGCATCCGCTCCACGAAGCGCAGGACACCTCGTTTGGCGGCGACGTCGGCCAGAACCGCCCCAGGACCGACTCCGGCCGCCGTCGCGGTGGGCCGGGCCGTCCGGCGACGGCCGGGATGCCGTCGACCAGGTCGAGGATCTGGGGATGTCGCTGACGTTGGCAGCGGACGCGATGACGTGCAGCGGGGCACCTGCCGTCGCAGGCTGAATCGCCGTCGGCCGGACGGCTATTCGGGGAACGGGCCGCGCACGGACACTCCTCCGTCGAGGACGATCTGTTGCCCCGTGACGTAGCGTGCCGCGTCCGAGGCCAGGTAGACGGCGGCCGCGGCCATTTCCTCCGCCGTTCCGTAGCGCCCGGCCGGAATCTCCGGGACCCAGTCACCGGCCGGCTTGGCCCGGTTGACCGCGGTGTGGATGGCTCCGCCTGCGACGACGTTCATCCGGATGCCGTCGGCCGCGTACTCGGCGGCAACGGTGCGCGCCAGGCTGTAAAGACCGGCCTTCGCTGCGCCGTATCCAGCCTGCTTCGGCGCAGCCATGAACCCGGCGACCGAACCGATGCTGACGATGTTCCCGCCCGTGCCCTGCTCCAGAAACAGGCGGAGTACGCGCCGTACGGCACGCACCACGTAGCGCAGGTTCACCTCGTAGACGGTGTCCCAGTCCTCGTCCCTCATCTCGTGCAGTTTGACCGCGGGTACGAATGCGACCTGCCCGCCGACCACCGTGACCAGGGTGTCCAGACCGCCGAGCCGCTCGGCAGCGCCGGTGACCATGTCGTCGAGCTGCTCACGCGAGCGGACGTCGCCGCTGATCGCGTGGGTCGTGTGTCCGGCTTTCTGTGCCTCCTCCGCGGCCGCGGCCGCCCGCTCGGCGTCCACGTCGGCCACGACCACGTGCGCCCCGGCGTCCGCGTAGGCGCGGACGATCGCGTGACCGATCCCCTCACCGCCGCCCCCCAAAATCAGCGCGCGCATGCCGTCGAGTCTGCCGCTCACCTCGGTCATGTCCCCTCCGAACTTGTCGAGTTGACCAAGACTAGTCACGGCCCCCCCCGAGCAGCCAGCATCTTCGATCTTCAGGTCTGTCCTCGCTCGCAGGTGCCGGAACGGGGTGGGCGCGGCGCGCGTTTGCGAGGACGTCGTGCGGCCCTCCTCGGTATCCCGCGGTCGCTGCCGTAGGGCCGACGGCCAGCGGGCTGCCACCGCGAGCCTGGGCGCCGGAGTGTGGGTAGCCTGGGGGTTGTGCGCGCGGTACGACAGCCCTCACCCGAGGAACGACAACCGCACCTGTCGCCGAGGATTGTCCCGGTTCGTGTCCGCGAGACTCCGGCGAGGGCCCGTACCGCGGGATCCTCGCCGGGCCGTGTGGAGGGCGCTGCAGCAGGGAGGGTGCTACAGCAAGGAGGTCGCGTCGCACATGTCGTTGCGGGTAGAGAAGTTGCTCCAATTGACCTCAGGGCAGTCCTCCGGATGGAAGGCGGCGTAGGCGAGGGTTTCCGTCAAGCGCCACCGGTCGCCGTATCGCGCCATGTAGATGTAGGCGGGGTCGGTCCCCTCCGCTGAGACGGCAGTGACTTCGGCCAGTGACCCGATGACCTTGACGTCCTTCACGGTCGCTCCGCCGACTTGTCGGAGCGAGCCGGAGTCGGTGCTGTTCCATTGCGACTTCGACGCCGCGACGCAGTCCATCCCCTGGGCCTGGCGAATCTTTTCCTTGTACTCGGGGGTGAGGAGTGCGCAGTAGCCCGAGGAATCGGCGTGGCTGATTGCGTTCTGCGCCGCCGACCAGGTCTCTCTGGCGCCGCTCTCACCCGGGTCGGCCCCGATGGCCGAATTCCGGGGACCGCTGTCGGACAGGGTGTAGTAGCCGCCCGCAGCCGCGCCCCCACCCACCAGCGCGGCGATCAGGACCCACACGGGCCAGCCCGCGCCGCCGAACTTGTTCACCTTCTTGTTGGTGATGTCGCGACCGGCGCGCGCCGCGCCTTTCTCCATGTAGTCACCACCGACGATCCGGGCGTCGGCACCGCTGTTGTTGTTGCCGAAACTGAAGGCCCCCGAAGGCTGGTTTCCGGTGCGCTGCGCCATGGCGGCGGAGTGCGCGTCCCTGAGCTGGGTCGCGAAGGTGGCGTCGGACTCAGCCTCTGCCTCGATGAATGAGGCGACTTCCTGACGCAGTCGGCTGTTGCTCGGGTCGTTGCGGAGTGCGGGCAGCGCCCCGGCGCGGTCGGGCCCGCTCGCCGCGAGGCGGCCGGAGACCAGGTTCACGAGACCTTGGCTCGCGAGATCCTGGGCGGCTCCGCCGGCTGCGCCGACGATGAACTCCACCACCTCTTGGGTCATTTGTTCCATTCTCCGTACTCCATTCATGGTGCTGATCCGAACGGATCGGCGAAGGGGGCCCGGCAGAGGTGCTTCGCAGTCGTGGACGCTTCGTGAAAATGAGCGAAGCAATCGGCAGATATCCGTCGAGGCCCCCGCTGACGGACCTTGAGGATCGAGGATCGTGGGATTGTTCGCGACACCGCGCGCGCAGTCATAATCAATGAATCAATGAAATGAACTGCTGGGGGGATGGGTCGAGTTGGCAGGTAGGTCTGGGCGTCGGGAGCGGCCGCTCGATCCGCAGGAGGGACCTCTCGAGCGCTTCGCCCTCGGGCTGCGAGAACTGCGCGACGCGGCCGGCCTCACCTATCTGAAGATGGCGGATGCGGCCCACTTCTCCGCCAGCAGCCTCTCCCAGGCCGCCGCCGGACACCGGCTTCCCACCCGCGACGTGCTTCTGGGCTATGTCCGTGCCTGTGGCGGGAACCCGGCCGAGTGGGAGAAGCGCTGGGAGCGCGTGCGGCACGAGCTGTACGGCTGGGACGCGAAGTCCGCCGCTGCCGAGCGGCGCGACCTCGAGCCGACGGAGCCCACCAGTTTCGTGGGCCGTGAACGCGAGATCGCAGTCTGTGGCGCGCTGTTGGAGCGTCGCCGTCTGGTCACGCTGGTCGGCGTCGGCGGTGTGGGCAAGACCCGGTTGGCCAAGCGGATCGTCCTGGAGATGGACGATCGGTTCACGGACGGTACGTACTGTGTGGAACTGGCCGATCTCGGCAGCGGTCAATCCGTCGGTGAGGCGGTCGCCACCGCTGTCGGCGTGCAGGCCGGGCCGGGACAGGATCCCTTGCGCGAGCTCGCCGTGGCCCTGAACGGACGCAGTGTTCTCCTGCTGCTCGACAACTGCGAGCACCTGTTGGACTCCAGTGCTCGCACCGTTCGGAGCCTGCTCCCGCTACTGCCCTCCCTGCGCGTCCTCGCCACCAGCCGGCAGCCCCTCGATGTCGATGCCGAGCACGTGCTGCAGGTGAAACCGCTGGATCTGCCGCTCCCGACGAGGGAACACCCCCAGGAGGCCGACGCGGCAGCACCGGATGCGGTCGTGTCGCCCGCCCTGACCCTCTTCACCGACCGGGCCGAGGCCGCCTCACCCGGATTCAGGGTGACCGAGTCGAACCGGGACACGGTCACGCGCGTGTGCCGGAGACTGGACGGCCTCCCTCTCGCTCTGGAGATCGCCGCACGCCGATTACGCACGCTGACCCCCGAGGAACTGCTGGAAAGACTTGATCACCGGTTCCGTCTGCTGGGCCCCGGCGGAAGCGACCGCACGGCACCCCCTCGCCACCAGGCCTTGCGTGCCCTCTTCGACTGGAGCTACGAGTTGTGCACCACGGCCGAGCGGACGGCCTGGCAACAGCTTTCGCTGTGCTCGGGCGGCGTGCTGCTCGCTGATGCCGAATGGCTGTGCGGGGCCGGGGAGGGGGCAGCGCTCCCCGACGGTGCCGCGACCGAAGACGTCTTCGAAGCCCTGGCCGGGCTGGTGGACAAGTCACTCCTCACCAAGGCCGAATCGGACGGCGGCACGCGCCTGCACATGCTCGAGACCGTCCGTGCCTACGGGCAGGAGCGCCTCGCGGAGGACGACCGGACCCAGTTCGCGCTGCGCCGCCATCGTGCCTGGTACCTCGGTCTCGCTGCCCAGGCAGGCCTCGCCTACGGCACGTCCGGGCAGGCGGCCTGGCTCCGGCGCCTGCGCGCCGAGCACCCGAATCTGCGGCAGATCGTCACCACGTCGCCCCCGGCCGGTGAATCCGCGGAGATCCTCCTGGACGCGTCCGTCGGCTTCTGGCTGCACTGTCTGACGTCGGGCAACGTGGGAGAAGGAGCACGCTGGATGCGAGTGATCATCGAGCGGCACCCGCAGCCGCCCGATGCCGGTCTGACCGCGGTGTGGTGCAGGGCCGTATGGGTGGCGGGATTCCTCGTCCTCCTTCACGGCGACCACGACAGCACCGTCGAGCTGGCGGACCGGGGTGAACAGGCCCTGCTCGACGGTCTGTTCCCCGGCCGCGAAGCGGCCGACCGTACAGCCCACCGGATCGCCGGCGTCGAACTGGCCGCCGCATTCCTGCAATTGCGTAGCCTGAAGGCGCTCCTGGCGGAGGACACCGAGAGCGCGACGCGATACGCACTGTCGTCGCTGGCGGTCGGAGGGGGGCGGACGACGCTGCTGACCCGCCAGCAGTGCATCGCCCAACTCGGTTTCTCCGCAGTCCTTCAGGGCGACCACGTTCGTGCCACGGAACTCCTCGGGAGGGCCCTGGCACTGTCCGAGGCCCAGGGCAACGCCTGGCACCGCTGCTACCTGCTGTGGGCCCTCGCCGTGGGGTGCGGCGAAGCGGGGCGGGCGACGGACGCCCTGGTGCTGCTGCAACGCGCCATCCGTTACATCTGGGACATCGACGAACGGATGGGGGAGGCGACTCTCAGCGAAACACTGGCCTGGGTGCTCGCCGCACACGGTGAGGCTCGATCGGCAGCCGTCGTACTGGGTGCCGTCGACCGGGTCTGGTCCCCGTTCGGCGCACCTCGTCTCTTCGGCTTCGCCCTCATGACCTCCTACCGGGAACGCGGTCTGCGGCACGCCCGCGCGTCACTCGGTGAAATCGGGTACGCGCAGGCCTACCAGGAAGGCCGGCGCCTCGGGCTGCGCCGCGCCCTGGAGCAGACGTTCCTGAAGATCGAGTGCTTCACCGATCGGCCCAACGGACAGTCCACGAAAGACTGTTGACACTTGGCGCCGCCTCGATCGCGTTGACCGTGAACACCACCGAGGCGTTGAGAGGTGCGTGCATGGCGGCGGAGGGGATCGAGGCGGGGAGGCGTGCGGGGCCGAGGGAGGGGCCGGGGGAGGGCGCGGGGGTGCGGGCCATTCCGGTCCAGCGTCGTGGTGAGCGCGGCGTGCCCTGGATCGGGCAGCTCTTCGAGTACGCCAAGGACCCCGTCGCGCTCTATCGGCGCAGCTGGGAACGGTACGGCCCGGTCGCACCGTTCCACGTGCTCGGGAAGGACTCGGCGCTGCTGCTCGGCCCCGACGCCATCGGCGAGGCGTTGCTGAACAAGGACAAGGCGTTCGCCAACGAACCGGCGTGGGCGCAGCTCGTCGGCCCCTTCTTCCACCGCGGCCTCATGCTCATCGACTTCGACGAGCACCTTGCGCACCGGCGGATCATGCAGCAGGCCTTCACCCGTGAGCGGCTTGCCGCCTACACCCGCCGGCTCCACCCCGCCATCGAGCGGGGCATGGCGAGCTGGGAGGCGGACGGGGCGTTCCCCTCGTACTGGAAGCTCAAGCAGCTCACCCTCGACATCGCCGCCGACCTCTTCATGGGCGGCGCGAAGGACACCGGCCAGGCGGAGATGGACCGGGTCAACAAGGCGTTCGTCGCCTGCGTGCAGGCCGCGGCCGGAGTCGTCCGCGCCGACGTCCCGTTCACCCGGTGGGGCAGGGCCTACCGGGGCCGCAAGGTGCTGGAGGAGTTCCTGCGGCACTACCTCCCGACGAGGCGCCGCGAACGGACCGACGACATCTTCTCGGTGCTCTGCCACATCGAGACGGAGGACGGCGAGCGGTTCACCGACGACGACGTGGTGAACCACATGATCTTCCTCATGATGGCCGCCCACGACACCTCGACCGTCACGACCTCCACCATCCTCCAGCACCTCGGCCAGCACCCGGACTGGCAGGCCCGCTGTCGCGCCCAGGCGCTCGCCCTCGGCCCGGCGCCGTCGATGGCCGAACTGGAGGGCCTGGAGGCGATCGACCTGGTCATGCGGGAGGCGCTGCGGCTCCAGGCGCCGGTACCGACGCTGGTCCGGTACGCGGTCAGGGACACGACCGTGCAGGGCGTGCGGATTCCCGCCGGGACCGATGTGCTGCTGGGCATCCAGTTCACCCACTTCATGGAGGAGTACTGGACGGACCCGACGGCCTTCGACCCCGACCGGTTCGGCCCGGAGCGCCGCGAGGACAGATCGCACCGGTACGCCTGGGAGCCGTTCGGCGGCGGCGTCCACAAGTGCATCGGGATGTACTTCGCCGGACTGGAGATCAAGGCGATCATGCACCGCCTGCTGCGCGAGTACCGCTGGACCGTGGACCCGGCCTACGTGCCGCCCATCGACTACCACTCCCTGCCGTTCCCCAAGGACGGCCGGCCGGTCGACCTGGTCGGGCTCTGAGCGAACCGTTGCCGCTGTCCGGCCCGGCGCCCGCCGGTCGTTCAGGACCGGTCTGCCGTGCCGGAACGCGATGGGTGAGACTGCTCGTCATGGACATGGGTAGCGTGGGATACACCGCAGTGGCGTACGGCGAGGTCGACGTGCTCGTGGGCGCCGGACGAGGCGCCTACCCGTACGCGAACCCGCTGCTCGTCCGCGGCACGGACGCCTCGCTGGTCGTCGATCCGTCGCTGACGCTCGTCGGTGGCGCTCCACCCGCGGACCTGGTCCTCGTCAGTCACGCCCACGAGGACCACATCGCCGGGCTCGGGCGCTACGACGACGTGCCGGTCCACGTCCACGCCGGCGACCTCGACGCGCTGCGGTCGAGGCAGGCGCTGGTCGCCGGGATCGGACTGCCGGACGACGCGGTCGACGCCCACGACGCGTTGATGCGGGACGAGTTCCACGTTCTCGGGCGGCCCGACGCGCTGGCGTTCGAGGACGGTGCCGTGTTCGACCTCGGCGGGCGCACCGTCACCGTCGTGCACCTGCCCGGCCACACCGCCGGCCACTGCGGCTTCCTGGTCGAACCGGACGGCTTCCTGTACGTGGGCGACATCGACCTGACGTCGTTCGGCCCGTACTACGGCGACGTCGGCAGCAGCCTCGTCGACTTCGAGGCGTCGATGCGTCGGTGCCGGGAGATCGACGCGAAGTGGTTCGGCACGGCCCACCACAAGGGGGTGATCGAGGGCGCCGAGGAGTTCCGGCGCCGGCTCGACGCCTTCGCCGGTGTCGTGGAGAAGCGCGACGCCGCCCTCCTCGCGTTCCTCGACGGGCCGCGGACCGTCGAGGAGATCGCCGAGCACCGGCTCGTCTATCGGCCGCACGTGCAAGGAGCGCACGTGCGGCCGGTGGAGCTGCGGACGGCGGCGCAGCACCTCGACCGGCTGACGCAGGACGGGCTGGTCACGGTCGTGGCGGAGGGGCGGTTCCGCGCCGCCTAGGGCCTGTCCGGCAGAAGAGGTCGCATCCGGGCGGCCGTCACCGGGGGTGCGGTCCCTGGTCCGGGTCCCGGGGCGGGATCGTCTCGCCGGGGACGACGCGCGGCGGCGGGGCGTCCGCGCCGGCCGCATCCTTGTTCCTCAGGGCGCGGGCCTCCGCCTTGAGGATGCGGGCCGACTTGCCCGCGTTGCGGGCGAGTTCCGGGAGCTTCTTCGCCCCGACGATCAGGACGATCACGATGAGGATGATGCCGATCTCGCTGATGCCGAACATGGTCAGTCCTCGCCTCCCTCGTCCCCGCCGTCCCCGCCGTCGTCATCGTCCCCTTCGAAGAAGTCGCCCACCTCGTCGACCACTTCGGCGGCGACCAGGCCGCCGACCACACCGAGGGCGAGCCCGGCCGCGCCCGCCGCCACGGCCGTGCCCACACCGGGGCCCGAACGGTGACCGTGAGCCTCCTGCCCGTGCGCCCCGTGGTCGTGCGCGCCGTGACCGTACCCATCGTGTCCGTACCCATCGTGTCCGTACGCGTCGTGCCCGTACGACGCGTGCGTGGCGAACGAGGAGCGGTGGTCGACGAGTTCGCGCACCCAGCCGTCGACCAGCGCCGTCCAGTCGTGGTGGTGGATGCCGTCGTGAGCGACGGTGAAGCGGGTGAGCGCGTCGTGGCCCGCGGAGAAGAGGCCGCCGCGCTTGTCCGCCTCCAGGACCACCTCCATGCCGCCGGGCGTGGCGAGGAAGGTGACTTCGAGTTCGTTCACCGCGTGGGCGTACTGCGGTGCCGGGGACAGCTCCAGCTCCTGGTAGAAGGGGAGCTGCTGGCCCGTGCCGCCGATGCGGCCGTACTCCAGGTCGGCGGAGCGGAAGCCGAAGCCGAGCTGTCCGAAGGCTTCGAGGATCGCCTCCTGCACCGGGAGCGGGCCCACGGTGAGCGGGTCGAGGTCGCCCTTGTCCCGGGCGCCGGCCACGGACAGCTCGGTGTGCACGCCGAGGACGACGCCGAGGTCCTGCCCGTACAGCTCGGTGAGCGGGGTCTCCCAGGGGAGCCGCACGGTGAAGGGGACGGTGCGGCTGTCGCCCTCGGCCAGCCGGAAGCCGCCGCCGACCACGAACCGGTCGAAGACCACGGTGCCGTGGCGCTCACCCGCCCCGTCCTCGTCGGTCTCCGCCTCGACCCGGGCGACCAGCTCCAGGGTGATGTGCTCGATGTCGAAGTCGGCGCCGCCGCCGCTGAGCCGAACCTCGCCGGAGAGCTCCCCGCCGGGCAGCACGGGGCCCGGTACGAGGGCCGTGTCCACCGTGGGGCCGCCCACGCCCAGCGAGCCGAGCAGCCGTTTGAACACCATCGTGGCGTCCACTCCTCTGTGATGGGTCTGCTTCTGTTTCTGTTCTTGCCGGTGCTTCTGGATCTGCCGATACAGCCGGCGGATCGGGAACACTGATCCGCTGCCCTGCGTTCTACAGATGTGTAGAAGCATAGGCGGCGTCACGGCGCCGTCCAGTGCGTCCCCCGGATCAGAAGGAGCCCGGCCCCCGATGGGTGAGCCCCCCAGTAGCAGACCCACCGCCGCGCCGCACCGGCCGGCCGTCCCCGGAGTTCACGTGCGCGGTGCGGGGGTGACGGGCCGGTGACCGAGGTGCTGTTGCTGCTGCTCGCCCTGCTCCTGACACTGGCCTGCGCCCTGTTCGTGGCGGCCGAGTTCTCGCTCACCACCGTGGAGCGCGGTGACCTGGAGCGGGCCGCCGCCGCGGGGGAGCGCGGGGCGGGCGGCGCGCTGACGGCCGTACGGACCCTGACGTTCCAGCTGTCCGGGGCCCAACTCGGCATCACCGTCACGTCATTGGTGATCGGCATGCTCGCCGAACCGTCGCTGGCCGCCCTCCTGCGCGGTCCGCTCGAAGCCGCCGGGCTCGGTGGCGCCGCCTCGTCGGTGGCCTCCGTGCTCGGCGTGGCCCTGTCCACGGTGATCCTGATGGTCGTCGGCGAACTGGTGCCGAAGAACTGGGCGATCGCCCGCCCGGTGGCCGTGGCCAAGGTGGTGGCCGGGCCGCAGCGCGGCTTCACCGCCGCCTTCGGCCCGTTCATCCGGCACCTGAACGACACGGCGAACCGCTTCGTGCGCCGCGTCGGCCTGGAGCCCGCCGAAGAGCTGGCCTCCGCCCGCAGCCCGGAGGAGCTCGTGGCGCTCGCCCGGCACTCCGCGGCCGTCGGCGCCCTGGAGGCCGACTCGGCGGAACTGTTCGTCCGTACCCTGCACTTGAACGAGCTGACCGCGGAGAACGTCATGACCCCGCGCGTCGACGTCCAGGCGCTGGAGGCACACGCCACGGCGGCGGACGCGGCGGCCCTCACGCACGCCACGGGCCTGTCCCGCTTCCCCGTCTACCGCGACAGCCTCGACGAGGTCGTCGGCACGGTCCACATCCGGGACGTCCTCGCCCTCGACCCCGACGAGCGGCAGCGCACCCCCGTCGCCGACCTGGCCACCAAGCCGCTCCTCGTCCCCGACAGCCTGCCCGCCGACCGGCTCCTGGAGCGGCTGCGCGCCACCCGCACCATGGCCGTCGTCATCGACGAGTACGGCGGCACGGCCGGGGTGGCGACCGTCGAGGACATCGTGGAGGAAGTCGTCGGCGAGGTGCGCGACGAACACGACCCCGTCGAGACCCCTGACCTGCATCCCGCCGCCCCCACCGCCGACGGGCGCACCGCCTGGGAGGCCGACGGCGGCGTGCGCATCGACCAGCTGGCCCCGGTCGGACTCACCGTGCCCGACGGCCCCTACGAGACGGTGGCGGGGCTCGTCGCGACCCGCCTCGCCCGGATCCCCGCCCCCGGTGACCGCGTCGACCTCGACTGCTGGGAGCTGACGGTCCTGCGCGTCGACCACCACCGCGCCGACCGGGTCCGGATAGCCGAACGGGCGCCAGTGCAGGCCCAGTTGACGGAGGAAGCCCGATGACCGGCCTGCAGCTCGCCATCGGCGCGCTCACCCTGCTCACCAACGCGTTCTTCGTCGGCGCCGAGTTCTCCCTGATCTCCGTGCGGCGCAGCCAGATCGAGCCGCGCGCCCAGGCGGGCGAGAAGCGGGCCCGCTCCACCCTGTGGGCCCTTGAGCACCTCTCCGCGCTGCTGGCCACCGCCCAACTCGGCATCACCGTCTCGTCGTTGGTCCTCGGCGCCGTCGCCGAACCGGCCATCGCCCACCTCCTGGAGCCGGGATTCGAGGCCGTGCACGTACGGCATGCGCTGGTGCACCCGATCTCGTTCGTCATCGCGCTGACCGTGGCGACGTACGCGCACATGCTGTTCGGCGAGATGGTGCCGAAGAACATCGCGCTCGCCGCGCCGGTGCGCACCGCCCTGCTGCTCGGTCCGGCGCTCGTGGCGGTGACCAGGGCGCTCAAGCCGTTCGTCCTCGGCATCAACGCGTTCGCGAACGCGCTGCTGCGACTGCTGAACGTGGAGCCGAAGGACGAGGTCGAGTCCGTGTTCACCGACGACCAGCTCGCCCGGATGGTGCTCGACTCCAGCGCGGCCGGACTGCTCTCGCCGCAGGACGGTGAACGGCTGCGTGACGCCCTGGAGTTGGGCACGCGGCCGGTAGGCGAGATCCTCGTTCCGGCGCAGCGGATGACGACGGTCGACGCGGCGGTCACGCCTGCCGCCCTGGAGCGGGTCGCCGCGGCCGCCGGATACTCCCGGTTCCCCGTCACGGGCCCCGGCGGCACGCTCCTCGGGTACCTCCACATCAAGGACACCCTGGGCGTCGCCGACCGCGAACTCCCCTTCCCCGCGGCGGCGTTGCACCCGCTCACGAGGGTCCGGCTGGACACCCCGCTGGACGACACGCTCACCACGCTGCGCGCGGCGGGCAGTCACCTGGCCGCGGTCACCGGGGAGAAGGGCACCGTGCTCGGCTTCGTGACCATGGAGGACGTCCTGTCCGAACTGGTGGGCCCGGCGGCCGCCGTCCAGTGACCCGGCCCGGCCCGCCTCAGCCCGCCTTGGCGATGGCCTCGCCGAGCGCCGCCATCGAGTCGGCGAGCTGGTCCATCCACGCCGAGGCGGGCCGGCCGCCCTCGGACTGGAGGGCGACGAAGGCGCCGTCGTAGCCGGCCATCCCGAAGGGGGCGAGGGCCTCCGCGATCTTCGCGGCGGTCTCCTCGCCCTCGTCCTGGAAGGACGAGCGGATCATGTGCGCCATGTAGGCGCGGCCCTCGTCACGGACCGTGATCACGGTCCGCAGCGCCTCGGGCGCCTCCGCCGCCTCGCGGCTCATCACCAGCACGAGCAGCAGGCGCAGGAACTCCTCGCCGTTCTCCATGACTTCGCCGGTCCTGCGCAGGTACCAGCGCAGCCGCTCGCGCGGCGTGCCGTCCTGCGGCGGGTTGCGGTGGGCCTCGCGCATGGCGTCGAAGAAGGCGTGCGCGCCCTGCTCCATGACGGCGGAGAGCAGCCCCGCCTTGGATTCGAAGTGGTGGTAGAAGGCGCTCTTCGGCAGCCCGGTCTCCTTGGCGAGCGCCGACATCGACGTGCCCGCGTAGCCGCGTACGGACATCACGCGGGCGGCCGCGTCCAGGATCTCCTGCCGTGACCGTCGGCCGCGGCGGTTGGTGCGTGCTTCCGGCGCGGGCGTCTCGGTCGTCTCCACGCCCCGGAGTCTAGGCGACGCCGGGGCGTGGCCCCGCGCCAGGACCGGACGGGAGCCGTCCGCGGCCCGGACCAGGGCCTGAGCAGGTGAAAAATCCGTGTCCGGAATCTCTTGACGTGCTGCGGAGGGCCACTGCTACCTTCGAAATGTACCGACCGATCGGTCCAAAACTTTCTGCCTTTGCGTTCGAGCCTGACCCACGGAGCCAGCGCATGACCAAGAGATACGACGCGGATGTCGCGATTGTCGGATACGGCCCGACCGGTGTGATCGCCGCACTCACCCTCGCCCGACACGGCATCTCCGCCGTCGCCTTCGAACGGGACCGGGACATCTACCCCCGGGCGCGTGCCGTGACGGTCAATGACTGGACGATGCGGATCTTCCAGGACCTGGGCATCGACCAGCGGGTCGAGAAGGTGATCGACCCGCAGCGTGCGCTGCGCTGGATGACCTACGACCGCACCGAGATCATGCGGATCGAGCATCCGCCGTCCACGCTCGGGCGCGGCCCGCGCTTCTACAACATCTACCAGCCGACGATGGAGGCCGAGCTGCGCGCCGCCGTCCAGGACGAGTGCGCCGACCTGGTCACCGTCCGTTACGGCGACGAGGTCACCGGTGTCGAGCAGGACGCCGACGGCGTCACGATCACCTCGACCGCCGACGGCGCCGTCCACACCACCCGCACCCGCTACGCGATCGGCGCCGACGGCGGCAGCAGCGCCACCCGCGGCCGCGTCGGCTGCAAGCTGCTGGGCGACACCGACGACGTCACCTGGGTCGTCGTCGACTGCCACGTCAAGCGCTGGTGGCCGGACCGCGACTTCCTGACCTTCTGGTCCGACAAGGAGCGCCCGGTCGTCGACATCGCCCTGTCCGCGGGCCACCACCGCTGGGAGATCCCGCTCAAACCCGACGAGACCCCGGCCGACTACCCGACCAGCGCCGAGCTCTGGCCGCTGCTCAAGGCGCTCGGCGTCTCCGAGGACGACGTCGACATCCACCAGCACGCCTTCTACCAGCACCACGTCCGGATGGCCGACACCTTCCGGCAGGGCCGGGTGTTCCTGGCCGGCGACGCGGCGCACCTGATGCCGCCGTGGGCCGGCGCCGGCATGCAGACCGGCATGCGCGACGCCCACAACCTGGGCTGGAAGATCGCCGGAGTGCTCAAGGGCGAGCTGCCCGAGAGCTGGCTCGACACCTACGAGGCGGAGCGGCGTCCCAACGCCGCCTTCTACACCGGCCTCGCGGTCGGCCTCGGCCGGGTGATCAAGCAGGAGGTCTCCGAGGAGGAGCAGGCCGCGATGAACGCGGTGCCGGAGAACACCGTCACCCCGTTCGAGCCGCCGCTCACCGCCCCGCCCGTGCTCACCGCAGGCTGGCTGCGCGGCGAGACCGGTGACGCCAGCGTCATCGGCCGCATGGTCCCGCAGCCGATCACCGGCGACACTGCCGGCCGGATGGCCCGCCTGGACGACCACCTCGGCCGCCACTTCGTGCTGCTCGGCGACGACGTCGACCCCGCGACCCTGCTGTCCGCCGAGGAGAAGGCGGGCTGGGACGGGCTCGGCGCCCACTACCGCGCGGTGCGCCCCAAGACCTCGCACACCCAGGGGCCGGACGAACTGGTCGACCTGGACGAGGTCGTCCTGCCCTGGATGCGCCGGTACGGCGCCCGGGTCGTCGCGGTCCGGCCCGACCGGTTCGTCGCCGCCGCCGACACCCACGGCCTCGCCGTGCCCGCCGTCTGAATCGCCGGCCAGGAGGCCGGCCCGGGAGGCCGGCCGGGAAGCCCGCGCACACGTCTGCGAACAAGCCAGCCAAGAAGGAGAAGAGCCTTGTCCGGAGTCAAGGAACTCGGATACGTCGTCTACGAGGTGAGCAGCCTCACCGACTGGGAGCACTTCGGCGTCACGCTGCTCGGCATGCAGCTCGGCGAGAGGACCGGGGACGGCTTCACGCTGCGCACCGACGAGAAGGCCCACCGCTGGGTCGTCACGGAGGGCCCGGCCGACGACCTCGTCGCCACCGGCTACGAGGTCGAGGGCGCCGAGGCGCTCGACTCCCTGGTCGTGACGCTGCGTGCGGCCGGGATCGAGGTCACCGAGGGCGACGCGAAGCTCGCCGCCGCCCGCAAGGTGGACCGGATCTTCGTCACCGCCGACCCGATGGGCAACCGGATCGAGCTGGTCAACGGACTGGCCGACGCCACCACCCCGTTCGCGTCCGCGTCGCTGCTCGGCGACTTCGTGACCGGCGCCGGCGGCGCGGGCCACCAGGTGCTGCTCGCCCACGGCGTCTCCCGGGAGACCTACCTGGGCTTCTACATCGACCTGCTCGGCTTCAAGATCAGCGACATCATCGTCGAGGAGCTCGCCCCCGGCATCGTCGCCGACCTGATCTTCCTGCACTGCAACGGCCGCCACCACACCGTCGCCTTCGGGGACATGCCGTCGCCGAAGAGGACCCACCACTTCATGGTCGAGGTCAGCGACATCCGTGACGTGGGCCTGGCCTACGACCGGTGCATGGACGCCAAGCAGCCGTTCGAGATGACGCTCGGCATGCACCCGAACGACCAGATGTTCAGCTTCTACGTCTTCACGCCGTCCGGCTTCAGCATCGAGTACGGCTGGGGCGGCCTGATCATCGACGACGAGACCTGGGAGGTGAAGACGCTCGACCGGCTGCACAGCTGGGGCCACCGCCCGCCGGGCGTCGTCGCCGGACTGCTCGCCGCCGCGCCGAACCCGATGGAGGAGAACCACTGATGCCCCTCGACCCGCAGGACCTCGCCCGCACCGTCGAGACCGCCGACTGGAAGCTCCGCTACTACGAGGCGGGCTCGGGCCACCCGGTCGTCCTGCTGCACGGCAGCGGCCCCGGCGCCACCGGCTGGAGCAACTTCGCCGGCAACATCGAGGCACTGGCCGAGCACTTCCACGTGTACGCGGTCGACATGCCCGGCTGGGGCGAGTCGGACGCCGCCACCGTCGACCAGCTCGACCACGTCGACGCCGCGATCCAGTTCATGGACGCCCTCGACATCGACAAGGCCGCCTTCGTCGGCAACTCGATGGGCGGCCAGACCTCGATCCGGCTCGCCACCGAGCACCCCGAGCGGATCACCCACCTCGTCACCATGGGCCCGCCGGTCGGCATGCGCCTGCCCACCCTCTTCGGACCCGGCGGCGGCCCGTCCGAGGGACTCAAGGTCCTCATCGAGGCCTACCACGACGCGAGCCCGGAGAACATGCGCCGGCTCGTCGAGATCATGGTCTACGACAAGGCCAGGTTCGCCACTCCCGAGCTGTGCCAGGCCCGTTCCGACGCCGCGCTCGCCCGCCCCGAGCACCTGGCCAACTACGTGGCGGGACTGCCCAAGGGCGCCCCGCTGCCGAAGTGGGTCAAGCCGGAGCTGCTGCCGACGATCAACGTGCCGACGCTGCTGATCCACGGCCGCGACGACCGCGTCGTCTCCTACGAGACCTCGCTGTTCCTGCTGGCGAACATCCCCGACAGCCGTCTCGTGGTCCTCAACCACTGCGGCCACTGGGCGATGATCGAGCACGCCGAGGAGTTCAACCGGCTGGTCACCGACTTCGTCGCCAACAACTGACGACCGACCGCGACGGGCCCGTACGACACCGCGACAACAGCGGTGCCGTACGGGCCCGTTCGCACGTCAGCGGCCCTCCGGGGCGAGCTCCGCGAGGTCCTGCTCCACCGCGCGCGCCGCCGCGTCCAGGGTGGCCACCACGGACCGCAGCCGCTGCGGGTCGTAGCGCACGCCGGGCAGCGACACCGACAGACCGGCCAGCGCGATGCCTTCCCGCTCGCGCACCGGCACGCCGACGGCGACCAGACCGCGCTCGGACCGCCCCTTGTTCACGGCGAACCCGTTGCGCCGCACCTTCCGCAGCTCCGTGCGCAGTTGCTCGAGATCCGGGCGCTCGGCCGGCCGCTCCCGGTAGCGCTCGGCCGCGTACACCTCGGCCAGCTCCTCGTCGGACAGATCGGCGAGCAGCAGCAGGCCCGCCGTGGTGCGGTGGGCCGGGAACACCATGCCCTCGCGCGAGCCGACCCGCAGCGCCTGCGCGCACTCGACGCTGGCGATGAACCGCACCGTGTCCCCGGTGCGCACGGTCAGGTTCGCGGTCTCCTCGAGCAGGGCGACGACCCGGTGCAGATGCGGCAGCGCCGCCGCCCGCAGCCGGGACACCAGGGACTGGGAGTGCGTGGCGAGTTCGAGGACGGGACCCGCACGGTAGATCCGGTCCTCGCCCTGCACGGCGAAGTCCCGGTACACCAGCATCGCCAGGATCCGGTGCGCGGTCGACCGCGCGACGCCCAGCCGCTCGGCGATCTGCGACACGCTCGCACCGCCCTCCAACTGCAGGACGGTGGCCGCCCGCAGCGCGTGGTCCACGCTGGCGATGGGGTAGGGCGGCGGATTCTTCAGCGGTTTGTCCATGACGTTCTCCCCGGCGTTGTTCTGCTCTTCAGAATCTACGTGTTCTTCAGAGAGAAACGCCGCAGGCTGAGGCCATGACTCAGTCCTCCCTCGCCCATGACATCGCCTCGGGCTCCCCGGTGCGGCTGCAGGCCGTCGCCGCGGAGGGCCAGCCCGAGGTCACCCCGGCCCTCGAAGAGCTGTACCGGGGTTTCGAGAACGAGCTGCTCGTCCCGCTGTGGACCGAGATCGGCGACCTCATGCCGGCCCACCCGCGCTCGCGCGCCGTCCCGCACCTGTGGCGCTGGCAGCGACTGCGCGAACTGGCCGCCCGGGCCGGCGACATCGTGCCGGTCGGCCGCGGCGGCGAGCGCCGCGCCATCGCGCTGGCCAACCCGTCCCTCGGCGGCCGGCCCTTCGCCACCCCCACCCTGTGGGCGGCCATTCAGTACCTGATGCCGGGCGAGGACGCCCCCGAGCACCGCCACACCCAGCACGCCTTCCGGTTCGTCGTCGAGGGCTCGGGCGTGTGGACGGTCGTCGGCGGCGACCCGGTGCCGATGAACCGCGGCGACTTCCTCCCGCAGGCCGGCTGGAACTGGCACGCCCACCACAACGCCACCGCCGAGCCGATGGCCTGGATCGACGGCCTCGACATCCCCCTGCAGTACCTCACCGAGGCGCAGTTCTTCGAGTTCGGCCGCGACGAGATCAGCGCCGCCGAGCGGACCACCCCGGACCGCTCCCGCTCCGAGCGGCTGTGGGGCCACCCGGGCCTGCGCCCGCTGTCCGCCACCCCCACCGCACCGGGCAGCCCCCTGCTGTCCTACAAGTGGGAGTACACCGACGCCGCCCTCAGGGACCAACTGATGCTGGAGAAGGAGGGCTTCGGCGGCACCGTCGAGCCCGGCCACGCCGCGGTCCGCTACAGCAACCCGCACGACGGCTCCGACGTCCTGCCCACCCTCCGCGCCGAGTTCCACCGCGTCGCCCGCGGCGCCGAGACCGCGCCGGTGCGCGAGACCGGCTCGTCCGTCTACCAGGTCTTCGACGGCTCCGGCGTGGTCACCGTCGGGGACAGGACCTGGACCGTGGCCCGCGGCGACCTGTTCGTCGTCCCGTCCTGGGAGCCGTTCTCCGCCCGGTCCGAGGCCGGCGCGACCGACTCCGACGCGGGCGCCCTCGACCTCTTCCGCTTCTCCGACGCCCCCGTCTTCGAGGCGCTCCGCCTCCACCGCACCCAGAAGGACGCCTGACCATGAAGCTCGCCACCATCCGCACCGCCGACGGCACCCGCGCGGTCCGCCTCGACGGCGACGTCCACGTCGACCTCGGCCACGCCGACCTCGGCGAACTGTTCGCCACCGCCGACTGGCGCACCGAGGCGGCCGCCGCCTCCGGCACCATCTACCCGGCCGCGGACGCCGACTTCGCCCCGGTCGTCCCGAACCCCTCCAAGGTCGTCTGCGTCGGCCACAACTACACCAACCACATCAAGGAGATGGGCCGGGACCTGCCCGCCTACCCGACGCTCTTCCCGAAGTTCGCCGACACCCTCATCGGCGCGCACGACGACATCGTCAAGCCGCCCGAGACCGACGCGTTCGACTGGGAGGTCGAGCTGGCCGTCGTGATCGGCGAGCAGGTGCGCCGCGCCGACGAGCAGCAGGCCGCCGCCGCCATCGCCGGCTTCACCGTCATGAACGACATCTCGGCGCGCGACTGGCAGTTCCGCACCATCGAGTGGACCCAGGGCAAGATCTGGGAGGCCACCACCCCCGTCGGCCCCTACGTCGTCACGCCCGACGAGGTCGGCGGCGTCCGCCCCGCCCTCCGGGTCAGCACCGTCGTCGACGGCCGGGTGATGCAGCAGGACGACACCGGCACCCTCCTGTTCGACCCGGTCTTCCTCGTCCAGTACATCTCCACCGTCATCACCCTGCGCCCGGGCGACATCATCGCCACCGGCACCCCGGCCGGCGTCGGCAACGCCCGCGACCCCAAGGTGTTCCTGCTCCCCGGCCAGAGCGTGGTCACCGAGATCACCGGCCTGGGCGCCTGCACCAACAAGGTGGTCGGCGCGTGACCGCCGCCTCCCGCACCTTCGTGGACGCCCGGCGCTGGGCCCTGGTCGGCGCCGAGCTGACCTTCGACGCCGTCGCCGGACTCGACGACGCCGGGTACGCGGCGCCCAGCGCCCTGCCCGGCTGGACCCGCGCGCACGTCGCCGCGCACGTCGCCGCCAACGCGGAGGCCCTGTCCAACCTGGTGCACTGGGCCGCCACCGGCGAACCCACCCCGATGTACGCCTCGCCCGAGGACCGGGCGGCCGGCATCGAACGCGGCCGCGCCCTGCCGGCCGCCCGGCTCACCGCCTGGCTGCGCCGCTCGGCGGACGCGCTGGAGGCGGGCATGGACCGGCTCACCGACGAGCAGTGGCGCCACGAGGTCGTCACCGCCCAGGGCCGCACGGTCCCCGCCACCGAACTGCCCTGGATGCGCTCCCGCGAGGTGTGCGTCCACGCCGTCGACCTGGCGACCGACGTCTCCTTCGCCGACCTGCCGGCCGACTTCCTCGCCGCCCTGTGCGACGACGTCACCGCCAAGCGCGCCGCGGCCCCCGGCCCGGCCGTGACCCTGCGGACCGCGACCGGCTCCCGCTGGGAGCTGCCGGGCACGGGCGAGTCCTTCCAGGTCACCGGGGACCTGCCCGCCATCACGGCCTACCTCACCGGACGGGACGCCGACCTGCGCACCGCCGACGGCTCACCCGCCCCCGCGCTCGGCGCCTGGCTCTGAACCGGGGTCCGCCCCGCACACGCAAGGAACAGCCTCATGAACCCTGAACCCACGCCCGCCGGACAACCGGACGTCCTCGTGGTCGGCGGCGGCATCGGCGGCCTCAGCACCGCCTACGCCCTGTCCCGCCAGGGACTTCGGGTCCGCGTCCTCGAACAGGCCCCGGAGTACGGCGAGGTCGGCGCCGGCCTGCAGATCGCGCCCAACTGCACCCGCATCCTCGCCGACTACGGACTCCTCGACGAGGCCAAGTCGCTGGGCGTCGTCCCGGAGAACATGGTGATGCGGGACGCGGTCGACTCCGAGGTACTGACCCGCCTCGACCTGCGCGACCTCGAACGCCGCTACGGCTTCCCGTACATGGTCATCCACCGCAGCGACCTGCACGGCATCTTCCTGCGGGCCTGCGAGCGGGCCGGGGTCGAGCTGCTGAACGACCAGGTCGTCGTCGGCTACGAGAACACCGAGGGCGGCGCCCGGGTCCTGCTGAAGGACGGCAGGACCGAGACCGCCCCGCTGGTCGTCGCCGCCGACGGACTGCACTCCGTGGCCCGGCAGCAGCTGATCGGCGACGACGTGGTCAGTTCGTCCTACGTGGCCTACCGCGCGGCCGTCCCGATCGAGGAGGTCAAGGACAACGGCATCGCGGAGCACGACGTCACCGTCTACGTCGGCCCGCGCCGCCACTTCGTCCAGTACGCGCTGCGCGGCGGCGATATGTTCAACCAGGTCGCCGTGTTCGAGTCGCCCAAGGCCCTGGCGGGCGAGGCGGACTGGGGCACCCCCGACGAGCTGGACGCCGCCTTCGAGGGCAGCTGCGAGACGGTCGGCGTGGGCATCCCGCTGATGTGGCGGGACCGCTGGTGGCGGATGTTCGACCGCGATCCGATCGAGACCTGGGTGCACGGCCGGATCGCCCTGCTCGGCGACGCCGCGCACCCGCCGCTCCAGTACATGGCACAGGGCGCGATCATGGCGATCGAGGACGGCTGGGTGCTCGCGCAGCACTACGCCCGGCTGGCCGAGGCCACCCCGGCCGGCACCGAACCGGACTGGGACGGTGCGCTGGTCGCGTACGAGGCGGTCCGCGTGGAGCACTGCCGGCGGGTGCAGACCACGGCCCGCGCCTGGGGCGAGCTGTGGCACCTCGACGGGGAGGCGCGGCTGCGGCGCAACGCGATCCTGCGGGCCCGGGACACCCACGACTACGCGTTCACCGACTGGGTGTACGGCCCGACCGCGCTCACTCCGGACGAGGAGCCCGCGATGTTCACGCCGATCCCGCTCTCCCCGGCGGCCGTGGAGCAGCCGGCGGCCTGACCGCCCCGCCCGCCCCCGACGGGCCGGCCGCCCGGTGGATGCCGAGGCCGGTCCGGCCGGGGGCCAGGCCGGGCCGCAGGACGAGGTCCTCGTCGTAATCGCCGCCGCCCTCCCGGCGGTAGCGCAGCGGCTCGGCCGTCGGCAGGGCACGCAGCCGGGCGCGGAGCGCGTCGGCCGTGCGGGCGTACTCCGCCGGGGTGTGGCGGTCCGCCCCGTACACGACGAACGGGTCGAGGGGCGCCATCCCCGTGTACCAGAACGTGCCGTGCAGCAGCGGGAACAGCACCTCGTCCAGCGAGCCGTGGATGCCGCGCGGGCCGAATCCGGACGGGCGGGCGCCCACCGACGTGACGATCAGGGCGCGCTTCCCGGCGAGACCGCCGTCGCCGTAGCGGCGGGTGCGGCCCGCCCCGTCCTTGACGCCGAAGCCGACGCCCTGGACCAGGACGCGGTCGAGCCAGCCCTTGAGGATGGCGGGCGGACCGAACCACCACAGGGGGAAGTGCAGGACGACGACGTCGGCCCACGCGAGCTTGTCGAGCTCGGACCTGATGTCCTCGCTCAGCGCGCCCGACGCGTACGCCTGCTCCTGCGCCGCCCCGACGAACAGCCGCTCGCCGTCGGCGGGTTCACCCCCGAAGTCGTCGGCGTCGACGACCGCCTTCCACTTCATCGCGTACAGGTCGGACGTACGCGTCTCGTGGCCGAGCCCGTCCAGGGTGCTCAGCGCGTCACGCATCAGGGCGGCGTTCAGGGAGCGCGGTTCGGGATGGGCGAAGACCCAGAGGAATCTCATGCCCCGATCGTGCGCGGCCGGACCGCTCACCCGTCACTGGCCAGATGGCCACGAAGGGAAAGAATCTGGCCACGCGTGTGCCACCGCCTACGCGGGCGGTGGCACACGCGCGCGGGTTACGGGGTGACCTGGCTGCCGCCGAACGTCACCACGAGCCGGCCGTCCGACGCGAACGACCAGCCGAGGGCGCCCGCGTAGGAGGAGCAGCGGGAGCCGTTCGACCCGGACCAGAACTGGTTCGAGCTGTCGGAGTTGCCGATGATCCGGTCGTTCGTGCCGCTGGAGCTTCGGCACGACGTGTTGTCGCGGAAGACCGAACTGCCGCCGTCGAAGCTGAAGTTGCGCTCTCCGTTGTCGACGCTGACGTTCGCGGAGACCGTCATCGAGCCCGGGTTGCTGTTCCAGGTGAAGCCGTGCTTGCCGTTCTTCACCGCGAAGCTGCGCCGCACGACGTGGTTGACGGCGATGTCCTCGCCGCCCAGCTTGTAGCCGTTGCGGTCGCCGTTGCCGGCCTGCGAGCCGTCGCTGAGGGTGCCGTTGCCGTAGGCGAGGGAGTCCTCGACGGTGACCGGGCCGATCGCGCCCGTGTCCGACTTCGTGTACAGGTCCCAGCCGTCGTCGATGTTGTTGTGCGAGACGGCGTAGCGGAAGACGTTCCCGGTGCCGGTGGTGAGCTTCGCGGCGAAGCCGTCGGCGTCCTCGCCGTCGGAGTCGGCGTTGTCGTGCGACTCGGCGCTCAGGATCAGGTTGTCGGACGGCCAGTCGGCGGCGGGCGTCGAGGAGGCGGTGCGGCCGAGCTGGAGGCCGGTGTCCCGGTTGAAGCGGGTCACCGTGCGCTCGATGACGTTGTGGCTGCCGCCGACGTAGATACCGTTGTCACCGGCGTGCTCGACGGTGACGCCGTACACGCGCCAGTAGTTGCCGAACAGTTGGAGCCCCCGGTTGGACGAACTCTCGCTCTGCGCGGAGAAGTTGAGGACCGGCTTCTCGCCCTGGTAGGCGGCGAGGGTGGTCCGGGCGGCGGAGGTGCCGTTGTTCCCGGCGGGGACGGTGATCGTCGATCCGTACGCGTACGTGCCGCCGCGCAGGTAGATCGTGCCGCCCGCGGCGACCCGGCCGATCGCCGAGGCGAGGGTGGTCGGGGCGTCGATCGTGCCCGCCGCGCCGTCGGTGCCGCCGGGGGAGACGTAGAGGGCGCCGCTGGTGGGCGGTGTGGTGGAGCCGGAGGTCTCCACGTCGGCGTAGTCGACGTTGGGCAGGCCGTTCGCGGTGGTCGGGGTCAGCCGGATCGTGTTGCTGCCCGCGGTCACCGGGACGGTCAGCGTCTTCGTCGTCCAGCCGGTCCAGGTGCCGGTGCCCTCGAAGGACGCCGATGCCACGGTCGATCCGTTGACCACGACGTTCGCGGGCCGCGCGGTGGTGGTGCCGTTGGCGAACCGGATGCTCAGGGTCGCCGTGCCCGCCGCGGACGCGGACACGGTGAACTGGGCGTATCCACTGGTGGAGTTGGTGGCGTTGCAGAATCCGCTGCCCGAGTAGCCGGACCACTCGGTCTCGACGGCTCCGGTGCACACCGCGGGCGCGGACTCGGCTTCGTAGCGGGTCGTCGCGGCCTGGGCCGAGGGGCCGGCCAGGGCGACGAGGGTGCCGGCAAGGAGACCGGCGGACGCGATGCTGATGACGGGTCTCGCGGCTCGTGACTTCATCGTTCGTCTCCAGATGCGTGCGTGAACAGGACTGGTCGAGTTCTGGTTCGAATCCGTGAACGAGGACGCCCGGGGGCGCCATAATCAGGGAGGGAAAGCCCTTTCTTCGGCACGCTAGAGCTGTTGCCGTGACCACGTCAATGGCTATGTATGTGATCGTTGTTCGTCTACATGAACGATGAAGGGATGCTGGAGCTCCGGCGTGAGTAGGGTGGAGCGCCATGATCGTATGGCTCAACGGAACCCATGGCGCGGGCAAGACGACGACCAGCGCGCTGGTGCAGCAACTGCTCCCGGACTCACAGGTGTTCGACGCCGAGAAGGTCGGCGAGACGCTCATGGACATCAAGCCCGGACTGCCCGCGACGGACAACTTCCAGCACTGGCCGCCGTGGCGGCCGCTCGTCGTCGAGACCGCCCGCCGCATCCTCGACTACACCGGCGGCACCCTCGTGATGCCCATGACCGTCCTGGTCGAGGAGTACTGGCGCGAGATCGGCGAGGGCCTCGCGGGGCACGGCATCGAGGTGCGGCACTTCGTCCTCCACGCCGACCAGGACACGCTCCGCGCCCGCATCGAGAACGACACCGTCGTGCCTCCCGGGCCCTTCCGGTTCCGGCACCTGGAGCCCTACGCGGAGGCGGCCCGCACCTGGCTGCACGCCGACGCGGAGGTCGTCGACACGACGCACCTCACCCCGGCCGAGGCCGCCCGGCGGATCGTGGAGTCGGTCAAGGGCTGAGGCCGCCCGCCGCGCGGCCGCGGCTCCCTCCGGGCGTGCGGCCGGTCAGCCCAACTGCCGCCGCATCAGGGTCAGATCGAGCCAGCGGCCGAACTTCGTGCCCACCTCGCGCACCGTGCCCGCGTGCTCGAAGCCGTGCCGCTCGTGCAGGCGGACCGAGGCCGCGTTGCCGGACTCGATGCCCGCGATCATGACGTGCAGGCCGGCCGCCTCGGCGGACGTGATCAGCGTGCCGAGGAGGGCCGCGCCGATGCCCCGGCCGTGCTGCCCCTCGGCGACGTAGACCGAGTTCTCGACCGTGTGCCGGAATCCGGAGTAGTCCTTCCAGGGGCCGTAGACCCCGAACCCGACGACCGAGGCCGCGCACTCCGCCACGTACGCCGAACCCCGCGCCAGGTGCGCGGCCAGCCACGCCGCGCCCTCGTCGCGGGACTGGGGCGTGTCCGTCCACAGCGCCGTGCCGTGCTCGATGGCGTGGTTGCGGATCGCGAGCACGGCGTCCAGATCGGCGGCGTGTGCCGGGCGGATCGTCACCGCCCGCACCCGGGCGTCGGCGGTCTCGTATATTGGATTCATGTCCAATATAGTAGACCCTCTGGTGAAGCGCATCGGCTCCCGCATCCGAGCCGAGCGGGACGGGCGCCGCTGGACCCTCGCGGAGCTGGCCGAGGCGTCCGGGGTGTCGAAGGCGATGATCAACCGGATCGAGCGGGGCGAGAGCAACCCGACGGCGGTGGTCCTGGGCAAGCTGTCGGCCGCCTTCCGGCTGAGCGTCGCCACGCTGCTGGACCCGGAGGGGGAGGCGGCGGCCGACGCGGAGCGCGTACGGCGTGCGGGCGCGGCGCCGCAGTGGCTCGATCCGGAGACCGGATACGTGCGACGGCAGGTGTCGGGGCCCGGCTTCCCCGCCGAGGTGGCGGAGATCCGGCTGCCCGCCGGGGCCGAAGTGCCCTACCCCGCCGCCGCGTTCGCCTTCCACCGGCAGATCATCTGGGTGCTCGACGGCCGGCTGACCTTCCGCGAGGGGGAGACGGTCCACGAACTGGCCGCGGGGGACACCGTCGAGCTCGGCGCCCCCGCACCCTGCGTCTTCGTCAACTCCACCGAGCAGGACTGCCGTTACGCCGTCGTCCTGGTGCGCGGCGAGGCGCCGTGAACCGGCGGCGCGCCCGTGCGGGACTGCTCGCCTGCATCGCCGGGACGGCGCTCGCCAACAACTACGCCGTCCAGCCCGCCCTCGGCGACGTCGCCCGCGACACCGGCACCACCGCGGCCGCCATCGGACTCGTCACCACGGCCGCGCTCGCCGGATGCATCGCGGGCTTCGCCTTCCTGCTGCCCCTCGCGGACCGGGCGGCACCCCGTCGCCTCGTCACGGGACAACTGCTGCTGCTCGCCACCGGCCTGGTCCTGGCCTCGCTCGCCCACGGCCTCGGGACGCTCCTCGTCGCCTACGTGCTCGTCGGCGCGGGGGCGAGTGTGAGCGCGATGGCGTCGACCATCGCGGGGCGCGGGGCCCGGGAGGAGCGGCGCGGCGCCGCCGTCGCGCTCGTCGCCGCCGGGATGTCCGCCGGGATCCTGCTCAGCCGGCTGGTCGGCGGGGCGCTCGCCGACGCGCTCGGCTGGCGCGGGATGCTGCTCGCGTTCGCCGGGCTCGTCCTGGCGTGCGCGGGCGCGGCGTGGTGGCGGCTGCCGGGGGAGCGGCCCGCACCCACGGGCGGCTATCTCGCCACCCTCGCCGCGCTCCCGGGACTGCTGCGCCGCTACGGGACGCTGCGCCGCGCGGTCCTGAACGGCAGCCTCTGGTACTTCGCCTTCAGCCTCGTCTGGGTCGCGCTCACCGTGCGGCTCGCGCAGCCGCCGTACGCCCTCGACTCCGCCACCATCGGCCTCTACAGCCTCGCCGGGGCGCTCGGCTTCGCCGCGCTGCCGGTGGCCGGCCGGCTCGGCGACCGGTACACGCCGCGCGCCGTCGTCCGGGCGAGCATGGCCGTGGCCGCCGCCGGGGCGGCGCTGCTCTGCACCGGCCTCGACCGGCCGGTGGTCACCGTGACGGGGCTCGCGCTGCTCGACGCGGGCTGCTTCACCGCGCAGGCCGCGAACCAGACCCGCATCCTCGCCGTCGACCCGCGCCGCGGCGGCAGCCTCAGCGGTGTCTATCTGCTCCTGTACTTCCTGGCGGGCGCCCTCGGCGCCGGGCTCGCGGCGCCCCTGCTCACCCTCGGCGGCTGGCCCGCGGCGTCCGGCACGGTGTGCGCGGCGCTGGTGGTGGCGGGCGTGCTGGGGCTGCGACGGGACGCGCCCCGGGTGGGCGCGGTGCGGGAGTCGGCCGAGGTCTGATGCGGGCGGGTGAGCGTGCCCCCGCGTGAGGGAGCACGCCCCGTACGGAGGGCGTCGCGCGCACGAAAAGACGGCCGGGCCCCAGGGGGTCCGGCCGTCCTCGCTCAGCGTGCGTGCGGGACCGAGCGCGTCGCGGCGGTCGTCAGTCCTCGGACCGCTGCGCCCGGCGCTCCGCCTCCTCCGCGTGCTTCTTCTTGATGCGGACGGTCTCCTTGCGGACCTCCGCCTGGGTGTCCCGCTCCTCCTGCAGCCACCGGGGGTTCTCGGCCTTGAGCGCCTCGATCTGCTCCGTGGTCAGGGGCTCGGTCACGCCGCCGCGGGCCAGGCCCGCGATGGAGATGCCCAGCTTGCCCGCGACCACCGGGCGCGGGTGCGGGCCGGCGGCCCGCAGGTCGACGAGCCACTGGGGCGGGTCGGCCTGCAGCGCGGCCAGCTCGGCGCGCGTGACGACGCCGTCCCGGAACTCGGCGGGCGTGGCCTCGAGGTACACACCCAGCTTCTTCGCCGCGGTGGCGGGCTTCATGGACTGGGCGGTCTGGTGCGAACTCATGAGGTCAAGGGTATCCAGCGCGGCGGAGAGGTCCGACCACGGCGGGTAGCCTTGCGGCGTGACAGGCACGGAAAAGACCCCCGCGGCGACCCCTGAGTTCCGGCTCGCGTACGTTCCCGGAGCCACCCCCGCCAAATGGGTGCGGATCTGGAACGAGCGGCAGCCCGACGTCCGGCTCACCCTCGTCCCGGTGGACGCCGCGGAGGTGGCGGACGTGCTGCGGCGCGGTGACGCCGACGCCGGTCTGGTGCGGCTGCCCGTGGACCGCACGTACTTCAGCGCGATCTCCCTCTACACGGAGACGACCGTGGTCGTGGTTCCCAAGGACCACGTGGTGGCCGCCGTCGAGGAGGTCACGCTCGCGGACCTCGCCGACGAGATCGTGCAGCATCCGCTCGACGACGTCCTGGAGTGGGAGAGCCTCCCCGGACAGGCCGCCTTCGAGCGCCCCGCCCGTACCGCCGACGCCGTCGAGCTGGTCGCCGCGGGCGTGGGCCTGCTCGTGGTGCCGCAGTCCCTCGCCCGGCTGCACCACCGCCGCGACCTCACCTACCGGACGGTCACCGACGCGCCCGAGTCGAGCGTGGCGCTCGTCTGGCCGGAGGAACGGACCACCGACCAGGTCGACGACTTCATCGGCATCGTGCGCGGCCGCACGGTGAACAGCTCCCGCGGCCGTACCCAGGCCCCGGCCGAGAAGGACAAGGGCAAGCGGGGTGCGGCCGCGTCCCCCCGCAAGCCCGCCCGTCCCAAGCAGGGCACGGCCCAGCCCGCCCGCCGCCAGGGCGGACGGCCCCAGGGCGGCAAGGCCGGCAAGCCCACCCCCAAGCGCGGAAAGCCGCGCAAGCGGTCGTAGCGGCTGGGCGGGCACCCGCCCGCCCGTGCGTGAACCGGGCATCCGCCCGTGCCTGAACCCGTAGCCCCGCCCGCGCGTGAACCGGGCATCCGACCGTGCCTGAACCCGTAGCCCCGCCCGCGTCCGAACCCGGAGCCCCGCCACGTGCCGTACGCCGGAGACGGCACGGTCCCACGCCCCCACGCAGCGGTCGCCGGACATCGGAGCCGAGTCCTTATGCGTCCGCCGGAGGCCCTGGCGCTCCCGCTCGCAGGCCGTCCATCACCAGGTCCAGGAGGCGGCCCGCGCGGGACTGCCAGTCGCCGTGCGGGTCGATCAGCCAGAGGCCGCCGATCGCCAGCATGAAGTCGTCGGGGGTGACGCCGGGGCGGAGCGTGCCCGCCTTCTCGTTCGCGGTCAGCAGCAGCGTGACGGCCTCCGTGAGCGGGCCGTGGGCCAGGCTCTTCATCGTGCCGCGGGCGGCCGTCGCCTCGCGCAGCGCGTCCGCGAGGCCGGCCTTCGCCATCGCGTACTGCGCGAGCCGGTCCATCCACTCGCGCAGCGCCACCTCCGGCGGCCGGGTGCACAGCAACTGGGCCGCCGTGTCGGCGACTTGTTGTACCTCGTACCGGTACACCTCGAGGACGAGCGCCTCCCGGCTGGGGAAGTTGCGGTAGAACGTGCCCTGTCCGACGCCCGCCTTCTTCGCGATCGCGCTCAACGGAGCGTCCGCCGAGTGCGTCAGTTCGGCCAGGGCCACCTCGAGGATGCGCTCGCGGTTGCGCTGCGCGTCGGAGCGGAGCGCCGGCTTCTTCGGGTGCCCCACGCGTCCTCCTTCGGCCGTGGCTCGGAAACGTCCTTGCTAGGCGGACAGTTGTCCACTACGTTCGTGAACCGTAAACCGGACACCTGTCCGTTCAGATCTGTCCACCATAGCGGCGTACGCGGCCAGGGCCCATGCCGAGGCCGCCCCCGCCCCCTCCGTACAGCGCCGATTCTCCTCGCACGAGACACGCGAAAGAAGGCTGCTCATGTCCCCGGCCGAGACGTCCACGTCCAGCGCCGTCACCCTGAACATCAACGGGGAGAAGCACACCCTGCCCGTCGATCACCGCACCACGCTGCTCGACGCCCTGCGCGAGCGGCTCGACCTGACCGGCACCAAGAAGGGCTGCGACCAGGGGCAGTGCGGTGCCTGCACCGTCCTCGTCGACGGGCGCAGGGCCGTGTCCTGTCTCCAGCTCGCGGTCGCCGCCGAAGGCCGGGAGATCACCACCATCGAGGGCGTCGCCGAGGGCGACCGGCTGCACCCGGTGCAGCAGGCGTTCCTCGAACTCGACGGATTCCAGTGCGGCTACTGCACGCCGGGCCAGATCTGCTCGGCCCTCGCCGTCCTGGAGGAGCACGCGGCGGGCTGGCCGTCCGCCGCGACCGACGACGTCCGGCCCGAGGCCGGGCCGCCACCCCTCACCCCGGAGGAGATCAGGGAGCGGATGAGCGGGAACCTGTGCCGCTGCGGCGCGTACGTGTCGATCGTGCAGGCCGTCACCCGGGCCGCGGCGCAGACCACTGACGGTGCGAAGGAGCAGGTGGCGTGAGGGAGTTCGGATACGAGCGGGCACTCGACGTGCCGGGCGCCGTGGCGGTCCTCGGCGGCGACCCCGAGGCGCGGTACCTCGGCGGCGGCACCAATCTCGTCGACCTGATGAAGGCGGGCGTCGAGCGTCCCGCGCGCCTCGTCGACGTACGGGAACTGCCCCTGGACCGCGTCGAGCCGACAGCGGACGGCGGGCTGCGGATCGGGGCCACCGTCACCAACAGCGACCTCGCCGCGCACCCCGAAGTGCGGCGCCGCTACCCGGCGTTGGCGCAGGCCGTGCTCGCCGGCGCCTCCGGTCAGCTGCGCAACATGGCGACCGTCGGCGGCAATCTGCTCCAGCGCACCCGCTGCGGCTACTTCACCGACATCGGCAAGCCGTGCAACAAGCGGGTCCCCGGCAGTGGTTGCCCGGCCGTGGCCGGGGAGCACCGCAACGGCGCCGTCCTCGGCGCGAGCGAGCACTGCGTGGCCGTGCACCCGTCCGACATGGGCGTCGCACTCGCCGCGTTCGACGCCGTCGTGACGTACGAAACCGCCTCCGGAAGCGGGGAGTTGGCGCTCGCCGACTTCTACCGACCCGTCGGCGACACCCCGCACCTGGAGACCGCGCTGCCCGCCGGCGCGCTCATCACCGGCGTCACGCTGCCCGCGGCCCCCGTCGCCGCGCACTCCCGCTACCGCAAGGTCCGCGAGCGCGCCTCGTACGCCTTCGCGGTCGGCTCCGTGGCCGCCGCCCTCGACGTACAGGACGGCGTCGTGCGCGACGCGCGGCTCGCGTTCGGCGCGGTCGCGTCCCGGCCCTGGCGGGCCGGCGCCGCCGAGCGGGCGCTGATCGGCGGCCCCGCCGACGCCGACGCCTACGCGGCCGCGGCCGACGCCGAACTCGCCGCGGCCGAACCGCTGTCCCAGAACACGTACAAGGTGCCGCTGATCCGCAATCTCGTCGTGGCACTGCTCACCGAACTCGAACAGCACGGACCGGAGGGCGCCCGATGACCACCACGGCGAAACCGGACGCGGTCGGCGTCGCACGCACCCGGATCGAGGGCCGCGACAAGGTGACCGGCGCGGCCCGCTACGCGAGCGAGATCCCGTTCACCGAACTCGCCCACGGCTGGCTGGTGCTGTCGACGATCGCGCGCGGCCGCATCCGGGCGATCGACGACGCCGCCGTGCGGGCGCTGCCCGGCGTGCTGAGCGTGCTGCACCACGGCAACGCGCCACGGGTGAAGGACGACGTCATCGGCGCGCTCGGCCGCCCCGACCCGATCGTCGAGGTCTTCCAGCACGACCGGGTGCCGCACGCCGGCTGGCCCGTCGCGCTCGTCGTCGCCGAGACCCCCGAGCAGGCCAGGGAGGCCGCCGAGGCGCTCGTCGTGACGTACGACGAGGAGCCGCACGACGTCTCCTTCGACGCCGACAAGGAGGGCGCGTACGTCCCGCAGGACGCGGAGACCGTCAAGGGCGACGTCGAGGCCGAACTCGCCGCGTCCACCGTCGTGCTGGACGCCGCGTACACCACGCCCGAGCAGCACCACAGCGCCATGGAGCCGCACGCGGTCACCGTGCGCTGGGACGCCGGGCGCCTGGAGGTCTTCGACTCCAACCAGGGCAGCAAGTGGGTCGCCGACGACCTGGCGAACCTGTTCTCCCTCGACCTGTCCGCCGTCCGGGTCCGCTCCGAGCACGTCGGCGGCGCCTTCGGCTCCAAGGGACTCAGGTCGCACCACGTGGCCGCCGTGATGGCCGCGACCGAACTGCAGCGCCCGGTGCGGATCGCGCTGACCCGCCGTCAGGTGTTCGCGATCACCGGCTACCGCAGCCCCACCGCCCAGCGGGTGCGGCTCGGCGCCGACGCGGACGGACGGCTGCGCGCCTTCGCGCACGAGAACCGGTCGATGACGTCGACCCTGCGCGAGTTCGTCGAGGGCAGCGCCGGGTTCGGCCGCACCATGTACGACTCCGTCGCCCACCACAGCGTCGACCGGGTCGTCCCCGCCGACGTCGGCACGCCCACCTGGATGCGCGCGCCCGGCGAGGCGCCCGGCTCGTTCGCCGTCGAGTCGGCGATGGACGAGCTCGCCGAGAAGCTCGGCATGGACCCGATCGCGCTGCGCGTGCGCAACGAACCGACGGCGGGCCCGATCTCGGGCCTCCCGTTCAGCAGCCGTAACCTGCTCGCCTGCTTCGAGGAGGGCGCCCGCCGGTTCGGCTGGGCGGATCGCGACCCCCGGCCGCGGGTGCGCCGCGAGGGGAACCGGCTGATCGGCACCGGCGTCGCCGCCTGCACCTTCCCGTCCGGCGCGGCGCCCTCCACGGCGTCCGTGACCGCCGAACCCGACGGCACCTTCACCGTCCGGATCTCCGCGGCCGACGTCGGCACCGGCGCGCGCACCGCCCTCACCGTGCTCGCCGCCGACGCGCTCGACACGGCGCCCGAGCGGGTCCACGTCCGTATCGCCGACAGCGACTTCGGCGCCGCCTGGGTCGCGGGCGGCTCCATGGGCACCCGCTCCTGGGGCTGGGCCGTGATGGCCGCGGCCCGGGACCTGCGCGAGCAACTCACCCTGCTCGGCGGGGAGATCCCGGCGGACGGCGTCACGGTCACCACCGACACCGCCGAACTCATCGCGCAGCTCGCCCAGAAGGAGCGGTACGCGTTCGGCGCCCAGTTCGCCGAGGTCGCCGTCGACGTCACCACCGGCGAGGTGCGGGTCACCCGGCTGCTCGGCGTCTTCGCGGCGGGCCGCATCGTCAACCCCCTCACCGCGCGCAGCCAGTTGGTCGGCGGCATGACCTGGGGCCTGTCCATGGCGCTGCACGAGGAAGCGGTCAGGGACGAGACGTTCGGCAGCCACGTCGGCGCGGACTTCGCGGGCTACCACTTCGCCGCGAACGCCGACGTGCCCGTCATCGAGGCCGACTGGGTGCCCGACGAGGACCCCGACGACCCCGTCGGCATCAAGGGCGTCGGCGAGATCGGCATCGTGGGCACCGCCGCCGCCATCGCCAACGCGGTGTGGCACGCGACCGGTGCCCGGCAGCGCCACCTGCCGATCCGGCCCGACCGGGTGCTGCTCGCCGAGGCGGACAGGGCCGGGCACGATGCTTGACCTCGCCGCCGAGCTCGGCGCATGGGCCGCGCAGGGCCGGGAGTTCGCCGTCGCCACCGTCGTCTCGGTGAGCGGCAGCGCACCCCGCCCGCCCGGCGCGGCCCTCGCCGTGGACACGGACGGCCGGGCCGTCGGCTCGGTCTCCGGCGGCTGCGTCGAAGGCGCGGTGTACGACCTGTGCGCCGACGCCCTGCGCGACGGAACGGTGCGCAGGGAACGGTTCGGGTACAGCGACGACGACGCGTTCGCGGTCGGTCTGACCTGCGGCGGGTCCGTGGAGGTCGTCGTCGTGCCCGTCCTGGCCGGCTCCCCGTCCCGTACGGCCGTGGAGTCGGCGCTCGCCGTCGCGGCGCGCGGCGAGGCCGTCGCGGTGGTCCGGATCCTCGACGGGCCCGGTGACCTCGCGGGCGGCGGCGGGGTGCTGGCCGTCCGCCCCGACGGCGCGTACGAGGGCAGCCTCGGCTCGGCTGACGACGCGGGGCTCGCCGCCCAGGCCAGGGCGCTGCTCGACCTCGGGCGGACCGGGATCTGCGAGGTGCCGGAGAGTTCGGCGCGGTGCGGTGGCGACGTGACCCTGTTCGTGGAGTCGAGCGTGCCGCCCGCGCGGATGATCGTGTTCGGCGCCGTCGACTTCGCCGGGGCGCTGGTGCGGGTCGGCAAGCTGCTCGGGTTCCACGTCACGCTGTGCGACGCGCGCGGTGTGTTCGCGACGCCCGAGCGGTTCCCCGACGCGGACGAGGTCGTCGTCGACTGGCCCGACCGGTATCTGCGCTCGACCACGACGGACGAGCGGACGGTGCTGTGCGTCCTCACGCACGACGCCAAGTTCGACGTGCCGCTGCTGGAGGTCGCGCTGCGGCTGCCCGCCGCCTACGTCGGGGCGATGGGCTCCCGGCGCACGCACGACGACCGGCTGCGGGCCTTGCGCGAGGCGGGCGTGGGGGAGCGGGAGCTGGCCAGGCTGCGCTCGCCGATCGGCCTCGACCTGGGCGGGCGCACGCCGGAGGAGACGGCGGTGTCGATCGGGGCGGAGATCGTGGCGGTGCGGCGGGGCGGCACCGGGGCGCCGCTGCGGGGCGGTGACGGGGCGATCCACCGGGCCGGGTAGCGACGCAGCGCGTTCGGACCGTTCGCGGGGCGCCCCTCACAGGGCGTCCCGGGGCACCTCCTCGTTCCACGTGCGCGAGAAGACCCGGCGGTCCGACTCGTACGCGTCGAGCGTGGCGTTGACGTAGAACGTGGTGGCGTCGCAGGTCAAGGTGGTGCTGGTGCGGACCTCGACGTCCCAGTCGGCGCGCCGGAAACGCATCGTCCAGGTCGAGTCGCCCGACGGCGACGTGAAGTCGTCCGCCGTCGACGTGTAGCGCTCGTGGGCGCGGCAGCCCACGTCGAGGCCGATGGCGTCGAAGCGCACCGTGCCGCGGTCCTTGACGATGTCGAGGCGCTGGCCGTAGTCGACGAGGTCGCGGGTGACCTCCCAGCGCTGTTCGGGCGGTGTGACCTGGGTGGTCGTCAGGGGCGTCGTGCCCTCCGGCGGACCGAACGGGTCCGGGTCGTCCTGCGCCGCCGCCGAGCGCACCGGCAGCACCAGCCGCCCCGTCTTCTCGTGCACGGTGAGGAGCGTGGGCCGCGGCGGGGGCCAGACCAGGGGCCAGTACGACGTGGACAGGGAGAGCCGGATGCGGTGGCCGGGCGGGAAGACCTGGGCCACCCCGTTGAGGTGGACCGTGGCCCGGTAGCGCCGGCCCGGCCGGAGGGGCGACGGGGCGTCGGAGCCGTCGCGGTGGGTCAGGTTGAGGACGCCGTAGCTGACGCGGGTGGCCCGCCCGTCGGGCGCCACGTCCGACAGCCGCGCGACGACCATGGCCACGGGGCGGTCCGCGCTCACCTCCACCTCCACCCGCGGCGAGCCGAGGATCTCCAGCCGCTCCGGCAGCGGGTCCGACTCGTGGACCAGGGAGCCGCCGTCCTCCTCGCGCTGGTCGTACGGCAGGTCGGGCGGCGCGTTGTACGAGGCCCACTTCCCCGCGAACTGGCCCACGGAGAGCGGCGACTGGACCGTGAGGTCGGCCGCCTCGGCGGTGTCACCGTCCGGCACCAGACGGCGGGAGCGCAGGGCCAGCGGCGTCTCACGCACCTGCGGGGACGGCCAGGACGGCTCGTCGACCCAGCGGCCCGGCCGCTCCTCGTACGACGTGGACGGCGGCACGCTCTCCTGCATCCAGGTCCGCAGCATCGGACCGTCCGCCGCCCCGTTGTCGACCCCCTTGAGCCAGTGGTCCCACCACCGCACCACCTCCTGGAGGTAGCCGATGGCCGGTCCCGGCTCGCCCAGGTGCGGGTACTTGTGGGACCACGGCCCGATCAGCCCCTTGCGGGGGACGTCCAGACGGGCGAGGAGCCGGGTCACCGCGTTCGAGTAGCCGTCGGCCCAGCCGCTGGAGGCGAGCACCGGGCAGCGGACGGCCGCGTAGTCCTCGCACACCGAGGCGTGCCGCCAGTACGCGTCGCGGCGCTGGTGGCGCAGCCAGGTGAGGACCCAGGGCGACACCGCCGCCAGGCGTTCGTGCCACATCTCCCGCCAGCGGTCGCCGACCACGGCCGGATCCGGTGGGCAGGTGGAGTAGGCGAACATCGTGCCCGCCTCGGCGAGGTTGTCGGAGAGCAGCGCGCCGCCCATGTAGTGCATGTCGTCGGCGTACCGGTCGTCCGTGAAGGACGAGATCACGATCGCCTTGAGACCGGGCGGGCGCCGGGCCGCCACCTGGAGCGCGGCGAACGCGCCCCACGAGAGACCCATCATCCCCGTCGACCCGTCGCACCACGGCTGCCCGGCCAGCCAGGCGAGCACCTCCTCCGCGTCGGCCTGCTCACGCTCCAGGTACTCGTCGGTGAGCACGCCCTCGGAGTCGCCGGTGCCGCGCAGGTCCACGCGCACGCAGGCATAGCCGTGCCCGGCCATGTAGAGGTGGTGCATCGAGTCGCGCACCGAACTGAGGTCCCGTTTGCGGTACGGGATGTACTCCAGGACGGCCGGCACCGGCTCGGTGTCCGACGACACCGGGCGCCAGACGCGCGCGGACAGGCGGACGCCGTCCGGCATCGGGATCGTGACGTGATCCTCTTCCTTGACGGCGTGCGGGAGGTTCTCTACGTGTCGCATGGGTTCTCTCAGGACGTGGGGTCGTTCGTGCGCTCGAAGGCGAGACGGAGTGCGGCCACGCAGCGGTCGTACTTCTCGCGCAGCTCGCGCTCGCTGTCGCCGCCGGTGAAGACGTGCGCCACCTCGTAGCTGTAGCTGTCCTGCTGGTCGACGTCGGAGAGCCGCTGGGCGTCGTCGGGGACGACGTCGACGCGCACTCCGGGGATCGACTCCTCGATGCGGGCGATCTCGTCCGGCGTCGGGACCGCGTGCACGACACCGTCGGTGAACCAGCGGTAGTACCACTTGGCGGCCAGCGCGTACGGGCCCTCGCGGTGCGGCAGCGCCGGGTCCTCGCCCAGGGCCAGGGCCACCATGCAGTGGTGGTTCGGGACGCCGTCGACGAACTGGAACAGCTCGGCGTGCGACTGGGAGTGGCGGGGGTTGATCTCCAGGATCGCGATCTCGTCCGTCGCCGGGTCGTGGAAGAACTCGATGCTGAACGTCGCCTCCGAGAAGCCGATCCGCCGCATCACCCGCGCGGACACGTCCCGCAGCCGCTGCTGCACCGGCTCCGGCAGCGCCGAGGGGTACTGGTGGCGCAGGAAGCTCGTGGAGTCGGGGTAGTTGATCGAGTCGAGCACCCCGTACACGGTGACCTCGCCGTCGTGCACATAGCCCTCGACCGCGACCTGGACCCCGCTGAGCGACTCCTCCGCCAGACACACCTGGGCGCCGACCCCGGCCATCTCCGACGGCAGGTCGAGCCGGTCGAGGATGTACTCGAAGGGGCGGCCGACCCGGTGGATGCCCTTCTTGACGGCGTCCACCGCCGTACGGAACTCGTCCATGTCCCCCGCGCCGAAGGCGAGTTCGGAGGAGTACGCCAGGGCCGGCTTGACCCACAGGGGGAACCGGACGCCGTCCGGCGGGCGCGGGTCGGCCGCGTCGAGGTCGACGCGGCCGAAGCGCGGATGCTCGGTGACGACCTCCCGCTGCACGAGGCGGCTCCAGTACTTGTGCTCGCACTTGACGACGGACTCCAGGCTCGGGGCCCGGGTGCCGTACCGCTCGCCGAGCAGCGCCACCAGCGTGCTCACCGGGAAGTCCCAGTAGCCGACGATCGCGTCGACCGTCCCGTCGAACCCGTCCAGGGTGCGGCAGGCCCGGTCGAGGAGATCCGGCACGCTCACCTCGCCGTGCTGGAGTTCCTCGATCGTGAGGAGGCGGTGGAAGCGCAGGTCACGGGCGCCGGGGACGGCGCTCAGGGTCGGCAGGTTGGCCTCGTCGAGACCGAGCACGAAGACGTTGCGGCAGGGACTGTTCAAGATCGGCTCCCGAAGTCGACGGTCCGGGCCCCCGTGTACCCCTCCGCCACCTGGGCACACGTCGCATGTCATCCACCACGAAGAAGCACGAGGAACCAGGAAACACGAAGAACCGAGAAGCACGAGGGAACACGAGGAGAGGGGCGTACGCCATGGCAGGCAAGCGGATCGTCGTGACAGGAGCCACCGGGAACGTCGGGACGAGCGTCGTGCGACAGCTCGCCGACGACCCGCGCGTGGGCTCGGTCCTGGGGCTCGCACGCAGGGTGCCCGACTGGTCACCCCCCAAGACCGACTGGGCGGCCATCGACCTCGGTGAGGGGGACGACCTCGTCGCGCACTTCCGGGGCGCCGACGCCGTCGTCCACCTGGCCTGGCGGTTCATGCCGGCCCGCGACCCGGCGCTGACCTGGCGCACCAACGTCCTGGGCAGTGTCGGCGTCTTCGAGGCCGTGGCCCGGGCGGGCGTCCCCGCGCTCGTCCACTCGTCGTCCGTCGGCGCCTACTCGCCGGGCCCGAAGGACCGGGCCGTCGACGAGAGCTGGCCCACCCACGGCTGGCCCGAGGCCGCCTACTGCCGCGAGAAGGCCTACCTGGAAAGGACGCTGGACACCTTCGAGCAGCAGTACCCGCAGGTGCGGGTGGCGAGGATGAGGCCCGCGTTCCTGTTCAAGCAGGAGGCAGCGAGCGAGCAACGACGGCTGTTCGGCGGCCGGTTCGCGCCGGGGCAGCTCGCCCGCCCCGAACTGCTGCCGTACTTCCCCGACATCCCCGGCCTGCGCGTCCAGACCCTGCACACCGACGACGCCGCCCGTGCTTTCTGCACGGCCGCACTCGGTGAGGCGCGAGGCCCCTTCAACCTCGCGGCCGAACCGCCGCTGGACGCAAAGGTGTTGGGCGAACTGTTCCACTCGCGGGCCGTGCCGCTGCCCCGCCGCGCCGCCCGCTCCGCGCTCGCGGCCGCGTACGGGCTGCATCTGGTGCCCGCGTCGCCGCAGCTGTTCGACGCCGTGCTCCGGCTGCCCCTGATGGACTGCACGCGGGCCCACGACGAACTGGGCTGGCGGCCCGAGTACACCGCGGTGGAGGCCGTCGAGGAACTGCTGCACGGGCTGCGCGAGGGCTCCGGCATGGAGACGGCGCCGCTCGCCGGGAGCCGGGTCGGCTGATCGGGCACGGCCGCCCGGAGGCGACCGCACCCGGGCTCAGTCGTCGGGCCTGGCCCGCCGCCGGCGCAGCCGGGAAGGCCACTTGCGGGTGTCGCGGGGTTCCACGTACGGCTCCTCGCCCTCCGGGTGGCCGCCGGAGATGGCGCGCTGGCGGGCCAGTTCGGCGTCGAGTTCGAGGCCGAGGAGGATGGCCAGGTTCGACAGCCACAGCCAGATCAGGAAGACGACGACACCGCCGAGGGCGCCGTACGTCTTGTTGTACGAGCCGAAGTTCGCCACGTACACGGCGAACCCGCCGGACGCCACCAGCCACAGCAGCACCGCGAGCAGACTCCCGGGACTCAGCCAACGGAAGCCGGGGCCGCGGACGTTGGGCGCCCGCCAGAACAGCAGCGCCACCATCAGGACCACCAGGACGAGCAGCACCGGCCACTTCGCGATGTTCCACGTGGTGACCGCCGCGTCACCGACCCCGATGGTGTCACCGGCCCGCCGTGCGAGCGGCCCGGTGAACACGACGATCAGCGCGCTGATCGCGAGCAGCACCATGAGGGTCACCGTCAGGGCGAGGCGCAGCGGCGTCAGCTTCCACACCGGGCGCCCCTCCGGCAGGTCGTACACGTCGTTCGCCGTGCGGATGAACGCGGCGACGTAGCTCGACGCCGACCAGACCGCGGCCAGGAGGCTCACCACCGCGACGACCCCGCTGGGGCCCGCGTTGTCCTGCAACTCCCGCACCGCGTCGTCCAGCAGGTCGCGGACCGGGCCCGGTGTCAGGTGCCGCAGGTTGTCCAGGACCGCCCGGGTCGCCGACTCGCCGATCACCCCGAGGAGCGAGACGAGGACGAGCAGGGCGGGGAACAGCGACAGGACCCCGTAGTAGGTCAGGGCCGCCGCCTTGTCGGGCAGATCGTCGTCGAGGAACTCCTTGCCGGTGCGCCGAAGCACCGCCAGCCAGGAGCGGGCGGGCAGTTCGGTCGGGTCCTTGGGTTCCTCGGTCGGGTCCTTGGGTTTCTCGGCGGGATCCTTGGGTTCCTCGGTGGGTTCCCCGGTCCGCTCGGGTTGCGCCGGATCATTCGCCACGCGCGTCCTCCTGGGCCGACTGGTTCGGGGTGACGGCGTCGCCGCCCTCCCCGCGCCGCCTGTCCTTGCGCTGCCGGTGGGCGGGGTCGGTCCCGGCCCGCTCGAACTCGTCGAGGACCTCCTCCGTCGCCGTCTCGGCGGGCCGCTTCTCCCCGTGCCGCTTCTCCTCGTCCTGCTTCTCGTCGTGCCGTGTCCCGTCGTGCCGTTCGTCGCGCGTCATGATGCTCCCTCACGTCCGTTTGCGGCAGGGGTGGTTCAGATGTCCCGCTGCTTCAGCGGGCGGGTGGCCGGGCCCTGCACGACGTGTCCGTCGGTGTCGAACCGCGAGCCGTGGCACGGGCACTCCCAGGCGCGCTCCGCCGCGTTGAACGCGACCAGACAGCCCAGGTGCGTGCACCGGGCCGACACGGCGTGCAGCTTGCCGTCGGGGTCCCGGTAGACGGCGGTGCGGCCGCCGGGCGTGCGCAGCACCGCGCCGCTGTCCGGGGCCAGCCCGTCCGCCGCGTCGACGCGCGGGGACCGCAGCCGGTCACCCACGAAGTGGTAGGCCACGTCGGCCTGGTTGCGCAGGAAGGCGGGTGCCGAGCGCAGTACGGAGAGCACCCGCCTGGGTTCGTACAGGTTCTTCCACGGCGGGGCCTCGCGGCCGGTGATCAGCGCGGTCAGGAGCGTGCCCGCCATGATGCCGCCGCTCATGCCCCAGCCGCCGAACCCCGTCGCCACGTAGGTGTGCCGGGCCGCCGGGTGCAGCAGGCCGACGAGCGGGGCCGTGTCGCAGGGGAAGTTGTCCTGGGTCGCCCAGCCGTGGCTGGGTTCGGTGCCGGGGAAGTACTCACGCGTCCAGGCCAGGAGCTCCGTCAGCCGCTCGTCCGTGTCACCGGTGCCCGGCGTGAACTTCTGACCGGTGACGATCAGCAGCCGCTGCCCGTCCCCGTACGGTGCGGTCCGCACCGAGCGGGTGTTGTCCTCGGGCGTGATGTACATGCCGTGCGGATCCCGGCTCTCCGGGAGCGGCGCGGCCACCACGAACTCACGGCGCGGCGCGAGCCGCGTGAAGAGCAGGGCGCGGTCGAAGACCGGGTAGTGCGTGGCGACGACGACGTCCCTGGCGGTCACCCGCGCCCCGGTCTCGGCGGTCACGTGGCACCCGTCGTCCTCCTCCAGACCGAACACGGAGGTGTGCTCGTGGATCAGGGCGCCCTTGGCCCGCAGGTCGTCGGCGAGCGCGAGCAGGTACTTGCGCGGATGGAACTGGGCCTGGTCCGGCAGCCGTACGGCGCCCGCGACCTCGTAGGGCAGCCCCGTCTCGCGGACGAACGACACGGGCAGCCCCGCCTCGCGCGCCGCCTGCTCCTCGGCCCGCAGCTCCCCGACGCGGTCGAGCGACCGCACGTACGTGTACGCGTCGCAGCGCTCCATGTCGCAGTCGGCGCCGAGGAGTTCGGCGACCTCGTGGGCGTGCTCGACGGCCTCGGACTGGGAGCGCGCGTACATCCGGGCCGCGTCGGCGCCATGAGTGCGCCGCAGCCGGGCGTACACGAGCGTGTGCAGCGCGGACAGCTTGGCCGACGTGTGCCCGGTGACGCCCTCGGCGATCCGGCCCGCCTCCAGCACGGCGACGCTCAGGCCCGCGCGGGTCAGCTCCCACGCGGTGCTCAGTCCGGCGATCCCCGCGCCGATCACCGCCACGTCGACGGTGACGTCCCGCTCCAGCGGCGGGTACGACGACCCGGGCGCGGACTCGATCCAGTACGAACCCCCGGTGCGTGCGTTCTCGGTCATGGCCCCCGGGTCCCCCTGAACAGGCAGCTCACGCGTCGGTCGGGGTACTCGGTCGGGCGACCCCTACCAGGAGTACCGATGCGCACACTGCGAGTCCTGACCATGAACGTTCTCGAACCCCGGTACGCCGACGGAGCCACCCGCCGCCGGGCCCTCGCCGTCGCCCTCGCACGGGCGGACCCCGACGTCGTGGCGCTCCAGGAGGTGGTGGCGGACGACGAGCGCGCCCTGGCGGCGCAGGGCCGGCACGTGCTGCCGCATCCGAACCGGTCCCCGGACGGCGTCGGCGCCGTCCTCGCGGTGCGCGGGAGCGTCGGCCGGGTGCGCTCCGATCCGCTCCGGACCGGCGCCCGCACCGAGCGGACGCCCTGGTGCGGCGTGGTCGCCGCCGAGGTGACCTACGACGAACCGCTCGGCGGCGTCCTCGTCGTCCACCACAAGCCCAGCTGGCCCCACGGCTTCGAGCACGAGCGGGAGCAGCAGGCCAGGGCCGCCGCGTCCCTCGCCGAGGAGATGTTCGCCGCGGGCCGGGACCGGCTGCGGCACGTGATCGTGCTCGGCGACTTCGACGCGCCGCCGGACGCCGCCAGCCTGCGGTTCTGGCGGGGACTGCAGTCGCTGGACGGGCTGAGCGTCTGCTACCAGGACGCGTGGGAGGCCGCCCACCCCCACTACCCCGGCCTCACCTTCACCCCGGACAACCCGCTCGTGCGCGCCGGGGACATGCCGCTCGAACCCGGCCGCCGCATCGACCACGTGCTGGCCCGCTGCGGGATGCACGGTCCCGGTCTGCGGGTCGCGTCCTGCGAACGGTTCCTCCTGGAACCGGTCGACGGCGTCCAGGTCAGCGACCACTACGGCGTGCTCGTCGACTTCGAGGTGCCCGAGCGGGAGCCGGGGGAGTGGGGCGAGTGGGCCTGAGGGCCCGGACGCGGGTCAACCCGCCGTCGCGCGGGACAGGTTCGGCGCGGCGATCGCCTCCAGGTCGTCCAGGAGACGGGTCGTCGCGGCGGTCAGCTCGCCGAGCGACGCGGACGCGCCGCGCCGTGGATCGCCCAGCAGCTCCGCCAGGCGGTCGCCCGCCGCCCGCGCCTCCCCCAGCGCGCGCCCGGCCCGCTCCTCGTCCGCGTCGCCCGTCGCGAACCGGTCCGCGTCGGCCGCGCACACCTGCCCGGCCGACCGCAGCAGCACGGCCAGCGCGCTGAGCGCCTCCTCGGCGGGCGCCCTGAAGCGCGGCGTCTCGCGTGCGGTCTCGGCCAGCAGGCGCAGCGTCGCCGCGACGTGGTCGGCGACGCGGCTCCAGGCCAGGTCCCCCGGCGGCGGGGCGGGGGCCGGGCGGCGCATCCTGCGGCCCGGGTTGAGGCGCCGGCTCTCGTCACTGTGCCGACGCGCCGCGCGCAGCTCCGCCACCGTCGCGCCGAGCCGCAGCGCCCGCGCGTGCCACTCCTCGGCGTCCGCGGCCTCGTACCCGCGCTCGATGCCGTCGGCCACGTCGCCCAGCAGTTCGGCGCCCTCGGTGGGCACCCGCGTCCTGAGCCGCCGCACGTCGTCCGTGTGCACCGGGGGCAGCACGAACGCGTTCACCAGCACGCCGATGACCGCGCCGAGGAGGGTCTCCAGGAGCCGGTGTCCGATCTCGGCCGGCGCGTACGAGCCGTAGGTGAGGACGAACAGGGCGGCCGTCGGCGCGTACCAGCCCTGGTCGCCGAAGCGTGACCAGATGCCGAGCAGCACGGTGACCGGGAGCGCGATCGCCATCGAGGCCATCACGTCCCGGGTGACGGCGGCCGCCGCCGCGGCGACGAAGGTGCCCGCGGCGACCACCACGAACTGCTGCACGGCCGAGCGCACCGAGCGGTACACGGTGCTCTGCACGAGGACCAGCGCGGTCCACGGGGCGAGCAGCGCCATCGGCGCGTTCCACCACCAGCCCGCGATGGCCCAGGCGACCAGGGCGGCGCCCGCCGCCTTCAACGCCTGGACGACGGCGGCCCGTTCGGGCCCCGCGACCGTCACCGCCCGGCGGGCGGCGCGCCCCACGGACCGGGCCTCGGCCGCGATCGTCCGGTGCGACACGCGCCGCACGACGCTGCTCCCCGGCGGGCGGCGCCACCGGCTCAGGTCCGCACCGGCGGCCGGCCCCAGTGCCGGTGCTCGGCCACGGCCCGGATGAACCGCTGGAGGAACTCGGACTGCGCCGGGCCCGGCGACGTGTCCGTGACCACGCCCTGGTCGGCCACCACGCTCCCGTTCTGCGTCGCCACGTGCACCGCGTCCGGGACGACCGGGGTGAGCGCGCCCACCCCGGAGCCGAGGGCACCGACCGGTTTGCCGTGCCGGTAGGCGTCGCGCACGAACCGTACGGCGTCCGGGTCCGAGGCCACCGCGGGCGTCCCGACCGGCCCGCCCGGCACCAGCACCGCGTCGTAGAGCACGGAGGCGACCGTGGGCAGCGCCCGGTCGACCTGGTACTCCTGGCCGTCGGAGCCGGTCACCGTGCCGTCGGCCGGGGCGATCGCCTCGACGACCGCGCCCTCAGCGGCGAGGGCCTCGCGCGCCGACGTCACCTGCTCGGCGTCCACGCCGTCGGTGACCAGGACCGCGATCTGCCGGGTGCGCAGCGAGCCGTCGCCGCGCTGCGCCTCCAGGCTCAGGGCCGGCGACGCGCTCTTGTACCGGCCCGGTTCGGCGCCGCCCTGCGGTACGGGCACGCCGATGCCGCGCGCCACCTCACGCGCCAACTCCAGGTCCACGTTGCTGAGTTCGTCGACCGTACGGGCCCGCACGGCGAGCGCGCCGACCTTGCCCAGCTCGAACCGGAACGCCTGGACGATGTGCTCCTTCTCCCAGTCCGCCATGCTGTTCCAGAACAGCGCGGCCTGGCTGTAGTGGTCCTGGAAGCTGGGGCTGCGGCGGCGGATCTTCGCGCCGTCGACGCGCTCCGCGTGATGCGTGTACGCGGACCCGTCGGCACCCGACACCGCCGGGCAGCCCGCGCCCAGCGAGTTGTTCGAGTAGTTCGTGCCTGTGTGGATCGCCGACTGGTGGTAGCCGTCGCGCTGGTTGTTGCGCACCGGCGCCACCGGACGGTTCACCGGGATCTGCGTGAAGTTCGGCCCGCCCAGCCGGATCAACTGCGTGTCCAGGTACGAGAAGTTGCGGGCCTGGAGCAGCGGGTCGTTCGTGAAGTCGATGCCGGGGACGACGTTCGCCGTGTGGAAGGCGACCTGTTCGGTCTCCGCGAAGAAGTTGTCCGGGTTGCGGTTCAGCACCATCCGGCCGACCGGCCGCACCGGCACCTGCTCCTCCGGGATCACCTTCGTGGCGTCCAGCAGATCGAAGTCGAACGCGAACTCGTCCTCCTCCGGCACCAGTTGCACACCGAGCTCCCACTCCGGGTACTCGCCCGCCGCGATCGCGTTCCACAGGTCGCGCCGGTTGAAGTCCGGGTCGCGGCCCTGGCACTCCTGCGCCTCGTCCCACACCAGCGAGTGGGAGCCGAGCTTCGGCTTCCAGTGGAACTTCACGAACGTGCCGTGCCCGTTCACGTCCACGAAGCGGAACGTGTGCACGCCGAAGCCCTGCATCATCCGGTAGCTGCGCGGGATCGCCCGGTCCGACATCAGCCACATGATCGCGTGCAGCGTCTCCGGCTGCAGCGACACGAAGTCCCAGAGCGTGTCGTGCGCGGACGCCCCCGTCGGGATGTCCGTGTCCGGCTCCGGCTTCACCGCGTGCACGAAGTCGGGGAACTTGATGCCGTCCTGGATGAAGAAGACCGGGAAGTTGTTCCCGACGAGGTCGTAATTGCCCTCCGACGTGTAGAACTTGGTGGCGAACCCGCGCACGTCGCGCACCGTGTCCGCCGACCCCTTGGGCCCTTGCACCGTCGAGAACCGCACGAACACCGGGGTGCGCACGGACGGGTCCTGGAGGAACGCGGCCCGGGTGAACCCGGCACAGGACTCGTACGGTTCGAAGTAGCCGTACGCGCCCGCGCCCCGCGCGTGCACCACCCGCTCCGGGATCCGCTCGTGGTCGAAACGGGTGAGCTTCTCCCGGAAGTGGAAGTCCTCCATCAGCGTCGGCCCGCGCTCACCGGCCGCGAGCGCGTCGTCGGTGTGGTCGACCGGCACCCCCTGGTCGGTGGTGAGCGGGCCGTTCGTCGGATCGTCGGCGCGCACCGTGTCGCGCTGCTCCTGTTTGCGGTCGGTCACCGTCTTGCTCCTCACGTACGGGGTCGGCGCGGCGCTCAGGACGGGACGGTGCCCTGTCCCGGGCTCGGCTCGGCCCTGCTGATGTCGGCGAGCGCCGACTCCGGGTCGCGGTGCTCGGCCAGGTCGCCGAGGCTGACGACGCCGACCGGCAGTCCCTCGCTGACCACGGGAAGGCGGCGTACCGCGTGCCGCCGCATCAGGGAGACGACGCGCGTCGTCTCCTCTTCCGGCGCCACGTACAGCGGGTCCGGCGTACAGACGTCGCCCGCCTCGATGACCCGCGGGTCCGCGCCCTCCGCGACGACCCGCAGGCGATGACGAATCGGTGCGAGCAGACCGAGCAGCCGCCGCCGTCGACGATCAGCACACTGCCGATGTCCTCGTCCCGCATCACTCTGCGCGGTCTGCGTCAGGGGCGTGTCCGGGCGGACCGCCGTCACACCCTCCGTCATCACGTCACGCACCAGAGTGCGTCGTGCCCTGACCTCCCTCTGCGTCGTCCTGCGCGACCTGGCTGGTCGTCCGGGCGCTCACCCGGCGCGGAGTACGCGAGTACGCCGCCCTCATGTCCGGTCCCGGCGAACGATCCGGATCAGGGTGCGCACGCGGACGGATTCCGGTGACCCAGCGGCCATGCACACCTCGCCGACCGGAGCGGCGCCCGGCTCGCGCGGCCATCGGCATCGAGACGGATAACCGGCGTCCTCGCGGCGCTCGCGGGTGTCATCGGTGCCGGCGTGGCGCTGCCGTACGGGGAGGAACCGCTGCGCCGCCCCCGGCGCGCGTGGGAGTGAACCGTGCATGAACAGCACCGGCACACCGGTACTCTCGGACCCCATGGACCACACACCGCAGCCCCCGCGCGCGAAGCCCTCGACGCCTACCGTTCGCACGGCCGTCTCGCCTTCACGCCACCCGGGCACAAACAGGCGCGGGGCGCCGACCAGCAGGCGCGACGCGGGTGCTCGGCGACGCCGTCCTCCACTCCGACGTGCTCGCGTCCGGCGGCCTCGACGACTCGGCGCACGCAGCGGCCACGTCCTCGCCCGCGCCGAGGAACTGATGGCCGACGCGGTCCACGCCGACCACACCTTCTTCACCACGTGCGGCAGCTCCCCGTCCGTGGAGTGCCGCGCACATGCTCGCGGTCGCCGGACCGGGCGACCGGCTGCTCATCGGCAGGGACGCCCACAAGTCCGTGGTCAGCGGCCTGATCCTGAGCGGCATCGACCCCGTCTGGATCGACCCGCAGTGGGACGCGCCGAGCGGGGCCTCGCGCATCCGCCGTCCGCGGCGTACGAGGAGGCCTTCGAGCGGCACCCCGACGCCCGCGGCGCCCTGGTCACCAGCCCGACCCTTCGTACGGGACGTGCGCCGACCTGACGTTCGCGATCGCCGACGTCGGCCACGCACGCGGCAGGCTTCGCGTTGATCGTCGACGAGGCGTGCGCCGATCTGCCGTTCCACCCCGACCTGCCGACGTGGGCGATGGACGCGGCGCCGACGTCCGCGTCACCAGCATCCACAAGATGGGCAGCGGCCTGGAGCAGGGCTCGGTGTTCCATCTGCGCGGCGACCTCATCGACCCGGCCACCTCACCTCCCGCGCCGACCTGCTCGGCACCACCAGCCCGTCCGTCATCATCTCACGCGGGACTCGACGGCTGGCGGCGCAGATGCGGCTGCACGGGCGTGAACTCCTGGGTGCGGCGCTGGAGTTGGCCCGCGAGGCACGGGAGGCGATCGAGTGGTGTCCCCGGGCTGCACGCGGCACGGCCGCGCCGGCTCACCGGACCCGGACTCGCCGATCGACCTGGCCGCTGCCCCTGCTGACTCGACGTGTCGGGCCTGGGTACGACCGGCTGCGGGTCGCCGACCGGCTGCGCGCCCGCCGCTCCCTCGACGTGCACGATCGCCGACCACCGCCGGATCGCCGCCCAGCTCACACCTGACGCCGACTCCCGGCCGCTCGCCGCAAGCTCGCGACGGCTCTGCGGGACGTCGCCGCGCACCGCGACGAACTGCGCGACGGCGCGGTCAGCCGTAAAGCCGAAACCCTCCGAGCTGCGCCTGGAACGGTGTGCTCGCCCCGCGACGCCTAGCTTCGGCCCCGTCGAGGAGGTGCCGCTGGAGCGGGCCGCGGGCCGGGTCGCGGCGGAGATGGCGACGCCCTACCCGCCGAGGATCCCGGCGGTGCTGCCGGGGAGCGGATCCAGCGAGCCGGTGGCCGAGCACCACCGCGCACGGTCTACGCCGCCGGGATGAATCGATAGCCCGACCCGGCTCGACCCGTCGTTGCGTACGAGTCCGAGTGACGGCGCAGTAGAGCGGAGGGGTCGCGCGATCGGACCGGCACACGGATCACGGAGCGCCGCTGGCCCGGTTCGCCGGCGCGATCCTCGTGGTGTGTCCGCGCTGCGGCGTGCGGGCGACCGCGGCGCAGCGGCCGGGCCTGCCCGAACTGCGGTACGCCATGGAGCTGTTGTGCGGCGCGGCGGCTGGTCTGCGCGGGCTGCGGCGCGACGGCGACTGGGAGGCCGAGCGGCGGGGCTCCGCCCTCACGCGGCGTCACGCTCGGCGGCACGCGACGACCGACTTCGGCCGCCCGCGCTGTGGCTGCGGTCGGCTGCGCGAGCCATGTGCTGTGGGCGTACGACGCACGGACCACGTGGACGCCCTCGCGTCGCACGTCGGCGCGCACCTGCGGGAGCGCGGCCCGGCGTCACGACGGCGATGATCCCGCGCCTGCCGCGCTGGATGACCGCCGCCGCCCACCGCGCCGACGATGCTCGCGGGGCTGGCCGCCCTGCGCGCCCGAGCCGCCCGCACGGCGCCCCGGAGGACCGCTCCGGCGTGGCCCATCGAGCGAGCCGACCGGGCGCGGCCGTACCGGAGTTCGTACCACCGCGGCGGCCGTACTGACCTCAGCCGACCGGCTCGCGCGCGGGCTCCGGCACCGCGGCGCCCCGCGCGTGCCGCCGCGCCCGCCCGGACCGCCGCCGTTGAACGCCAGGTTGAGCTCCTGAACGCCAGCAGCGTCGCACTCGTCACCGGCGGCCGAGCACGATCCCCACGCACGAGGGAACCGCGCGTACAGGTCCGGTGCCACCTCGGGTGCCATGCCGATGCCGATCGAGCACCGCACGATCAGCGGTTGTGGGTGCCGTCGAAGTCGACCTCGCGCAGCGTCGTGATGCCGGCGGCGCGACCGTCGCGAACATCACGAGACCCGCCGCGCCGACCACCGGCTGCGGCAGCGCCCGCCACGAGCGCGCGCCCAGCTTTCGGGACGAGCGAGCACGACGAGCAGCGCGCCCGCGACCGTGGCGACGTGCCGGCTGCGCACCCTCGTCATGGTCACCAGGCCGACGTTCCGCGCGAACACCTGCCGTGTCCAGAAGGCGTTCATCACACCGCCGAGGACCCCGGAGAGCCCGTCGGCGGCGAGGCCGCCGCGCCATGTCTCGGCCGTCGTCAGCCGCTTCCCGGTGAGCTCCGCGACCGCGATCAGGTCCGCGGTCGACTCGGCGAACAGGACCAGCATCACCACGCACATCGACGGCACGGCGACCGCCGGGAACTGCGGGCGCCGAAGCGGAACGGCGCGCTGACCCCGACAGACCGCCGTCCGCGCCGCCGAGAAGTCGACGAGCCCGAGCGGCACGGCGACCGCCGTCCCCGCCAGCAGGCCCAGCAGCACGCCGGTCTGTGCGAGGAAGCCGCGGCCGAAGCGGGCCACGAGCAGGATCACGATCACCACGAACGCGGCGAGCGCGAGCCGTGAGGGCGCCGCGTGGTCGGCGGCCTTCGGATCGTTCCCGACGACCAGGTTCACCCCCACCCCGATCAGCGCGAGCCCGACCACCGTGATGACCACGCCGCTCACCAGCGGCGGGAAGAACTCGCACCGCCCGCGCGAACGGATAGGCGACGAGCAGCCCGAACACGCGCGGCCGCGAGCATCGATCCGTACACCGCCTGGATCCCGTACTCGCCGGCGATCAGGATCATCGGCGTCACCGCGGTGAACGCCGCGCCCGCCATCACCGGCATCCGCACCCGAGATCCGGCCGATCCCCGCGCCCTGGATCATCGTGACTGACGCCCGCGACGAGCAGATCGGCGTTGATGAGCACGGCGACCGTCGCGGCGTCGAGCCCGGCCGCCGCGCCGAACACCAGCGGCACCGTCACGCACCCGGTGTACATCACCAGCGCACGTGCTGGAGGCCGAGCACCGCGAGCCGGCCGAGACCCGGCGTCGTTCTTCTGGGGCGTCGTCACGTCACGACCACCTCTCTAGCGCGCGAAGTTGGCGGCGATCCGCTGCTGGCTGTAGTCGGCGGCGGTGATCGGCGGACGGCGGCCCGCGGGCCCTCGATCACCACGTCACGGTCGTGCCTGCGCGAAGAGAGGCGATGCTGTGGCGGGCCGACCGTCGTCGTCCGGACCCGGGGACAGCTGACCCGGTGGAAGTTCGATCGGCAGCCGGTCGTCGCTCCACCGCATGAGCATGTCCCACGATGTTGCACGTGATGACGCCGTCGGCGGGTTCGACCGGCGTCCACTCCTGCGCCTCGGCCTCCTTGCCGGGGCACACCTGCAGGCCGCCCTGCCCGTCCCGCTGGAACAGCGGCGTCAGACAGTCGAAGTCGTGTGCGCCCCGGCCCGCCACACGTCCGCGGGGATCTCGGCGTCCTCGGGCACGGCGAAGTAGTGCAGCATCCGCAGCGTCGACTGGTACTGGTCGCTCGCCGGGTCGTGGGCCCGCGCGAAGAACCCGTCGGCAGCCCCAGCCGGTCGGCGAAGCAGCCGAGCACGCGCATGGCCAGCTCCCGGCAGCGCGCCTCGAACGCGAGCGTGCGTTCCCGGAAACCGGGAGCGCGTCGTCGGGCCACAGTCCGTCCATGTGCGGGCGGGTCAGCTGGTACGACTCGCTTCTGGTCGGGCGTGCCGGTCGACGGACGGACCGTCATCGACTCCCACCCGGAGTTGAGGCCCTCTTCAGTCCGTGCCGCGCCTTGATCTCCTCGGGCAGCGCGAAGAACCGCTCCGCGTCGGTGAACGCCCCGTCCACGACCGGGGGTTCGATGCCGTGGTTGACGAGCTGGAAGAAGCCGATGTCGGTGGCGGCGGCCCACTAGCTCTCGGTGATCTCGGTCCTGCGGGCCTCGAAGTCGGTGAGGTCGATCCGGCGGATCTCCCGGCGGAGGTCTCGTCCCGGCCCCGCCCATGCGGGTCTCCTCGTCGAGCTCGGCAAGCCCGTACGTGATGTCGGTGTCGGTCATCGCGGCTGTCGCTCCTCGAAGCGATCGTGGTGGACGGGACGCAGCCACCGCCCTGCAGATCGCACCGCGGACGCTCAGAGGTCCGCGGGCACGGTCACGGCGGACCCTTGCCGGGCCCGGCGCCGTGGGCTGGCGCGGACCCGCATCTGGCGCGCGCACGCGATGTTCAGCCTGCCCGCCAGGGTGTTTCCGCCGGGAGCTCATGGTGTTACGCGGCCGTAAAGCCGAGGCCGGCCGCCAGGTGCCCGGGACGGCAGCCGGACGTGCTCGCCGTCCCGACACAGGACCTCGCCGCCGACCAGCACCGCGGCCACGGTACGGCCGCTCCCGACGGTCAGCAGCGTCGCGCCGGGATCACGTACGGGGAGGCACGCGTAGTCCCGGTCGAAGCGGTGCGGCACCAGATCCTGCCTGCATTCCGGCCCGTACGCCGTCCGGCCGCTCCTCCAGACCGAGGGCTCCGGTTCGCGCCGTTCGCCGCCATCGCGAACATCTCGGGGAAGCCGAACAGATCGGCCTCGCGGCGTGCCGCCCGCTGCAGGTAGCGCGCCGATGCGCAGCGCCTCCAGCACGTCCTGGGTGTGCGTTGCTGGCGGCGCCGTCGACGAGTCCGACCCGCAGCCCGGCGTCCAGCATGTCCGGCACCGGGGCGATCCCGCTGCCGAGGCGCATGTTGCTCAGCGGGTTGTACGAGACCCCGACGCCGTGCCCGGCGAGCGTCGCCCGTCCCGCCGCGTCCAGCTCCACACAGTGCACCGCCAGCAGCCGCTCCCACAGGAATCCGGCCCGCTCCAGATAGGCCACGGCGCCCACGCCCGCGTGCTCCCGGCACATCACGTCGTCGGTCGTGGTCTCCGGCCAGGTGCAGGGAGACGGGGAGCCGAGCGCTCGTCGGCGTATTACGCGCGCACGGCCGCCATCCCGTCCGGCGTGAGGCACCGGGGGTTGGGGACGGCGACGCCGACCTCCACCCGGCTGCCGCGCGTGGCGGCGATCAGCTCGTCCGTGTGCGCCAGCGCTTCCTTCAGCGGCTGCATCAGACGCGGGTCGAAGCACTTGCGGCTGCGGTCGGCCCGGTCGGCGACACCCCGGCAGAGCACGGCCCGCACACCGCCGTCGCGCGGCGCCCGCAGCACGGCGTCGTGCACCTCCGGCGACGGTGCGCGGCCACATGCGCTCACGACGAGCGTCGTCGTAGCCGCTGCGCAACGCCTCGGCTGCGGCGGCGGCCGCGGTGGTCCGCGTAGGCCCGCTCGGGGGTGAGCGCGACCGCCTCCTCGCCGACGGCGCTGAGCCACGCCAGCGGCGGCAGCTCCTTCGCCGATGCCGCGCAGACCCGCCTGGAAGAGATGGGTGTGCGTGTTCACGAGACCGGGTGTGAGGCGCCGCCCGCACCGTCCAACACCTGCCGCCCGTGCGGGAGTTCACCCTTCGGTACGAGCACCGTGGACGCGGCCGCCGAGCGAGATGGACGTCCAGTCCGGCACGCCACGCGCCCTCGCCGTACACGGTGACGTCGGTGATCGTGCCGGGCGTCATCGGACCGGTTCCTTCCGGAGGCGGGGCGTGTGGTGAACAGCAGGTTCAGGGCGAAGGCGACGATCCCTGGTGACGGCGATGCCGCTGTCCAGGACGGTGCGGGCGGCGGCGGGAGCGGCGCGTAGAACTCCGGCGCGCCGACGATCAGGCGCCGAGCCCGAAGGCGAGCGCGACGGTCAGCAGGTTCCGCGCGTCGGTGAGGTCGGCGCGGGCCAGGATGCGCAGGCCCACACGCGCCGACCGTGCCGAACATGACGAGCGACACCCCGCCGAGCACCGGCCCCGGCACGGCGGCGACGGCCGCGCCGAGCACGGGGACGAAGGCCAGCAGGACCATCAACGCCCCTGACAGGGCGACGACATGACGGCTCCTGACCCGGGTCACGCTGACCAGCCCGACGGACTGTCCGAAGGTCACGATCGGGAACGAGGCGAGAGCGCCCGACACCACGGTGGCCGCACCGTCCGCGCGCAGCGCCCGTACGACGGTGGGGGCGTCGTCGCCCCGCTCCACGATCTGTCCGACCGCGAGGGTGTCGCCGACGGATCTCGACCACATGTTCACGAGCTGCATCGACGAGCATCGCGGCGATCGCCGGGACCACGAAGACGGGCGCCCCGAAGGCGGTCGGGTGCGGCGCGCGGCGACACGGGGGCGCGTCCGCCGCGAACCTGTCGAACGGCCGAGGGGCATCGGCGAGCACCGTCCCCGCCGCCACCATGGCGACAAGCTACCGAGAACCGGCCGACCGCGGGCGGCGCGAGCCGCTCCACGACCACCACCAGCAGCACGGTCACGGCGGCACAGGGCGAGCCCGCGCCCACCACCGCCGCCCGTGACGATTTGCTTTTCCCGCCGCGGACGGCACGAGCGAGAACCCGATGACGGCGATGACGGTCCCGTCACCAGCGGCGGAAACAGATGCAGAGCCACCGCCTCGAACCACGGCGCCACGGCCACGGTCACGGCCCGGCACGATCGTGGCCCCGAGACACGGCGTGGCGAGCCCGTGCTCCGCACCGATCGAGCACGGCGGGTGTGATCGCGGTGAGGTGGACCCCATCACGACGTGGCGAGCCGGGCCCCGAACCACTTCTGACGCCCAGCGACTGCAACGGCGTGGCAAGCCCGCTGACCAGCAGATTGGCGCTGATGAGCGGCCGTATCCGGTCCTCGGGAAGGTGCGGCGCGGTGCCCACGAGAGAGCGTGCATCGTCGCCATCCGCGTAGGCGACGAGCAGATGCTGCAGACTCAGCGGCACCGGCGACGCACCGGCGGCCGGACGTCGACGGGATGCGCCGGTGCGGGTGCGACGGCATGCGCGGCGACAGCCATCGTTCACTCCCTGAAAGCTAGGCGGAAGACGGCTGGTTAGCGCCGGCGGATCCGGGAACGGAGCGGCCGCGCACCGGCCGTTGCAGCCATGACCGGTGTGAGGGCGACGGTAGGAAGGCGCTGTTTCACCCGCGTTGCGCCCAGGAAACCAGAATGGCTCCTCGAGGTCGTTCCCGCCGACTCCCCATTGGTGCAGACCCATTGACGAAAGGTCTGGACCTCTCTAGCGTGCGATTTCATGCTCACGACACCCCCACTCGTCCGGCACTCATGCGGGAGGCCCCATGCGCGGTCGCCGTCGTACGCCCCGCTCTCCTCGGCGCCGCCCTCCTGCGGCATGCCGCCCTCGCCACTCAAGCCTCCGCCCTGGTCGCGGCCCCCACCGCCCCGGCCGCCGACACCTGCAGCCACGAAGCCGAGACCGTCCGAAAGGTCCTCCAGGGCTACTGGGAGAACTGGGACGGCGCCGCCAACGGGGTCCACCCGCCTTCGGCTGGACCCCGATCACCAACACCGAACTCCCGCAGCACGGCTACAACGTCATCAACGCCGCCTTCCCCGTCATCCGCTCCGACGGCACCGCGCTGTGGGAGGACGGCATGGACGCGAACGTGAAGGTGGCCACGCCCGCGGAGATGTGCCAGGCCGAGTAGCCGCGGGCGCGACGATCCTGATGTCCATCGGCGGCGCCGCGGCCGGCATCGACCTCAACTCCACGGCCGTCGCCGACCACTTCGTCGAGACGATCGTGCCGATCCTGAAGAAGTACAACTTCGACGGCATCGACATCGACATCGAGACCGGCCTCACGGGCAGCGGCTCCATCACCCAGCTCTCCGCGTCGCAGGCCAACCTGATCCGCATCATCGACGGCATCCTCGCGCAGATGCCCGCCGGGTTCGGCCTGACGATGGCGCCCGAGACGGCCTACGTCACCGGCGGCAGCATCACGTACGGCTCCATCTGGGGCGCCTACCTCCCGTCATCAAGCAGTACGCCGACAACGGCCGCCTGTGGTGGCTCAACATGCAGTACTACAACGGCAGCATGTACGGCTGCTCCGGCGACTCCTACTCCGCCGGCACCGTCGAGGGCTTCACCGCCCAGACGGACTGCCTGAACAAGGGCCTGGTCGTCCAGGGCACCACCATCAAGGTCCCCTACGGCAAGCAGGTGCCCGGGCTGCCCGCCCAACCGGGCGCGGGCGGCGGCTACATGACCACCGGTCAGGTAGCTCAGGCCTGGAACACCTTCGGGGGCGCGCTGAAGGGCCTGATGACCTGGTCGATCAACTGGGACGGGTCGAAGGGATGGACGTTCGGCGACAACGTGAAGGGGCTGTTCTAGCGCACGGCAGGCGCCCCGGCGGCATCTCGGGGACCATGGCCCCATGAAGCGGGGACCAACTTTCGGAGCAGTTGCGGGCCGGTGCTCGGCGTGAGCCGCGGCGGGCGCGGCGCATGGCCAGCAGTCCACGGTCACGGCGTGGCGGGCCGAGGTGTCCGGTACGCCCGTGGTCGTCAAGCAACTGGTCGAAGGGCCGGAGGCCGACGAACGGCGTACTGCCCGCGAGGAAGCCGCCCCGCGGTTGGCCTCGCGGGTCCGGCCCGCCGTGGTGCCCGCCCTGCTCGGCGCCGACCCGGCGGACCGATCCTCGTCCTGGAACGCCTGGAGGAGGGCACGCCCCGCGAGGACTGGGTGACCGACCACGCCACGGCCCTGGCCCGCCTGCACGCGTGCACGTCCGGCACCGACGCGGACGCCGTGGCCGGAAACCGCCCGCCTGACCGGGCCGGCCGACAGCGACGTCGACGCCTTCCTCCGGTCCGCCGCGACCTCGGCGTGCCGGCCCCGCCCGGCGCAACGGCGAACCGACACCTGCGAGGCCGACCGCAGCCGGGCAACGCGCTGCCGCACGGCCAGACCGCCGTGCCCCGGCAACGACTCCGCACACCGGCCAGCGGCGTCCGGTTCATCGACTTCGAACAGGCCTCACTCGGCAACGGTGGCCTCGTGGAATCCTCGCCTATCTGCGCATCGGCTCCCCCACCTGCTGGTGCTCCACCGCCCCGCCGAAGCCCTTGCTCGACGCGGCGGAGGCCGCCTCACCGCGCGACCTGGCGCGCGATCGCCACGGGCACCGAGGCGCCGCAGGACCTCGGCGACGCGTGCGCGGGCTGGCTGCTGCGCGGTGACGCGTCCTCGTCGAGCGCGCCCTGCGCGGGACCACCGACCACCTGCCAGGGCCGTGGACCGGGACTGGACGTGGGGCACGGCCACGGCCCGCCAGCGCCTCGCCCACGGCTCGGCGAAGTCGTCAGCCGGACGACCGGCGCGACCGGCGACCTCCAGGGGCCTCGGGCACTCGCCGGCGCCGTCCGCCGAACATGCTCGCCCGGTGGCCCGACCTGCGCCGCTGCCCCTGGTCCGGCCTTAGCCGCCGTGGGACCTACACCGGCAGCAACCGCCCCACCAGAGCGCTCAGTTGCCGCGCGTTGCGGCACTCGTACATGTCCACCACGGCTGCCGGAGCACCCCGGCCGCCGAGTCACCCGTGTCCCACTGCGAGCGGGGCTCCGCTGAGCCAGTGGACGCGGCGGGCGGTGCGCGCGATGCGGCGCAGCGCCGGGAGGTTCGGGTCCTGCTGGTTGTTGCGGGCGTCGCCGAGGACGAACACCGAGGTGCGCGGGCCGACCGCCGCCTCGTAACGCTCGACGAACTCACCGAGCGCCGTGCCGTAGTCACTGCTGCCGTGCCATCCGGTCAGCGCGTCGCCTCAGGCGGCGATCCGCGCGCCGAGGCCCCTCGGGGTCGGCGGTGCCCTGCGCGATGAGGCCGGTGACCTCGTCGATCCGGTTGACGAACGCGAAGACGCGGATCCTGCTGAACTGGTGGTGCGGCGCCTGCACCAGCAGCATCGTGAGAGTTGGCGAAGCCCGCCACCGAACCGGACACGTCGCAGAGCAGCACGAGTTCGGGCCGGGCCGGGCGGCGTCGGCGCAGCACCGGACGCATCGGCACCCCGCCCGTGGACAGCGAGCCGCGCAGCGTGCGGCTGCAGGTCGATGTGGCCGCGGGAGGCGCGGCGCCGGCGTGCCGCGAGACGCGTGGCGAGTTTGCGGGCCAACGGGTGGACCGTGCGCCGCAGTTCGGCCAGCTGCTCCTTGCCCGCGTACAGGAACAGGGATTGCGGTCGGGCGTCTGCACCGGCATCCGGCGGGCGATCTCGTCCGATGCCGCGCCGCTCCGCGACCCTGCCGCCGCGCCTCGCTCGCGCACCTGCTCGCGGAACTCCTCGATGCGGCGCCGGATCTCATCGGCCTCGATGCGGTCGGTGAACGCCCCCGACTGCCCGCCGCCGGACCGATGCCGGCCATGATCCCGGCCAGCAGCGCTCTGCGGGCGCAGCCGGTCCAGGGTCTGCTGCGACGACCAGCCGTTCGCGTCGTAGCCGCCGAAGGCGTCGACGGCCTCGGCGGCCAGCCGGGCCAGCGCGCCGCCCGGTCGTTCGCGGCCAGCGCCTCGGCCAGCCGCTCGCGAAGACCGTCCCGGTCCGGGGGCCGGACGGCCCCTCCGGCGCGCCCACGCTCCGCGGGAAGTACAGCTCGAAGACCGGGTCGAAGACGGCGCGCTGCCCCTGGTCGTGCAGGAGCGCGGAGGCCAGGCCCTCGCGCAGGTGCTCCCGGTTGTCGAGGCCGAGCGCCGCCACGGCCTGCGCGGCGTCCACGCTCTCGCCCGTGCCGATCCGCACCCCGTGCGCGCGCAGGGCCCTGACCAGTGACGCGACCCGGTCCGCGACCGACGGGTCGTACCGGCCGTGCTCACACGGCGTCCAGATCGAGCTTCGCGGCAGCCTTGTCGACGTCCTCCTGGTGCTTGAGGACGACACCGAGCGAGGCCCGTACGACCTCCTCGTCGAGCCGGTCCGCGCCCAGCGCGAGCAGGGTGCGCGCCCAGTCGACGGTCTCCGCGACCGACGGCACCTTGCGCAGGTCCATCGCGCGCAGCGCGCCGACGACCCGGACCAGGGACTCGGCGAGCACCGCGTCGAGCTCCGCGCTTCAGGGCGACGATCCGGCGCTCAACTCCTCGTCGGGAGCGATGTGCAGGAACGGACAGCGGCGGCGCAGCGCCTCCGACAGCTCCCGGCTCGCGTTCGAGGTGAGCACCACGAACGGGCGGCGGGTCGCGCTGATCGTGCCCAGCTCGGGGACCGTCACCTGGAAGTCGGAGAGCACCTCCAGGAGCAGGCCCTCCACCTCCACGTCGGCCTTGTCCATCTCGTCGATGAGCAGGACCTTCGCGTCGTCGCCGCGGATCGCGGCCAGCAGGGGCCGCGTCAGCAGGAACTCCTCGCTGAAGACGTCCGTGCGCGTCTGGTCCCACGTCGTCGTCGCGGCCCGCCGTGATCCGCAGCAACTGCTTGGCGTGGTTCCACTCAGTCAGGGCGCGCGACTCGTCGACGCCCTCGTAGCACTGCAGCCGGATCAGCCGCGCGTCACTGATCGCGGCGACCGCCTTCGCCAGCTCCGTCTTGCCGACGCCCGCCGGCCCTCGACGAGCGAGCGGCTTGCCGAGCCGGGCGGCGAGGAAGACGGTGGTCGCCACCGCGGGCGAGGCCAGGTAACCGGTCTCGGCCAGACGTGCGGTGACATCGTCCACGGAGTGAACAACGGGGCCTCCAGGGCGGTGCGTCACGGATTCCCAGCTGATCAGGTCCGGCCGCCGTCCACAACAGCTCGCGCCCCTTCATGGCGAACGTCACGTGCGCCGCCGTCTGCCGAGTCTCGTCCGGGACCCACTGGCGCTCCGTCCGTATCCTGACCGCATGAGGCGTACTTCCTTTGCCGACTGGCCCTGCTCCATCGCCCGCACCATGGACCTCCTGGGCGACTGGTGGACCCCGCTCGTGCTGCGCGGGCGTTCTGCGGGATCACCCGCTTCGACGGCTTCCAGCAGGAGCTCGGCATCGCCCGGACGACCTCGCCGAGCGGCTGCGCCGGCTCGTCGACGAGGGGCTGATGGAGACAGCGCGCCTACGAGACGGCGCCGGTCCGCCACGACTACGTCCTCACCGAGAAGGGCCGCGACTTCTTCGGGGTGCTCGCCGCCATGAACGCGTGGGGAACCGCTGGCTGTCCGGCGACGAGGGGCGCCGGTCGTCTTCGAGCACGACCGGTGCGGGCACGTCGGCGACGCCGCCGTGGTGTGCGCCGACTGCGGCGAACCGCTGACCGCCGACGCCGTCCGGCCGCGGACGGGCCCCGGCCATCCGCCCCGGCTCGCCGCCCGTCCCGACGTCCGCGCGCGGTTCGAGAAGAACTGAAGTCGGCCCAGGTGCCTTCCTGTTGCCTCTTGACGCAGTGAGTCCATCTACGAAACTCTCGTGGTCACAGCCGGTTCAGCAGAGAGGTGGGCCACGATGGAGTGGACAGGCGCGCGCTACGCGGACACCCGACCGTCGCCGTACGGCGCGGCATCGGGGCGTCGCCCGAGCGGGCGTGGGAGCTGGTCACGGACATCGCCCTGATGCCACGGCTCAGCGACGAACTGCAGTCGGTCCAGTGGCTCGGGGGACGACGGCCCCCACGGTCGGGGCGCGCTTCGTCGGCCGCAGCCGGCACGACGCGTTCGGCGAGTGGGAGACCACCTCGTACGTCGTCGAGTGCACGGCGCCACGCGTCTTCGCCTGGGCCGTCGCCGACCCCGAACGGCCCAGCGCCGTCTGGCGGTTCACCCTCGACGCGCGCGACGACGGCACGACGGACCTGACCCAGTGGATGCAGCTCGGCCCGGGCCGCTCCGGACTCTCCTTCGCGATCGACCGGATGCCGGAGAAGGAACAGAAGATCGTGTTCGTGCGGATGCGGGAGTTCGAGCGGAACATCGGCGCGACCCTCGACGCCCTGAAGGCCATCGCCGAAGGGGCGGGGGAGCGCTGATGCGGACGTCGACGACGATCGAGGCGTCTCGGCGGCGACTGGCGCGAGACGGTCGACTTCGTGACCGAGGCCGAGAAGCTCGGCATGGACGTCTGCTGGGTCGCCGAGGCCTGGGGCTCCGAAGCACCCTCGCCCCTGGGCTACTGGCGGCCCGCACCGAGCGGATGCTGCTCGGCTCCGGCATCATCCAGCTCGCCACCCGCACCCCGGCCGCCATCGCCCGCGCGGCGATCACCCTCTCCAACATCTCCGGCGGCCGCTTCCTGCTGGGCCTCGGACCGTCCGGACCGCAGGTCGTCGAAGGACTGCACGGCGTCCCCTTCGCGCGCCCGCTGACCCGGATGCGGGAGACGGTCGAGATCGTGCGGATGGCGGCGGCCGGCGAGAAGATCGCCTACGAGGGCGGGAGTTCACCTCCCGCTGCCCGGCGGCGACGCCCGCCCGATGCGGCTGTCGATGCGCGCGGAGCACGAACTACCCGTGTAGCCTGGCCACGTTGTCGCCGAAGATGCTCCGGCTGACCGGCGAGGTGGCCGACGGCTGGCTCGGCACCAGCTTCGTGCCCGAGGGGGCGAAGGAGGCCTACTCGACCACCTCGACGCCGGACTCGCCGCCGCCGGCCGCACGCGCCGACCTCGACGTCTCGCCAGGGCGCCGAGGTGAACTTCGCCGAGGACGAGGAGACGCTGCGTACGGTCGTCGCGAGCCGCAGAAGGAACTCGCCTTCAGCCTCGGCGGCATGGGCTCCGCCACCACGAACTTCTACAGCCAGGCCTACAGCAGGCGAGGCTGGTCGGAGGTCGCCGCCGCCGTGCGCGCGGCGCTGGCGGCGGGCGACCGGGACGGAGCCGCCGCCCTGGTCACCGACGACATGGTCCTCGCCACGACCCTGATCGGCACCGAGGACATGGTGCGGGCCCGCGCTGGCCGTGTGGCGGGACGCCGGCGTCGACACCGTCCGCCTCTACCCGGCGGGCGACACCCTCGACGCGCGGCTCGCCACCCTCGGGCGGGCCATCGAGCTCGCGCGGGAGGTGGACACGCCGCCTGACCTGCGGCCCCCGGCGTCAGCGCGGGGCGGCGAGCCGCAGTGCCGCCCGCTGCGCGGCCGGCCGGCGGTCCGTCGGCTGCGGATGGCCCGACCACCACGCGGTGTCGCCCTCGATCCGGCGCAGCAGGATGCCCTCCCGGATCGCCCACGGCGAGATGGTGAGTTCGCGGATGCCCATCAGCTTCATCGCCGTGTGGCCGACGAGCGCACCGCGGCGACTGGGCCGCGCGCGCGCCGAGATGCCCGGCGGCTCGGCGCGGCGCGCGGCGGGCGGCGCGGCCAGCTCCGTGACCGCGCAGCCGAGAGCCCTGCGCGTCAGCTCCCGGCGCACGAAGGGACCGTGCCGGCCGGGCGGCGCGCCGCACAGCCGGGCGAGCTGGGTGAACGTGCGCGAGGTGGCGGCCGCCGTGAGCGGCCCTCCCAGCGGATCCGCGCCGCCACGTCCCTCAGCTGGTGCCGCACGTGACGGCGCACGCGTCCTGAGCGTCTCGTCCGAGGCCGGCCCGCCGTCGCGCAGGTGCTCCCGCGTGAGACGGCCCGCGCCCAGCGGCAGCGAGATCGCGAAGTCCGGCAACCTCCCCGCCCGAAAGCGACTTCGAGCGTTCGCCGCCGATGTCGAGCACACCGAGCGGGCCCGCCCGCCAGCCCATCCAGCTGCCGCGCGGCGAGGAACGTCAGCTCGGCCTCCACGCGCTCGCCCGGCAGCACCCGCAGCCGCACACCGGTGCCCTCCTCCACCGCCTGCAGCACCTCGTCCCGGTTGGGCGCGTCCCTGACGATGGCCGTGGCGAACGCGAACGGCTCGTCGCTGCCCCACCGTTCGGCCTCCGCGCAGGCCGCCCGGACCGCCTCGACGATCGACTCCACGGCGCACGGGCCCAGTCTTCTCTCTCCCGTCGACCTGCTCCGAGAGCGCAGTCTGCGCTTGCCGTGTGCACCGGCAGAGGTGCCCCGTCCGCGCGTCCGCGATCGCGAGCCGCACCGTGTTCGACCCGACATCCACCACACTGATTCGCATGATCGGCCCGAGTACCCGAACGGGCAACGGTCCAAGCGCGGCCGGGGCCCGGTCCTTCGAGACGTCGAGGGCGACGGCGAGTTCGCGCCACTCGCGCTCCGGGAGGGCGCGGGCGGCCCGGCTCTCGACCTGGTGCTCGACGCGGCGCACGCGGCGCCGCGCGGCGGGTGACGGCCCGCCTACCGGTTCACGCCGGAGCGCCCGCGTCGAGCGCCGCCAGCACCCAGCTCCGGGACGCGCCGGGTCGATGACCGCGTCGATCTCCAGGGCGGCCGCGCGTTCAGCCGCCTTGCGGCGCTCGTACAGTTCGGCCACCCGCGCCTCGAACGCCCGCTCCGCTCCGCCGGGTCGGCGATCGCCGCCAGCTCGCGCCGGTAGCCGAGCCGCACCGCGCGCCCTCCAGGCCCATGCCGCCGAACTCGCCGCTCGGCCAGGCCGCCGTGGCGAGCGGTGCCCGCAGTCGAACCGCCCATCATCGCCATCGCGCCGAGCCCGTACGCCTTGCGCAGCACGAGGCAGACCAGCGGCACCGTCAGCCGGGCGCCCGCCGCGAAGAGGTCCGCGAACTGCCGCACCGTGGCGGTGCGTTCGGCGTCCGGGCCGACCATGAAGCCGGGGGTGTCGCACAGCGAGAGCACCGGCAGCCGGAACGCCTCGCACAACCGCAGGAACCGGGCGGCGCTTGTCGGCGGCGTCCGGTCCACGGCGCCGCCCAGATGCCCGGATCGTTGGCGATCAGCCCCAGCGGGCGGCCCTCGATCCGGACGAGCGCCGTGACGATGCCGACGCCGAAGCCGCGGCGCAGTTCGAGGACCGAGCCGGTGTCGGCGAGCCGCCGACCGCGGCGCGGACGTCGTAGGCGCGCCGCCGGTTCTCCTGGCACCGCGTGCCGCAGCAGCCGCTGGTCGGGCGCCTCCCAACCGTCGCGCGGGCCCTGGAAGTACGAGAGGTAGGCGCGGGCGACCCGCACCGCCTCCGCCTCGTCGGCGACCGGCAGGTCCACGACGCCGTTCGGGACCTGCACCGACAGCGGGCCGATGTCCTCGGCCCGGTGCACCCCGAGCCGCCGCCCTCGATCATCGCGGGCCCGCCCATGCCGATGTTCGCCTCGGGCGTCGCGATGATCACGTCGCAGCTGCCGAGGAGTGCCGCGTTGCCCGCGAAGCAGCGGCCCGACGCGATCCCGACGAGCGGCACCTTGCCGCTGAGCCGGGCCATCCGGTGGAACGTCGTGACGTTCAGGCCCGCGACCGACGTGGTGTCCGTGTCGCCGGGACGGCCCCCACCGCCCTCCGCGAACAGCACCACGGGCAGCCCGCGCTCCTCGGCCACGTGCAGCATCCGGTCGGTCTTGCGGTGGTTGTTGAGGCCCTGGGTGCCGGCCAGCACCGTGTAGTCGTACGACATCGCGACCGCGGGCACCGCCGATCCGCCCGGTGCCGGTGACCATGCCGTCGGCGGGCGTCTTGCGGACCAGCTCCTCCAGGGCCGCCGCTGCCGCTGCGCCGCCACGGCCAGCGCCCCGAACTCGGTGAACGTGCCCGGGTCGCACAGGTCCTCGATGTTCTCCCGGGCCGTGCGCCGCCCCGCCGCGTGCCGCTTCGCGACGGCCTCGGGGCGCTGCTCGTCCAGACCGAACGCGTGCCGAGCGACCACGTCGGCGAGGTCGGGGCGCACGGCGTCCGGGTCGACGGCGTCGGCCGCGCCCTGCTCGGCAGGGGCCGTCGTCCGTGACGTCCAGGAGCACCAGGGCATCGCCCTCCGCGACCGTCTCGCCGACGGCGGCGCGCACCGCCCGGACGACGCCGGACCGCTCGGCGCGGACCACGTGCTCCATCTTCATCGCTTCCAGGACCAGCAGCGTCGCCCCGGCCGGCACGACCCGGCCCGGCGCGGCGTCGAGCGCGACCACGGTGCCGCTCATCGGCGCGGCGACCGTGCCCGCCTCCCGCGCGGCCCGCTCGGGCAGCGCGGGCACCAGCTCCGGCAGCCGGCGCGGCACGAAGCCCGTGTCGACGCCGCCGGCCGTGAAGCGGGTGGCCGAGCAGCGCGCGCGGCAGGGGGATCCCGGTGTCCACGCCGTCCACGGCGAACTCGTCCAGGGCCCGCCGCGCCCGTGCGCACGCCGCCGCGAAACCGCCCTGCGGGGCGTGCGCGACGACCTTGGCGAGCAGCGGTCGTAGCGCGCCCCGATCTCCGTGCCGGTGCGCGCGGCCGTGTCGACCCGCACGCCGGGGCCCGTCGGCACGTCGAACCGCGCGGTCCGGCCCACCGACGGACGCACCGCCCCGTCGGGCGCTGTGACCTCCGCGTTCACCCGCACCTGCACCGCGTGCCCGCGCGGCGCGGGCGGCGGCCCGGCCAGCCCGAGCGCCGCCAGGTCCTCGCCCGCCGCGATCCGCAGCTGCGCCGCCACGAGGTCGACGCCCGTCACCTCCTCCGTCACCGTGTGCTCCACCTGGAGCCGCGGATTGGCCTCGATGAACACGAACTCCTCGCCCCTGACCAGGAATTCGACCGTCCCCAGGCCCGTGTAGCGGGCGCTGCGGGCGAGCCGCAGCGCGCTGTCCAGCAACCGGTCCCTGACCGCGGCGTCGAGCCCGAGCCGGGGCGATCTCGACCAGCTTCTGGTGGCGGCGCTGCGCACTGCAGTCCCGCTCCCACAGGTGCTGCACCGCGCCCGCGCCGTCCGCGACGATCTGCACCTCGATGCGGCGCGCGCCCTCCCACAGCCGCTCCACGTACAACTCGGCCTCGCCCGAAACCCTGCCGGGCCTCGGACCTGCACCGCTCCCAGGCGTCCGTCAGCTCTCGCCGGTGCGCGCGACCCGCATCCCGCGACCGCCGCCCCCGCCCACCGCCTTCGCCATCACCGGACCGCCAGCGAGGAACTCCCTGCGCCTCGTCGAGCGTGGTGTCACCCGCCGTGCCCGGCAGCACCTGGCACCCCCGCCCCGACCGCCAGGGCGCGGGCCCGCGCCTTGTCCCCGAACAGGTCGAGCACCTCGGCCGGAGGACCGACGAAGGTGACCCCCGCCCCGGCGCACCGCCGCGCCAGCTCGGACGACTCGCTGAGTGAACCCGTACCCCGGGTGCAGGTACCCGCAGCCCGCCCGGCGCGCCGCGGCCACCAGCGCCGCCGCGTCGAGATAGCCGCCGGGCTCCAGCGGCACGCACTCGTCCGCGAGAGGAGGTGCGCGTCGTCGCCCGGCTCGTGCACAGCGACCGTGCGCAGCCCGAGCTCGGCGGCGGCGCGCAGCACCCGGACGGCGATCTCCCCGCTGGTTGGCGACGAGTACGGCGGCAGACCCCATAGTGCCCCTCCGGCGGATCGTGGTCGCGAGCTGCGCGACGCTCGAAAGACCCCGTCACTCATCAGTGACACTGACGTCAGCGTCAATGCTCTGGCGCTGTGGCACGCAGACAGCAGACACAGCAGGAGTGGGCGACCCGCACCGCCCGGGACCGCACCGACGCACCGGCGCGCGGGCGGCTGTCTCGACGCGGCGGAGTCCGTGTTCGGCCGGCTCGGGTACGGGCCGGCGACCGTCGCCGACATCACCGCGGCGGCCGAGGTCTCCCGGGCGAGCTTCTACGTGTACTTCGCGTCCAAGGACGAGGTGTTCGGGTCCTCGCGGCCCGGGTGCGCGACGCGTTCCTCGCCGCGCAGGACGTGCCCGGCGTGGACACGGACGACGTGGCCGCCGTCGCCGAGGCGTCCACCGCCGCGTTCATCGCCGCGTACGCCCGCCACCTTCCGCTCCTCGTCCTGCTCGAACAGCAGGCCCGTGCCGACGCCGAGGTGCGGGCGCTGTGGGACGAGATCCGCGAGCGGCCGGTCCGCCGCGCCGCCCGCTACGTCCGCCGGGTCGCTGGCCAGGGGCGGGCCCGCCCGGTCGTCGACCCGCTCACCCTGTCCCGGGCCGTCGGCGGCATGAGCGTGGAGTTCGCCCGGCTCGTCGCCGAGCGCCCGGCCGCGTACGACGCCGCCGTCCGCGACGTCACCGCCATGTACCTGCACCTCCTCGGCATCGGAGCACCACCCCAGCAGTAGCCAGCAGCAGGGAGCCGCACGTTGTCCACCGGCATATCGACCGACGCGTACCTGACCGACCTGAGGGCCCGCCAGAGCAAGGCGAGGCAGGGCCGCCAACCGGACGGAACCGCCCACCCCGCAGGGAGAGCTGACGCTGCCCGCGCACGTCGCGCGGTGGGCGTCGCTGCACCCCGACCGGCCCGCGATCGTCACCGACGCCGACACCCTCTCGTACCGCCGACTCGACGACCGGTCGGCCCGGTTGGCGGGCTGGCTGGCGGAGCACGGGGTGCGGGCCGGCGACCGGGTCGGCGTGTTCCCGCCCAACGGGTCCCGGTTCGTCGTCGCGCTGCTCGCCGTGCTCCGGCTCGGCGCGGTGCACGTACCGGTCAACCCGATGTTCCGGGCGGCCGAACTGCGCCACGAACTGAACGACGCCGCACCGGAGCTGGTCATCACCCGACGACCTGCTGCCGGTCGTCGACGACGTCCGCGACGACACCCCGGTGCGCACCGTGCCCGCCGACGCCGACTGGCCCGACGCCGTCGCCCACGCCCGCCACGAGGACATCGCCGACGACCCCGACGCGCTCGCCGCCCTCCAGCTACACCGGCGGCACCACCGGACCGCCCAAGGGCTGCGAACACACCCAGCGCCACATGGTCTACACGGCCACCGCCATCGACAACGGCCGGATGCCCGACCCGACGAGACGGCCCGCGGCATCGTCTCCTCTGCTACCTGCCCGTCTTCTGGATCGCCGGCGAGAACCTCGGCATCCTCGCCCCGCTCGTCTCCGGCGGCACCAGCGTCCTGCTCACCCGCTGGAACGCCGGCGAAGTGCTGCGCGCCATCGAGACCCACCGCGTGAGCACCATGGCCGGCACCGTCGAGAACTACCTGGAACTCCTCGACCACCCCGACTTCGCCCGGCACGACCTGACGAGCCTCACCGCCCCGCTCACCGTCTCCTTCATCCGCAAGCTCACCCCGTCCTGCGCGCCAGGTGGAAGGCGGCCGTCGGCGACCGCAGCGTAGCTGCGCGAGGCGTCGTACGGCATGACGGAGACCCAGCCACCAGCGACACCAACACGCTCGGCTTCCAGGACGGCGACCACGACCCGCTCAGCGACCGTCTTCTGCGGACTCGGTCCCCGGCACCGACTTCATGGCCGTCGACTTCACACCGGCGCACCGCCGCCGCTCGGCGAACGCGGCGAGATCGTCGTCCGCGCCCTCCGCGCGTCACTCCTGCCACTGGCGGGCGCCCGACGCCACCGCGAACTGCGCTGCGCGACGGCTGGCTGCACACCGGCGACATCGGCGCCTCGACGAGGAGTGGCTGTCTGCACCACTACCTCGGCCGCGGCACAGCGACTACGATCAAGCGTCAAGGGATGAGCGTCTCCCCACCGAGTGTCGAGAGCTCTGCTTCGCCCAGCACCCGGACGTGCTCGCCGCCGCGTGCGGTCGTCGCCGCCGCAGACAGACCCGGTCAGCGGACAGCGGCCGGCCGCGTTCGTGCGCTGCCGTCCGGCTCGGCACTCACCGGCTATGACGACCTGCGTGCCTGGGCGGTCAGCGTCGATGGCGCCGTGCGAGCGCCGGGCGTCGTCGAGATCCTCGACGCACTTCCGCTCACACCGGGAAGATCATCAGGAAGACGGAGCTGACCGCGCTCGAGCAGTCGCATCGCGCCCGCGCCGTGAACTCCTCCGGACCGCCCTTGAACAGCAGGTCCGCCGTGGTGAACGCCGCGTCCGCCTGCGCCGCCGCCGTACGGCAGCGCGATGCAGCGCACGCCCGCCGCGTGCGCCGCGGCGGCGCCCGGCGCCGCGTCCTCCAGGATCCACGCAGTGCGCCGGTCGCCACCTCAGCCGGCGTGGCCGCCTCCAGGAACACGCGTCCGGCGCGCTTGCCGTAGCTCGACCTCGTGTCCGCCGACACGTCGCGGTGATGAGAGAGGAGAGGCCGGTGCCGGTCAGGATCGCCTCGATCGCGTCCGCCGACGAACCCGACGCGACTGATCATCGGCAGGCCCGCCGCGCGCAGCCGCTCACACGAACAGGCGCATCTGCGGGAAGACGTGCGTGTCGGTCCGGGCCAGCTCCAGGTAGCGGGTGTTCAGGTCTCGTCGAGCAGCTCGCGACCGGGGCCTCGATGCCGTACCTCCCCTTCCAGATCCCGAGGGTCTCCAGGGTGGAGATGCCGACGTACGTCTCGTGATCGGCCCAGGTGAACCGGTGACGCCGTACCGGCCGAGCGTGCCGAGGGACGCCTGAAGTAGTTGGGCTCGCTGTCGACGAGGGTGCCGTCGAGGTCGAAGACGACGCGGTGCCGCCTGAAGCGGTACGGGGAGTCGATCGGGGCGTTCATGCACACCAGCATGCAGGACATCGGCGCCGGACGATCACCGGAGGCGGATCAGCGGCGCCGGTCCTCCCGGGCCAGCGCCATGAGGCGGCGCCGCACACGCGAGGGCGGCGCCGGCGAGCAGCGCGAGGGAGAAACCGCGGTCGCGGCGTGCCCGCCGTCCCCGTGGCGCGCCGCCAGCGCGACGAGCACCGCCACCCCACGGCGCCGCCGATCGAGCGCCCAGCGCGTTCCTCGCCGCGTCCGGCGCACCGTCGGCACCTCGCCGGGGCGCTGCCTCGACGACGACGCCTGACCGCCCCTGACCGGGTCGCGGCCGGGGCCGGCGCCGTGGACCGGCCGATCGCCTCGACCAGCGGCAGCAGCCGGTGCGGCACCCGCTCGCGCAGGGCGACCTCGGTCCGGTGCGGACCACGCCGGCAGCCGGCTGAGCTGCTGCACCGCGTCCTCCAGGTGGGCGGCGTCGCGGGCCACCGCGCGGGCGAGCAGATCCCGCCGCCGGTGATCGAGTGCGCCTCGATGATCTCCGGCACCCCGGCGAGCCCGTCCGCGACGTCGGCCAGATGACCCTGGGTGACCTCGATGTGCACGGTAGAACGCGAGGACCGCGGCCGAGCGCCGCGGGGGAGAGCGAGGGGCCGCGCCGGTGATCACCCGTCGCGTTCGAGACGGTCGAGGCGGGCCTGAGGGTGCCGCGGGCCACCCCGAGGATCCGGGCGTACTCGCGCACGCTGGTCCGCGGCTGCTCCAGGAGGAGGCGCAGGATGCGGGTGTCTGAGCTGGTCCACGCCATACGCGTACGGCTCCTTCGGTGGCGCGGTCGATCCGCGCCGACTGTACCAATGGCTCAGTCGCTGCCGCCTGTCGCGGCCACGGCGGTCAGGACGGGCGCGAGCTGCCGGGTCAGCGTCGCGGCCGTCGGGTCGACGCTCTGCCGTCGAAGAGGGCCGAGCCGATCGTGAAGGCGTCCGCCCCGGCGGCGGCGAGCGCCGCGATCTGTGCGGCTGCCCGAGATGCCGCCCGCCACGACGAGCCGCCCGCCGTCGCGGCCCGCGCCGCCCGGACCAGGTCGAGGGGGTCGGCCTGCGTGCCCGGTCAGTGGCGAGCAGGTCGACGCCTGCACAGCTCCGCCGCCCGGCCCGCCGGCAGTCCTCGGCGATCCGGTCGGGCGTGCCGCCGAGCCGCGTCGGATGCCCGGTCGGCTCCCCGACGAACGGCAGGTACGTGACGTCGATCCGTCGAGGACGCCGAGCGTCTCCTCGATCCAGGTGCCGCCCAGCAGCGAGTCGATCGCCCAGATCCACGGCGACCCGCGCCGATTCGAGGGCGGCGGCGGCTGGTGCTGACGACCTCGAGGTAGCTGTTGCGCCCAAGTCCCTTATTCGGCAAGTGAGTTGGCGCAGAGTGTCCGGGTCCGCGACGTCCTTGAAGCCGATGTGGCGCAGGCCGAGACCGCGCGACCGCGTCCAGGGTGTGCAGACAGTCGGAGACCGTGCGGTCCGCGCGGGTCAGCATGAGGATGAAGTCCATGGCGCGTGCTCCTGGTTGTCGTGCCCGGAGGGGACGCGGCCAGCTCGGCGGCGTGCCGCAGCGCGCGCGAGCAGTGCTCCGGTGGCGTCGGCGACGCCCGCGCCCGCGAGGTCGAACGCGTGCCGTGGTCGTTACGCTGGTGCGTACGGCGGCAGTCCGATCGTGATGTTCACGCCGTGCCGCGCAGACACCGAGGCACTCTGACCGGGATCAGCCCCTGGTCGTGGTACTCGGCGCGACGACCGCGTCGAACTCGCCGAGCGCGCGCAGGAACACCGCAGCCGGCACGGCACGGCCGCTCGCGTCGATGCCTCGGCTGCGCGCGGCCCGGACGGCGAGGCGCGATGACTCGTCGGGTCCGCGCGCCGGTAATGCAGACCGTCCTCGCCCGCGTGCGGACACGAGCCTCGGCCACCGCGATCCGGTACGGCGGGCACGACCTGCTCGGCGCAGCGTGCGATGGTCGAGCCGGACGACGTCGAGCAGCGCGGGCGTGGTGATCGCGTCGATGCGCGCGCGCAGCTGACTCGGCGCACCGTCACCAGGATCGACGCGCAGCTCGCCGGTGGCCATCGTCGTCATGCGCGAGTCGGTGCGCTGCCGGTCCGGGTCGGCGAGGATCTCCGTGCGCCCGGTGCGGGACGCCCGCGAGCCGCAGCGCCTCTTTGCTTGACGGCGCGGTGACCAGGGCGCGGACCTCGTGCCGCAGCGAGGCTGAAGCCAGCGTCGATGCCGCGCGCCGCACGTACGCGTAGGCGGCGCGCGCCCGCCCGCGTCGTCCACCTCGCCCCAGGCGGGCAGTGCCGGCGCAGCTGCGTCGCGGACGATCAGTTCGACGTCCCGGGCGCACGGCGAACTCGACGCGCGGTGCGCGCGCCGCCGCCCGGGCGAGAGACGTGCTGCAGGTCGCCGATCACGACGACCGGGGCGGTGCGCGCCGGATCGGCGCAGGCGCGGACCACGATCTCCGGGCCGATACCCGCGGGATCGCCCAGGGTGAGCGCGAGGGGAGCGGCCGGTTCACGCGGCACCGCCCAGCCGCCGGTACAGGCGCAGCAGGGTCCGTCGTCGCCGAACCGCCCGCCTTGATCACCACCGGGACGCGGGGAGGCCCGGCGGTCCGGTCAACAGGCCCTGGGCGACGCCGGGTTCGGGCTCGTCGAGCAGGTCGAAGCCGTCCGCCCTGCGGCGGTCAGGACCGCGGCAGCCGTCTCGCCCCGGTGAGCGGTACCAGGGCGTCGGCGGTGCGTCGGCCAGCTGCGCCCCGGCCCGTTGCGCGAGGTCAGCTTGAGGAGGGCGAGGGGTCCTGGCGGTCGTCGGGCGTGTGCAGGAGGCGGGCGTCGGGCACGTGCCGCAGCGGCGTGGCGAGCTGATGCCGCGAGGCCGGAGTTGGCGCTGCCGACGACGACCAGGCGCGCCCGGGCAGACTGGGGCAGGGCGGCCGGCGCGGGCCGGCGGGGGCGAACCGCCGCGCGAGCGCCGCCGCCAGGCGGCGAGCCCACTCCACAGCGCGCGTCGGCCGGGTCGGGCACGGCCGCCTTACCAGACGGTCCAGATCGGCGTCGCAGGCGGCGTCGCCGACGAACAGGCCGCCCGCGCCGAGAAGGCGGGAGCGTGCCGTCCGGCGCCGCGAGCGAGGGCCTCGGGGAGGATCTCGCACAGGTCCGAGCGGCGCACCGGATGCGCGGGTCACGGCCGAACTCGCTGCGGTGCACCGGTACGTCGGCCACGCACTGCACTGCGCCCCGGACGGTGGTCCGCCGCTGTCCGGGAACGCGCGCGCGACCACCGCGGTGTGCCGCCCCGAGCCGTGCCACGCGGCCCGGATCTCGGCGGCGAGATGACGGAGCGTCGAGTCGACCGTCTTCCGGAGCAGGTCCGGAACCGCCCAGCAGCCGGGCCGCGTCGGCCGTCCGGGCCGCCGCCCGCTCCGGGCCGCCGGTCCGGGTGCGTCGAGGTCGACGGCGAGCACCCCGACTGTCCGGCTGGGGCGCGGCCGGTGCGGCGAGCAGGACGCGGGCCGGACCGACGGGCGGCGCCGTCCGCGCTGGTGAGGTCGACCGGCGAGGATCGAGACACGCAAGGTGGGGTCGCTTCGTCGTGGGGTGACGGGTTCATCGTGAGGTCGCGGGGCGTCACGCGACAAGCGACCGTTTCTCACCGCAGCTGTGCGCACGGCTCACAGGTGTGGCCGGTCCGGCTCCCTGCCCACCGCACGGAACCCGTGACTCAGAGTTCACCCATGCCCCGCCCCGACCTGCCGCTCGGCGCTCTGGAGCCCTTCGAGAGGCGGCGGTGCGGCACGGCAGCATGACACGCCGCCGCCCGCGAACTCCACGTGACGCACGGCGCCGTCAGCCGGCAGGCGCGGCTCGAGCGGGCCCTGGGCGTCGAGCGCCAGCCTCGAGCGGGGCCGCGCGCGCTCGTGCCGACCCCGGCGGCCCGCCGGCTCGCCGCGACGGTCCGCGACGCGCTCGACGACACCGAGACGGCCGCCCGCGAGATCGCCCGCCGCCCGCCCACCGGCCCGCTCACCCTGTCCTGCGAGCCGACGCTCCTGATGCGCTGGCTCATCCCGCGCCTGCCGGACCTGGCCGAGCGGGCACCCGGCGCGTCACCTCTGCACCTCGTCGCCGCGGGCGGCCGTCCACTTCGAGCGGGACGGCGCATCGACCTGGCGATCCGCCGGGACGACTTCCCGTTCCCCGCCGACACCCACGCCACCCGGCTGTTCGCCGAGCACGTCGGACCCGTCCACCGGCCCGACTGCCCGGCCGCCGGCACGCTGCTGCACACCGCCACCCGCCCCGACGCCTGGGACGACTGGCGCCGCCGCACCGGGAGCCGTTCCCGGCCGCGTCGAACAGACCTGGAGCACTTCTCGCTCAGCCCTGCAGGCCGCCGCCTCGGCGTGCGTCGGCACCGCCATCGGCCGTACGCGCTCGTCCACGACGACCTGGCGCGCGGCGCGCTGACGGCCCCGTGCGGCTTCGTGTCCGGCGGACCGCGTACCACCTGCTGGGCCGCCGCCCGGTGGAGAGCGATCCGCGCACGGCCGCCCTGCGCGACTGGCTGCGCTCGCTGGCGGCCGAGCCGCGCGTCCTGACCACCGCACCGCCGAATCCGTCGAAACCTCCGCCTAGTGCCTCGCGACCGTGTCGTGCGCTGGCCGGATGCGAAAGTCCGAGGACGCCGACGGCGAGCGGATGTTCGTCACCGCGCTGGTGCGCTCCTCGTTCCTGGTGAACGCCGTGTACGCGGAGTCGAGGCGGCTGCACGGACTCACCAGCAGGGCCAGTTGATGTGCGATCCTGATGCCGCAGCCGTACGGGATGCGGGAGCTCGGCACGATGTCTCGGCCTCGCCAGGTCCAGCCTGACCGGGCTCGTGGACCGCACCGCGCAGCGTGGCCTGGTGCGCCGGGAGCCCGACCGGAGGACGGGCGGGCCGTGCGGGTCGCCCTGAGCCAGAGCGGCGCAGCCCCCGTCGGAGTTCTACGACGAGACGTGCCGCCGCATCGCCCGGCTTCCCGACGGCCTCACCGACACCGAGCGCGGGACACGCTCGCCGGTGCTGCTCGCCCGCGTCGTCCGGGACAGCAAGGTGCCGGTCGTCTTCGGGGACTGACCGGCGGTCCCGATCCGCCGCTCCGCTCCCGGTGGCGGGCCGGTTCACACCGCGTGGCGTCGACCGGGGCCGGCAGGGCGACGGCCCGCCGTCGTGGTGCACCAGCGGCCCGCGTCCGAGACCCGCCCGGCCTGCTGGCACCACGAGCCCGATGACCAGGGCGTGGTCGCCGACCGGACGCCAGCTGACGGAGGCGTGAGGACCCGCCGGGCCAGAACCCCGTCGAGCGCGGGCGGTCCCAGCGGATCCCGGTACCAGGACGTACGCGGCGAACTCGGGCCCCGCCGGGACCGCCGAAGACCCGGGCCACCTCCTGCTGGCCGCGCGAGACACGCTGCCGCGCATCACCCAGGTCGCGTCCCGCACCGCCGTCCACGACGCGGACCGCAGCCCGACCGACCAGAACGACATCGGCGCGGCGGCCGAGGGAGAGCGACACCAGCGACGTAGCACGCAGAACCCGACCGGCCGCTCGCCGACCGTGACGACGGCGACGCCCTTGGCGCGTGCCGGACAGCGGCACGGGCGCACCAGATCGGCGCGCTCCGGCCGGACGGGCCCGCGACGTCGCAGTCGCCGCTCACGCCTGCCTCCCGCAGGGCGTCGTCCCGGCCCGCGCCGCGATCTCTCTCGGCGTGCGGCGACACGTCGTCGGCGCCGAGCGCGGCGAGATGCGGGCTCCGCCAGTCCGCCACCGCGCCCGCCGCGTCCCCGAGGGCGAAGCGGCTGGCGCCCGCAGGTACAGCGGCTCGGGATCGGCTCGGAGCCGCGGCGGCCAGCACCCGGTCCAGATCGGCCACGGCCCGCCGGTGCTCGCCCAGGGCCTGCAGCGCCACCGCCCGGTTGGCCCGCAGCTCCGGGTCGCCCACGAGCGCGAGCGCCGCGTCCAGATCGCCGACCGCGTCCTCGGTCCGGCCCGCCTCGAACGCGAGCACCGCCCGGTTCGCCCACGCCGCCACGCAGGTCGGATCGGCATGCAGCGCCGTCGAATAGCTCTCGTACGCCGCCTCGACGTCACCGAGCTCCGCGAACAACGCCCCCTGCGCCGCCCGGAGTCGCGCGTGGTCCGGGGCGAGGGCGAGGCCGTGCTCGACGTCGGCGGCGGCCCGGTCGAGCGCGCCGCGCGCGAGCAGCAGGTCCGCGCGGTGCACCAGCGACTCGACGTGATCGGGCTCCAGGTCGAGCGCGCGTGGTCCAGATCGCGCAACGCGCCCTCCTCGTCGCCGAGTTCGCGCAGCAGGTCGGCCCGGCTGAAGTGCGCCTCGTAGAACGGCGGCGTGAGCCGGATCGCCGCCGCGTAGTCCGCGAGCGCCTCCCTGGGTGCCGGCCGAGCGCCCGGTGCTGGGCGGCCTCGCTCGAAGTAGTAGTCGCCGTAGTCCGGGTCGCGGCGGATCACCTCGTCGTAGTCGGCCAGCGAGTCGGCGTGGTCGTGCCGGGCGCCGCGCACCTGCGCGCGGTTGTACAACAGCACGCTGCGGTGCAGGAGTTGCTCGTCGGGCCCGAAGTCGGCGTCGGTGATCTCCATCGCCTCGTCGACCAGCGCGAGCGAACCGTCGACGCTGCCGCGGTGCAGCTCCACCAGGGCCCGCGCGTTGCGCATGAACGCCCGTACCAGGATCCGCTTGTGCGGGTCGGGGTGCGCGTCGGCGATCGAGATCGCCCAACGTGTTCACCCACGCGAGGGCGAGGTCCTCGTCGTGGGCGTCCTTCGGCAGGAACCGGGTGTACGCAGCATCGCCATGAGGTAAGCGGTGCCCATGTGGACGTCCGGCGAGGTCGAGCCGCGCCGCATCTCCTCGAAGTGAGGGAAGGCGTCGTGGCCGCGCCCAGGTAGCACAGAGCACGCGCCGATCTTGTGCGTCAGGATTTCCAGCACGTGCGGGTAGGGTCCGGCGTCGTCGAGCAGGGCGCGGCCCCGCAGCGCGAGGTCGACCACGGCCTCGTGAGAACCCCTTGTCGAGCAGACGCCGACGGCCTCGACGATCGACCGGACGCCCGCGCCGCGGGTCCAGCGCCGCGCTCCAGGTGGCACGGGATCGCGCCGAGCCGCAGGGTCGGCTCGTCGCGCTCAGGCGAGCAGCGCGGCGCGCGCGGTGTGCCGGCGGGCCCGCTCCTCGGCGGGCAGCGCCTCGTAGGCGCGGCGCAGACGCGGCTCGTCGGTGGTGCCGTCGGCGTCGACGTAGAGCTGGGCGACGTCCGTGTCGGGCAGCAGCTCCGGGTCCACATAGGGGAGTCGGGGAGCCCGGTGGGCGTGGGCGGCCAGCGCCCGGCCGAGCAGGTCGTCGGCGGCCCCCGCGCCGTCCACGACCACGGTCAGTACTCGCGGGGTCGCAGCGCCGCAGCAGCACCGCGACCAGGTCGCGGTCGGTGGGGTCGGCGTCGTCGAGGCCCGGAAGGCGATGGTGACGCCCTTCGTGGGCCGCCCCGGCCCAGTCCACGAGGAGTTCGGCCACGCCGTGCGCGATGCGCAGCGCCCGGGCCGCCGGGTAGAAGCGGGTGCGTTCCCTGGCCGAGGCGAGAGGTTGGTGAGTGTCTGCGGCGGGGTCGGCACGATCGCCATCAGTTCGGGTGCGATCGACTCCACCTCCAGCGCCCGGGCTGCCGCCACCAACTCGGCGTCCCGCTCGACCAGTTGGGAACGGTCTGGTGGAGGAGGAAGTGCGCGGCGGTGAACGGGCCGCGTAACCGGCGGTGGCAGCGCACGTGCAGAGCGGCGGCGGGCGGCGGCTCGCCGTCGGTGGTCTGTGCGGTGGCGTCCAGCCACCAGTGACGGGTCGGCAGGGCGGTCATGTCAGGGCTCCTTCGGAGGACGGCGTGGAGGGCGGGACCGGGTGCGCCGGTCCCGCAGCGTGACGTGGACGAGCAGCCCGATCTGCACGGGGCCGACAGGGCGATGAAGCCCGCCGCGTCGACCAGCTCCCAGAACGAGGTGTCGGCGCCGCCGAGCCGGCCGGCGATCGTCGACCAGAAGTGCAGCGCGGTGGGGAGGCCGGCCCAGACGAGCGAGGCCAGCGAGAACCCGTACCCGGCGATGAGCAGCGGCGCGTACCAGCGGGCCACCGCCCGGTCGCGCTCGGACCACTCGGTGTCCGGGACGGGCGGAGCGAGACGCAGCGCACGCCGTACGCCGCTGCGGATCCGGAAACGCGTCGCGTTCTGCAGATCCGTGCAGCGGGCCGCGGTCGTCACCACGTAATAGATGTCGGTCTCCAGATAGAACAGGAATTGCCAGATGAGTCGCAGGACGCAGGTGAATGCGACAGCGAGACAGAGTTTGTGAATCCACTGACGGAATTCCATGACCGTCGAGCGCGAGCGACATGAGGGTGAGTCCGCACAACAGGACGACATCGGCCAGCATGCCCGCGCAGAACGGGAGATAGCGTTTGCGGCGCTCCACGCTCAGCAGGGAATCGAGCCGGGCCTCCGCGACCAGGTAGTAGAGCCGCCGCCCGATCCCCAGCGTCGACGGCAGGCCGAGCCTGCGGCCCGCGAGCGCGTGGAACCCCTCGTGGATCACGATGCACGGGATGGCGAGCGCGAAGATCGTGATCGGGATCAGCGACAGGTAGTGGGTGAAGAACACCTGGTGGTACGAGGGCCTGAGCCCGGGATCGTGGACCATCACGGTCACCGCGCCCGCCACGACGACGCCGTACGCCAGCCATGCGGGCGCCCCGAACAGCAGCCGCCCGAGCCCCTGCCACCGCACGGTGGGCGTGTCGGTGCGTGCCTCGTCCGTGCGGAGGAAGCCCAGCTCGGACAGGGTCTCCAGGAAGTCGTCCATATCGAGCGGCGCTCCGCAGACCCGCTCGTACCAGTCGGCCACCTCGGCCACCGGCAGCCCGTCGGCGAACATCCGCAGGGCCTGCGCCCCCTCCTCGGGGAACACCGCGTAGGACCCGGTCTCGGGCCGGCCGATCATGCGACGCCGTCGTCCTCGGCCACCATCGTGAGCCGGTGCAGACGCACGGTCGTGCTCATCGCGCACCTCTCTGAGAGGAACCGGAGCCGGGCCCCGAAGGCGGCCCGGCTCCGACCCGCGGGCGTAGGACTTACGCGGCGTCGCCGCAGAGGTAGTAGCAGGCGGTGGTCAGACGGATCGGACCGGCCTTGCGGACGGAAATCTTCTTCATGGCGTTCCCCTCCCGGAGAGATTGGACTTGTGCGAATTCCGGAATCGCTGATGCGCTTCCAGCATCAGCACCCGCATTCGGGCCTGTCAACGAGGAACGGAGACGTCCGGAAATTAATTTCGGACGGCTTCGGGAAGGATTTTCCGAGGAATTCCGGGCAGGGAAGCCCGGCTCCGGGCAGCGGAAAAAGGAATTCAGGAAATACCTGAGAGGAAGAGAAAACGATCAGCGGAGCGCTCTGCGCACCATCCGTACCTCCCGCACGGCCCCCGTCGGTCCCGGCTCGACGCCGGTCTGCAGTCTCCTACGGAGAGGGTCGCAGCAGCGTTCAACTCGGTTGCGGCCGGGGTCCGTTGACCGGCGTTCCGGCAGGTCGGGGCAAGTTCGCGGTGTTGATCGCCGTCCCGGGCGCAGCCTTCTTCTACCTTGTCCCCCATGAACCAGCAGCACCCCATGGACGAGCCCGTCGCCCTCGCCACCACGACCCGTGAGTCCACCGACTGGTGGCGGGACGCGGTCATCTACCAGGTCTATCCACGCAGTTTCGCCGACAGCGACGGCGACGGGACGAGGGGACCTGGAAGGGATCCGCCGTCGCCTGCCGTACCTGAAGGGGCTGGGCGTGGACGCGGTGTGGCTGTCCCCGTTCTACGCGTCGCCGCAGGCCGACGGCGGCTACGACGTCGCCGACTACCGGGCCGTCGATCCGATGTACGGGACGCTCCTGGACGCGGACGCGCTGATCACGGACGCGCACGCGCTGGGTCTGCGCATCATCGTCGACCTGGTGCCCAACCACTCGTCGGACCAGCACGAGTGGTTCAGGCGGGCCGTCGACGAGGGGCCGGTTCGCCGCTGCGGGACCGCTACCACTTCCGGCCGGGCAAGGGCGCGGACGGTGAACTGCCGCCCAACGACTGGAGTCCGTGTTCGGCGGCCCGGCGTGGACGAGGGTCGCGGACGGGGCGTGGTTCCTGCACCTGTTCGCCCCGGAGCAGCCGGACTTCAACTGGGAGCATCCGGCGGTGGCGGACGAGTTCCGCTCGATCCTGCGGTTCTGGCTCGACATGGGCGTCGACGGCTTCCGGATCGACGTCGCCCACGGCCTGGTCAAGGCCGAAGGACTGCCCGACCTGGGCGGCCACGACCAGCTCAAACTGCTGGGCAACGACGTCACGCCGTTCTTCGACCAGGACGGCGTGCACGACATCTACCGGACCTGGCGCACCATCCTCGACGAGTACGACGGCGAGCGGATCTTCGTCGCCGAGGCGTGGACGCCGACCGTCGAGCGGACCGCGAACTACGTCCGCCCCGACGAACTGCACCAGGCCTTCAACTTCCAGTACCTGAGCACGCCGTGGGACGCGGTCGCACTGCGGCAGGATCGTCGACGCGTCCCTGGACGCGATGCGCCCGGTGTGCGCCGGCCACCTGGGTGCTGTCCAACCATGATGTGACCCGGCACGCGACCCGGTTCGCGAACCCGCCCGGCGGCACCCAGATCCGCACCCCGGGCGACCGCGAACTGGGTCTGCGCCGGGCGCGGGCGGCGACGCTGCTGATGCTGGCGCTGCCCGGTTCGGCGCGTACGTCTACCAGGTGAGGAGCTCGGCCTGCCGGACGTCACCGACCTGCCGGACGAGGCGCGGCAGGATCCGTCGTTCTTCCGCGCGCCGATGGGCAGGACGGCTTCCGCGACGGCTGCCGGGTGCCGATCCCGTGGACCCGCACGGGCTCCTCGTACGGCTTCGGGGACGGTGGCAGCTGGCTGCCGCAGCCGGACGGCTGGGGCGAGATTGAGCGTCGAGGCGCAGACCGGGGTGGCGGGCTCGACCCTGGAGCTGTACCGCTCCGCGCTCGCCCTGCGGCGGCAGGCGGCGGGCCTCGGTGACGGCGAGCGATCCGGTCTGGTGGGACGGCGCCCCCGAGAGGGTGCTGGCCTTCGAGCGGCCCGGCTTCGCGTGCACCGTCAACGTCACCGGCGCCCCGGTCCGGATCCCCGCGCCCGGCACGGTCCTGCTGGCCAGCTCGCCGGTCGAGGTGACCGACGGCGAGATCGAGCTGCCCGGCGACACGACCGTGTGGTGGGCGACGGCGTAGCAAGAAGAGGCAGAGGAAGAGACAGAGGAAGAGGTGGCGGGGCCGGCGCCGGCCGCCACCCGCCCGGTCAGCGCCTGAGCAGCTTCAGCGGGAACGCCTGCGCCATCGCGGCCATGCCCGCGTCGTTGGGATGCAGACCGTCACCGCTGTCGTAGGCGGCGAGCAGCCGTCCGGGGTGCTGCGGATCGCGCACCGCGGCGTCGAAGTCGACGACTCCGTCGTACGCCCCGCTCGTCCGGATCCACCGGTTCAGCGCCTGCCGGGCCGCCTCCCGCTCGGGCGTGTAGAAGCCCAGCGAGTCACCCTCGAACGGCAGGATCGTCGCGCCCAGGGCCTGGAGGCCGTGGTCGTGCGCGCGGCGGATCAACCGCCGGTGACCGGCGATGAGTTCGGCGGCCGTGACCTCCTCGTCGGCGGGCGCGGTGGTGCGGGTGACCGAGGTCGTTGACGCCGAGCAGCACCACCACGGCGCGGGCGCCCGGCTGGCGCAGCACGTCGCGGTCGAAGCGCCGGAGCCCGCTCTCCCGAAGTACGCCGCGTACGACTCGGCGGGGAGCCCAGCGGCGGGTTCGGGTCGCGCAGCAGCCGGTTGCCGCCGATGCCCGCGTGTTCAGCACGCGCGGTGGCGGCCAGCTCGCGGTCGCCGCGTAGCCGCTCGGCCAGCAGGTCGGGCCACCTGTGGTTGGCGTCGAGCCGGGTGTTGGAGCCGTCCGTGATCGAGTCCCCGAACGTGACCAGCGCCGAAGCCGCCCGGCTGCGCTGCCGGTCGACCGAGACGCCGGACAGGAAGCGGCGGTTCGTGATGGTCTGCGTCGGCGTGATGTCGGGCTTGCCCGCGACGTTGCCCGCCGCGACCCAACCGTGCTGGAACGCCGAGGAGTGGATCGTGCTGCCGGGCGTGCGCTGCGGCAGGCAGAGGCTGACCACGAGGTCGCCGCCCGCCTCGGTGGCCAGGGCGACCGGGTCGCTCCACACCTGTGCGCCCGCCGCGAGCGTCGTCGCGGTCCGGCCGCCGAACCGCAGCGTCCGGTCGGCGGCGGGATCCACGGCGGTGCCGGGGCCGCCGTCGGCCCGGCGCGCGACGTGGGCCGCGCCGATGGTCAGCGGGGTGCTGCCGAACTCGTTCGTGAGCCGGACCCGCACGGCCCGGCCGGCGACGCTGAGGTGCACGATCTGCCGCAGCGTCACGTCCTCGAACGTCGTCGTGTCGGTGCCCGGCACCCCGGTGGGCGCGGCCGCCAGCCGCCGGTCCACCCGCCGCCCGCGCCGTGCGCCGACGGCGGCAGGGCGAGGACGGCCAGCAGACCGGCGAGGGGGAGCGCCAGCAGGGCGAGGGAGCGGCGGAGCAGGGTGCGTCCGAGCGTGCCGCGGCGGAGGGTGCCGCGTCTGGGCACGCAGCGTCTGGGCACGGGGCCTCTGGGAATCGGGGCGTCTGGGCATGGGCGTCGTTCCTTCCGTGACGGAGGTGTGACGGCGCGACGGAACGTACGGGTGGGGGCCGAGCGCGTCAATGGGGCGACGGGTGCGGCGGCGATGATGAGGTTGACCCTCACACCGTGTGAGGCCGTGGAGTGGAGACACCATGTTCACCATCGGAGACTTCGCCCGCCACGGCCGCGTCTCGGTCCGGATGCTGCGCCACTACGACGCGACCGGACTGCTGCGCCCCGCCCACGTCGACCCCAGCCACCGGCTACCGCCACTGACACGGCGGCCCAGCTCGCCCGGCTCAACCGCGTCATCGCCCTCAAGCGACCTCGGCTTCACCCTCTGCAGCAGGTCGCGAGATCCTCGCACGACGAGGTCGGCGCCGAGCAGTTGCGCGCCATGCTGCGGCTGCGGCGGGCGGACCTGGAGGCGGACATCGCGGCGGCGGCCGCCCGGCTCGGCCAGGTCGAGGCGCGGCTCCGGTCCATCGAGAGCGAGGGGCACATGCCCGCCGAAGACGTCGTCATCAAGCAGCTGCCCGCGGTCCGCGTCGCCGAACTCACCGCCGTCGCAAAGGACTTCGACACCATCGGGCCGGTCATCCAGCCGTTGTACGAGGAGCTGTTCCGGCGCCTCGGCGTGGCCGGCATCCAGCCCACGGGGCGGTGTCGCCCGCTACGAGGACGCGCCGGACGGCGGCATCCTCGTCCACGCGGGGGTCGAGTGTCGGCCGCGCCGCGCGACGGCGGCGACAGCGGGACGGGGTGCGGGTGCTCGACCTGCCGCCGGTCGAGAGCGCGCCGCGACCCTCGTGCACCGGGGATCGATGGACGCCGTCCTGCCCTCGGTCCAGACGCTCGCCCGCTGGATCGACGCCCACGGGCACCGCTCGGTCGGATACCCCAGGGAGATCAACCTGGAGTGCCCCGAGGACCGTGCCGACTGGGTGACCGAACTCCAGGAACCGCTCGCCTGACCCCGTGCAGGGACGGACAGCCCAGACTGTGCAGCCTTGGTTGCACAGTCTGGGCTGTCGATCTACGGTGAAGCATGACCGAGAACGAAGAACCCGTCTCCGAAGCCGCCGCCCAGGCGGCCGGTGACGTCTGGGTGGTCGTCGGCCGCCTGCTCCGCAGGCTGCGCGCCCTGGAGGAACTGGAAGGCGGAGGACATCACCTCCGCGCAGGCCTCCGTCATCTCCCGGCTCTCCAAGCAGGGCCCCGCGTCCGCCAGCGATCTGGCGGCCATCGAGGGCGTGCGGCCGCAGTCCATGGCCAAGACCGTCATCGCCCTGGAGCAGGCCGGGATCGACCGGCGCAGCCAGGACCCGGACGACGGCCGCCGGCAGCTCGTCGCCCTCACCGAGCTGCCACGAGCGCCGGCAGGGCGTCCGGCGTGCGCCCGGCAGGCCTGGCTCGCCCGCGCCCTCCAGGAGCACGGCACCGAGGAGCAGATCCGCGCCGCAACGATCACCGCCATGGAGCTGATCGACGAGGTGGCCCAGGCGTGAGCCGGATATCCGAGCGCATCCGCCGCACCCGGCCCGCCGGGCCGGACGGCTTCGACCGGCGGCTGGTCGCGCTCGATGGTCCTGGCTCGGTGCTCAACCCGATCAACTCTCGATGCTCGCGGTCGCGCTGATCCCCATCGGCCGCGCGTTCGGCGCACCGCCCTCGCAGACGGCCTGGCTCGTCTCGGGCTCTACCTCGCCACCGCCGTCGGCCAGCCGGTCATCGGCCGGCTCGTCGACGCAGTTCGACCGCGCCGCCTCTATCTCGTGGGCACCGCGCTGGTCGGCGTCGCCGGATCCCTGTCGGCGTGCTCGCCCCGGCCCTGTGGGTGCTGGTCGTCTCTGCGGGTCCTGCTGCTTCGGCACCTCCGCCGCCTATCCCGCGTCGATGTCGCTGCTGCGCACCGAGTCGGAGCGCACCGGACTGAAGAGCCCCAGCGGCATCCTCGCCACCCCGTCGGCGTCCTCCCAGGTCATCTCTCGTCGTCGGGCCGACGCTCGGCGGCGTCCCCATCGGCGCGGCTGGCATCTGATCTTCGGATCAACGTGCCGCCGTCGGCGGCCTCGTCTGGTCCTCGGCGCGCGGCGCCTGCCCAGGACCCCGCAGGGCGAGCGTGGTCCGACGCGCGGGCACCGACGTACCCGATGGCGCTGTTCGCCGCGTCGCCGACCGCGTTCATGCTCGCCCTGATGGGGCCCGGCCTCGCGCACGCGTACCTGCTCCTGATCGGCCTGCCGCGGGCGCCCTGTTCGTCCGCCGTGAGCGCGGCGCGCGCACCCTTCCTCGACCTGCGGGTCCTGGGCGGCAATGGACCGCCGCTCGCGACCTACGCCCGGCAACTCCTCGCGCGTACACCACCGCGCACGTCTTCCCGTACGGCTACGCGCAGTGGCTCCAGGAAGGCCGCGGCCTGAGCGCCTCGGCGGCGGGACTGCTCCTGCCGCCGATGTCGCTGGCGGCGCTCGCCGTCACTGCGTGCTCACCGGCCGCCACCCCCAGGTGCGCGGCAAGCTCGCCGCGTCGGCGCCGTCTCCTTCCAACTCGTCGGCTGTGCCTCCCTGTTGTTCCTCGACGCCGACAGCCCCGGCTGGCTGCTCGTCCTGGTCGGCGTGGCCTTCGGGATCCCGCAAGGGCTGAACGGACTCGCCAACCAGAACGCCCTGCACGCCCAGGCCGATCCGGCCCGCATGGCGTCCGCCGGGCTCCTGCGCACCTTCACCTACCTCGGCGCGCTGCTCGCCGCCGCCGCGAACGCCGCCTTCTTCCAGGACGGCGCGCCACCACCGCGCGGGACCGCACGACCTGGCCTGGCTCGCTCGTCGCGGTCGCCGCGCGCTGTTCCTGGTCATCGTGAGCCTCGCCGACCAAGCTCGCTGCGCCGCGTCGGCCGCGAGGCGTAACCCTCCTCTCCCGTCTCGCCCCCGTATCCGAAAGGGACCGTAGCCATGCCCGTCACCGCACTCGACCCCACCTCCGCACTCGTCGTCGTCGACCTCCAGAAGGGGCTCATGGGCGTGCCCGCCACCCCGCACGGCACGGCCGACGTCGTGCAGCGCACCGCGCGGCTCGCCGACGCCTTCCGCGCCGAGGGCCTGCCCGTCGTCCTGGTCCGCGTCACGTACGCGGCGGACGGCGCCGACAAGACGCTCCGGCCGCACCGACACCCCGCAGCGCGGCGGCACCCCGCCCGAGGGCTGGGACGAGGTGGTCGACGTGCTCGCCGGCCACCCCGGGGACATCGTCGTCACCAAGCGGAACTGGTCCGCGTTCTACGGCACCGACCTCGATCTGCAACTGCGCCGCCGCGGCGTCACCCAGATCGTCCTGACCGGTGTCGCCACCAGCATCGGCGTGGAGTCCACGGCCCGCGCCGCCCACGAGCACGGCTATCACGTCACTCCTCGCCACGGACGCCATGACCGACCTCGACGACGAGGCGCACCGGGGCAGCGTCGAGCGGATCTTCCCGCGCCTCGGGGAGACGGGCTCCACGGACGACGTCCTGAGATGCTGGTCCGGCGCGGCTGAGAGGGCCGAAGAGCGCTGAGAGGGGCCGGAAGGGCGGTATACGTCGGCGGTGAACGGGTGCGCAAGTCCCGTGCGCTATGGCGTACTTCACCCATCGATCGATGATCGGAATCTGTTGACCTCTCGGAAATCCGCGGCCGTAACGTCCACTCCACGACTTTGGAAGTGTGATTTCGGATAGCGGAACCGAGGGGTCTTCGATGGCCACTGCACAACAACGGGACAACTCCGGCGACGGACTCGCGACGCCCGAAGGGCGGGACTGCAGCCCCCGCCTCTACAACAGCGATCTGGCCCCACGAAGGCGGCGGCCGCAGCTGCGCGTACAACGTCTTCACGCTCTGGGCAACGACGCGCACAGCCTCGGCAACTACGCGTTCGCCATCGGGCTCTTCGCGCTGGGCATGAGCGTGTGGGACATCCTCATCGCCTCGCGATCGCCTCCGTGCTGCTGTTCGTGCTGCTCAACCTGTCCGACGGATGGGACACCGCACCGGTGTCCCGTTCCCGGTGATGAGCCGGATCGCCTTCGGCGTGCGCGGCTCCCAACTGCCCGCCGTGGTCCGCGGGGCCGCCGCCATCGCCTGGTTCGGCATCCAGACCTACCTCGCCTCCGTAGCGCTGCGCACGCCGATCACGGCGCTGTGGGCGGGCGCGGCCGACCACGACAAGAACGCGATCCTCGGCCTGTCCACGCTCGGCTGGATCAGCTTCCTGTTCCTGTGGCTCGTCCAGGTGCTCATCGTCAGCTTCGGCATGCAGGCCATCCGCCGCTACATGGCCGTCGCCGCACCGACCGTCCTGGTCACGGTGCTCGCCCTCGCCGTGCGGGATGTTCACCTCAAGGCGGACATGTCGATCGCGCTCGACAACGGCGAGCCGTTCACCGGCGGCGCGAAGTGGCCGCACATCTTCGAGGCCGCCGCGCTGTGGGTCGTCGTCTACGGCACGTTCGTCCTCAACTTCTGCGACTTCACGCGGTCCGCGAAGTCGCCCCGCTCCATCACCCGCGGCAACCTCATCGGCATCCCGGTGAACATGCTGTTCTTCGCGGTGATCGCCGCGGTGCTCTCCGGCGCCCAGTTCCGCCTCGACGGCGAGGTCATCACCAGCCCCACCGACATCGTGCGCACCATCCCCAGCACGATCCTGCTGGCCCTCGCCTGCCTCTGCGCTGCCGATGCTGACCGTCGCCGTGAACCTCCTCGCGAACTTCTCGTCGCGCCGGTCTACATGCTGGTCAACCTCTTCCCGCAGCGCCTCGACTTCCGCGCAGCGCGGGCGTCGTCAGCGCCCTCGTCGGCCTGGTGATCCTGCCCTGGAACCTGTACGACAGCCCGGTCGCGGTCACCTCACTTCCTCGGCGGCCTCGGCGCCCTGCTCGGCCCTCGTCTTCGGTGTCGTCATGGCCGACTACTGGCTGCTGCGCAAGGCGCAGATCAACGTGCCGCACCTCTACTCCGAGGACCCCGAGGCCACCTACCACTACCGGCGCGGCATCAACCCGAAGGCCGTCGGCGCTCTCTCGTCCCGTCCGCCGCGATCGCCGTCGTCATCGCCCTCGTCCCGTTCTTCTCCGGGATCTCGGGATTCTCCTGGATTCATCGGCGCGGCCATCGCCGCCGCGCTGTACTGGGTCGCTGAGCGACCGCACACAGACCTTCGAGCACATCGACGGCGAGGCCATCGCCGTCGCCGCCGAATGAACCACACTCCTGGGAGTACCACCCGCATGCGCATCCTCGTCGCCAACGTCAACACCACCGAGTCGATGACGAAGAGCATCGCCCTCACCGCGGAGTCGGTCGCCGCACCCGGCACCGAGATCGTGCCGCTCACCCCGGACTTCGGTCCGAGTCCTGCGAGGGCAACTACGAGAGCTACCTCGCCGCCGTCGCCGTCATGGAGAAGGTGCGCGCGCCTACCCCGAGCCGTACGACGCCGTCATCCAGGCCGGGTACGGCGAGCACGGCCGCGAGGGGCTGCAGGAACTGCTCGACGTGCCCGTCGTCGACATCACCGAGGCGGCCGCCAGCACCGCCCAGTTCCTCGCCACAAGTACTCCGTGGTCACCACCCTCGACCGGGCCGTGCCGCTCATCGAGGACCGGCTCAAGCTGGCAGGGTCACCGACCGGCTCGCCTCCGTGCGCGCAGCGGCCTGGCCGTGCTGGAGCTGGAGAGCGACCCGGACGCCGCCGTCGCCGCGATCGTCGAGCAGGCCGCGGCCGCCGTCGAGCAGGACCGCGCCGAGGTCATCTGCCCCGGCTGCGGCGGCATGGCGGGCCTCACCGAACAGGTCGTCGCCCGCACCGGCGTGCCCGTCGTCGACGGGGTGGCCGCCGCCGTGACCATCGCCGAGTCCCTGGTCAGGCTCGGCCTGACGACGTCGAAGGTGCGCACGTACGCGCCGCCGCGCCCGAAGGCCATCCGCAACTGGCCGCCGCGCACGGCCTGACACCCGGTCAGGAGGCCGTGCGCCGCCCGCCGCGGCGTACGGTCACCAGCGCGATGCCCGCCAACGCGCAGCCCAGCAGTCCGAGTTCGGACACCGTCGGCGGTCCGGCAGGGCCGAGCGCCCAGTCGCCGAGGCGCACCGTGAACGGCACCGCCAGCTGCACCGCCGCCGTGAACACCGGACCGCGCAGCAGGATCAGCCGGCGCCGCACGAGATGAGGCGGGGGCGTGGACCGCGCCGCCCAGCAGCACGTGATGCCGCCCCACCGGGCGAGAGGGAGGCGCCGTCGGCCGGCACGGCGAACGGCAGCATCACCAGCGAGCGTCGCCAGACCCAGCAGCAGCTACCCGGCAGCGCGGCCGATCGGCGCGACACGAGCCGCCGCCGGCAACAGGAACCCGTACGCGGCGAACGCCAGCATCGCCACCGCGAGCCTCGAGCTCCCGGCGAGATCGACCCGCCCGCCCCGTCCCGCACGCTGCTGTACGCAATTCTCGGTCGCCACCGCGGCGAGCACCGCCCCCGCGGCCTGCCGGACCGTGGCCCGCTGCCCGAACAGCAGCGCCCCCACCGCCAGCGAGGCGTGCACGGCATCAGCGCGACGACCAGATTGGTCAGCGAGGCCGTGCCGATGCGCGGCGAGCGCGAGCAGCGTCCCCATCGCGTACGCGGCGAACCCGAGCAGCGCGAGCAGCGCCAACGCCCCTGGCTGTCGCGGTACTCTGACGCAGCTCGTGGCGCCCTCGGCCCGCGCCGCGCGCACCCCGCAGAGCACCGCGCAGCACACCCCGGTCCGCGCCCGCCGCGACCACCAGCGGATCGGTGTCTCTCGACCAGCGCCCCGGACAGCAGCCACGTGCCGGCGAGGAGCGCGACGAGCGCGCGCGGCGAGCACGGCGACACCGGCCGGGCCGGGACCCTGCCGCACGCCAGGGGCCGTCGAATCCACCCGGCGCTCGCCGACCGCCGACCGGCGCGTGCGACGCCTCTCGACGGTTCGGCTCGGGACGATCTGCCGGGCACGCTGGTCGATGACCATGCCGTGGTGGTCTGCGGACCGGCGACCGTCGGGACGTGGGTGCGCAGGGCGACGCAGTGCCGGCCGCCCGCCGTCCACCGGTCGGCGATCCGCCACGTCGACGGCCCGGCATGGCGGAGCAACGCGGGCGATGCCTGAGCCGGGCCCACGGGAACGAGTGCTCGCGGCCGCCGGACCGCCCGGCGCTCCCGACCAGCCGGACGGTGACCCGCTCGCCGATGTCGCCCGGCGCGGTCTCGACGATCAACAGGCCGCCGGGGCAGAGGAGTTCGGCCATCCGGGCCAGCGGTGCGCCCGGGTCGCGCGCGATGCCGCCGAGATTGCCGTCCACGAGCAGCGCCGGCCACGCCATCGGCCGGCGCCGCAACGGCGCGAACACCGACCGCACCAGCGCCCGCCCGCCCAGCTGCCGGGTGCGACGCGACGCGGCCTCGCTGGCACGTCGATGCCGAGTGCCGGCTCGCGCGCGGCCAGCTCCGCGACCAGTGCCGTCCCGGCCCGCACCCGACGTCGAGGACGGCCGGTCGCAGCGGTCCAGGAGCGCCCGGTCCACGGCGTCCGCCCGCGCACCAGCGGTCGACCTCCAGGGCATGCAGCCAGCCGTCGCCCCGGCGCGGAAGAGCGGTCCGCCGCCGGCCCGCAGCGCGTCGGCGTAGGGATCGGCCGACCGAGTGGCGCCCGGCGGCCCGCACTTGGCGTACGACGTTCATCGGCGGCCGACCGCTCGGCAGCGGGCCAGTTCCGCGGCGAAGCGGCTGCCGGTGCGCCGCGGCGGCGGCGACCGCCTCCGCGATCCGCCGCCGTAGTCCACGTCCCGCAGGCCCGGCAGGTCCCTGACCCGCAGCCCCGCGGCCATCAGCCGGGCCCGCTGGACGGCGCCCGTCGCGGGCGTCGACATGGGACGCCCCGCAGCAGCGCCGGATCGGGATCGGCGAGGCCGCAGCGCCCAGAACTCCGCCGCCGTCGGCGGGGCCGAAACACGCGTCGTACCCGGCGAAGTCCACGGTGAGCAGCTCCGGCGTCACCTGGGTGGGTGTCCATGCCGATCAGCAGGCGGGCCCGGTGCAGCCGGCGAAGGCGGCGGCGAGCCGCTCGTCCAGACCGCCCGCGCACTGCGGGACGACCTCGAAGCCGGGCGGCAGCCAGCGGCCCGGCCCGCCCGTCCAGCACCAGGACCCGCGCCGCGCCGGGTCGCGGCCACCGCCCGCAGCGTGCCGTGAGGGCCGCCGCGGCGAGCGCCGCCGCCTGCTCGGGGTGAACGGCGGGTGAGCCGGGTCTTCACCCGCCGGGCCGTGGTTCCTGGCGATCACGAGCAGGGTGGTCACGGACGGCTTCCTCTCGACGGGGTGCGACGGGCGACGGGGGCGCGAGGGGCGGCTCGGCCAGCACCCGAGCCCATGTCGCGCACGCCTGCCAGGTCCCGCGCAGCGGTGCCGGTCACCTTCGAGGCGCCGGAGCGCGGCAGGTACGGACGTCGTGCTCAGGTGACCCGCCAGCCCGCGTCGTGGCCGCCCGCACGACCATCTGCAACGGGTAGCCGCTGCGCCGGTCGGACAGGCCGAGGTCGAGCAGCGCCTCCCGGAGCGGCGCAGGCCCGCAGCGGACCGAGGTCGCGCAGCCGCAGGCCCGTGCGCCTGCGCAGCAGCAGGCCAGCGCGACGTTCCCGCCCGGGCGTGCGCGCCAGGCGCCCCGGCCGCGCGGCCGACGCCGCCCGAGCACCAGACGGCCGCGCCGCCGCGCACCTCGTCGACGAACGGCACGAGCAGCGCCGGATCGAGGGAGGCGTCGCAGTCGCAGAAGCACACGACGGCCGTCGCCGCGGTCGTCCTGCGTGGCAGGCGGCGCTCGGAACCGCGCCGCGGCTCCTCGACGACGGTGGCGCCCAGCGCGCGGGCGATGCCGGCCGAACCGTCGGTGGAGCCGTTGTCCACGACGATCGCCCGCCAGCCCGGCGGAATCCGCCGAGCACCACGGCAGGCCTCCGCCTCGTCGAGGCAGGGCAGGACGACATCGACGCCATCGGGCGTGGAAGGGATCAGCACGGCTCTCACCCTACGAACGAAAAGCCGCAAACGGACTTCAGCTCCTTACGAAACAAGGACGTCGGAGCGCGGCGGCGGCCGGGCGCCGCGGCCGGTGCGACGCTTGACGCATGGAACAGCAGCAGTCGTCCGAACAGGTGCCCGCCGGCGGAGACGCGGGCCGGGCCTGCGTCCTCGTCGTCGACGACGACCCCACGGTCGCCGAGGTCGTCGCGGGTTACCTGACCTCCGGGCCGGGCACGCGTCGACCGGGCCGGGGACGGCCCCGCCGCGCTCGCCCGCGCCGCGGAGCACTGCTCGACCTCGTCGTCCTCGACCTCATGCTGCCGGGCATGGACGGCCTGAGGTGTGCCGCTCGCTGCGCCTCGCGCGGACCCGTCCCCGTCGTCATGCTCACCGCGCGCGGCGACGAGGACGACCGCATCCTCGGCCTGGAAGTGGGCGCGGACGACTACGTGACGAAACCCTTCAGCCCCCGCGAACTCGTCCTGCGGGTGGGCTCGGTGCTGCGCCGCACCCGGCCCGCCCCGGGCCTCCGCCCGCTGGACGCGGCCGGACTCGCGGTCGACCCGGCCGCCCGCCGCGCCACCCGGGGCGGCACCGAACTCGCGCTCACCCTGCGCGAGTTCGACCTGCTCGCCTTCTTCCTGCGGCATCCCGGACGGGCGTTCAGCCGCGAGGACCTGATGCGCGAGGTGTGGGGCTGGGACTTCGGCGACCTGTCGACGGTCACGGTGCACGTCCGACGGCTGCGCAACAAGGTCGAGGACGACCCGGCCCGGCCGCGGCTGATCCAGACGGTGTGGGGCGTCGGCTACCGCTTCGACGCCGGTGGTGCCGGGGACGCCGGAGACGCCGGGCACGCCGCGGGTGCCTCGGACCGTGTGGGGGAGTGACCGTGCGCGACATCCTGCTCATCGCCCTGCTCGCGTTCCTCGGCGCGTGCGCCGCGGGCCTGCTCGGCGCCGCCGCGCTGTGGCTGCTGCGCCGCCGCTCCCTGACCACCTCGCTCGCCGTGGTGGCCGCCGTCGCCGTGGGCGCGATGCTCGCCGGCACCCTGGCCGTGGCCCAGGCCATGTTCCTGTCCGCGCACGACCTCACGGTCGTCACCACGGTCGTCGCGATGGCGGCGGTCGTCTCGCTGGCCACCGCACTCCTGCTGGGGCGCTGGGTCGTGGCCCGCAGCCGTGAACTCACCCTCGCCGCCCGGCACTTCGGCGACGACGGCGGCTTCACCGCGCCCACCGGACCGGCCACCGCCGAACTGGCCGCGCTCAGCCGGGAGCTGGCCGCCACCAGCGACCGGCTGACCGAGTCCAGGGAGCGCGAGCGCCGGCTGGAGACCTCCCGGCGCGAACTCGTCGCCTGGATCTCGCACGACCTGCGCACCCCGCTCGCCGGACTGCGGGCCATGTCGGAGGCGCTGGAGGACGGCGTCGCAGAGGACCCGGACCGCTATCTGCGGCAGATCCGCACCGAGGTGGAACGCCTCAACGCCATGGTGGGCGACCTCTTCGAACTCTCCCGCATCCACGCGGGCAGCCTCGTCCTGACCCCGGCCAGGGTCTCGCTGTACGACCTGGTGGGCGACGCCATCGCGGGCGCCGACCCGCTCGCCCGCGAGCACGGGGTGCGGCTCGTCGGCGACGGCGTCGAGCGGGTCCCCGTGGACGTGGACAGCAAGGAGATGAGCCGGGTGCTCGGCAACCTCCTGGTCAACGCCATTCGCAGGACCCCGGCCGACGGCACGGTCGCCGTGTCCGCGGCCGGTTCGCCCGACGGCGTCGTCCTCACCGTCTCCGACGGCTGCGGCGGCATCCCCGACGAGGACCTGGCCCGGGTCTTCGACACGGGCTGGCGCGGCACCCACGCGCGCACCCCGCCGGCCGGCGCGGGCCTCGGCCTCGCCATCGTCCGCGGCATCGTGGAGGCCCACCGGGGCCGGGCCACCGTACGGAACATCCCCGGCGGCTGCCGCTTCGAGGTCACGCTGCCGCCCGCCGGACCCTGAGCGGGCGCCGTCACTCCCCGCGCAGCCGGGCCCGCGCGAACTCCCGCATCCCGTCGGCGAACGCGACCCCCGGCCGCCAGCCCAGCTCGGCCCGCAGCCGCGCCGAGTCCGCCGTGATGTGCCGGACGTCGCCCAGCCGGTACTCGCCCGTCACCACCGGCTCGGGCCCGCCGTACGCCGAGGCCAGCGCGCGGGCCATCTCCCCGACGGTGTGCGGGTCGCCGCTGCCGGTGTTGTACGCGGTGAGCGCACCGGCGGCCGGCTCCGCCTCCAGAGCCGTGACGTTGGCCTCCGCCACGTCCCGCACGTGCACGAAGTCCCGCCGCTGGCGGCCGTCCTCGAAGACCCGCGGTGCCTCCCCGCGGGCCAGCGCCGACCGGAAGAAGGAGGCGACCCCCGCGTACGGGGTGTCCCGCGGCATCCGCGGCCCGTACACGTTGTGGTAGCGCAGCGACACCGCCGAGCCGCCCGTCGACCGGGCCCACGCGGCTGCCAGGTGCTCCTGGGCGAGCTTGGTCGTCGCGTACACGTTGCGCGGGTCGGCCGGGGCGTCCTCGGTGACCAGCCCGGCGGTCAGCTCCCGCCCGCACACCGGACAGTGCGGCTCGAACCGCCCCGCCGCCAGATCGTCGACGGTCCGCGGACCCGGCCGGACCACCCCGTGCACCCCGCACGCGTAGCTGCCCTCGCCGTAGACCACCATCGACCCGGCGAGGACCAGCCGCCGCACGCCCTGTCCGGCCATCGCCGTGAGCAGCACGGCCGTCCCGAGATCGTTCCGGGAGACGTACTCGGCCGCGTCACCGAAACCGTTGCCGAGCCCGACCATCGCGGCCTGATGACAGACGGCGTCCGCCCCGCGCAGCGCCCGCGCCACCGCCTCCGGGTCCCGGACGTCCGCCGCCGCGGACGCCCGCACGTCGAACACGACGGGCTCGTGCCCGCGCGCCGCCAGCGCCTCGACGACATGGGACCCGATGAACCCGGCACCGCCGGTGACCAATACCCGCATGGCGTCACGCTAGGGCGCGGCCCGCACGGAATCCGCCGCCACGCCCGGCACGTCACCGCTCCGTAAGACATCGCGGCCCACCCGGGGGAGCGGGACGGACGAACACTATGAACGCAATGATCCCAGGGGTGGCTCCCGACCCGCGCCGGTTCCTAACATCCCGGCTCTCAGCGCCATTTCGTGCACAGCCGGCACAGGAGCCGCTCCCTTGAACACAGTTGACCTCTTCCGCCGAAGCCGCCCGGCCGCCGTCGCCGCGTCCCTCGCCGCCCTGCTGCTCGGCAGCCTCGGCACCGCCTCCGCCGCCCCCGCCGCCCCCTCCCCGGGAGCGCCGGCCACCGCACCGTGCCCACCCCGCCTCCAGGACAAGGCGAGGTGCTACACCGGTCAGGACGACACCGGGGCGTACTACACCGTCGCGGTCCCCACGCGCTGGAACGGCTCCCTGGTCGTCCACGCCCACGGCGGCCCCGACCTCGGCGACGCCTCCGACCCCGCCCGCAGCACCGACGACCTGGACCGCTGGGCCGTGCTCGTCGACCAGGGGTACGCCTGGGCCGGATCCTCCTACCGGCGCGGCGGATACGGCACCCGGATGGCGGCCGCCGACACCGAGAGCGTGCGCCGCCTGTTCGTCGAGGAGTTCGGCACACCGGACCGCACCTATCTGCACGGCCAGTCCTGGGGCGGCGACGTCGCCGCCAAGGTCGCGGAGACCTACGGCACCCGGCCCGGCGCCTACGACGGCGTGCTGCTCACCAGCGGCGTCCTGGGCGGCGGTTCGCGCGGCTACGACTACCGCGTCGACCTGCGCGTCGTCTACCAGTACTACTGCCGCAACCACCCCCGCCCCAGCGAACCGCAGTACCCGCTGTGGCAGGGCCTGCGCCCCGGCTCCACCATGACGTCGGCCGGACTGCGCGCCCGCCTCCAGGAGTGCACCGGCTACACCTCGCCGCCCGAACAGCGCACCGCGCTCCAGCAGCGCAACCTCGACGACATCCTCGCCGTCACCCGCATCCCCGAACGGTCCCTCGAATCCCATCTGCGCTTCGCCACGTTCACCTTCCGCGACATCGTCGACACCCGCCTCGTCGGCCGCAACCCGTTCTCCAACCGCGGCGTGCGGTACACCGGTTCGCACGACGACAAGGCGCTCAACGCGGGCGTCGCCCGCTTCTCCGCCGACCCCACGGCACGCCGTGACCTCTCCTACGACAGCGACCTCACGGGCCGGGTGACCCTGCCGGTCCTCACCCTGCACGCGATCGACGACCCGACCGCGTTCGTCGAGCACGAGGCCGCCTACCGGGCGACGCTGCGCGGCGCGGGCCGCGACGGGCACCTCGTCCAGACGTTCACGACGGAGACCGAACACAGCGCGCTCAGCGACTCCGAGTACGCCAACTCCCTGGCGGCGCTCGACCGTTGGTCCCGCACGGGCGAGAAGCCGACACCCGGATCCCTCGCCGCGTCCTGCGCGACCTTCGACCGCACCTACGGCACCGGCTGCTTCTACGTCCCGTCGTTCCGCCCCGAGCCGTACGCCTCCCGGATCAGGCCCCGCCCCGGCGGGCTGACCTGGCCCGCCATGACGGCCGCGCAGGAGAAGGCGTGGTCGCGGATCGACGGGGTCGGCATCGCCCCGTAGGTCGCGGCGACTACGCCGGGGCCGTCCCGCCGAGCCGTTCCCGGAGGAAGGCGAGGATGTCGTCGCGGGCCCGCACCGTGGGATGGCCGTCCCGGTCGACGAGATGCGCCGTGACCACGCTGTGGGCGCAGCCGACGACGTCACGGAAGAACGGCGGCGGATCCGGGTTGGCCGCGTCGGCGGGCAGCACGCGCCCGTCGAACGCGTCGCCCAGCAGCGCACGGTAGGCGGCGAACCGCCGGCCCGTGCACCACCGGTCGCCCTCGAAGCGGTGCGCGAGCACGGTCAGCCCGTCGCGACGCACCCGGTCGGCCACCGCGACGGCGTCCGCCGCGGCCATCTCCAGGCCGCCCGGATCGTCGAGCGGCAGCGACGGATGGTTCACCACCGGCGCGACGACGGCCGGTTCGAGCGCCATGGTGAGGGCGAAGTTGCCGGTGAAGCAGAGCCCCACCGCGCCGACCCCGGGGCCGCCCCGCTCGGCGTGCGCGACCCGGGCGAGGCCGCGCAGCCAGCCCACCACCGGACTGGTGCCGCCCCCGGCGAACGCCCGGAACTCGGCGCTGACGCACGCCCGGCGCATCACCGTCCCGGCCGCCTCCGCGCGGGGATACGCCCCGTCGACGCCGAACAGCGAGGGCAGGTACACGGAGAGGCCCGCGTCCCGGATCCAGCGGGCGAACCGGGCGACGTCGGGACTGATCCCCGGCATCTCCGGCATGAGGATCACCGCGGGCCCGTCCCCGGTGACGTACACCCGCTTGCCGACACCGCCGACGACGACGTCCCGGCGCTCGAAGTCGTCGAGGGGATCGTCGTCCTGTCGTTCTTGACTGCTTGTCATGATCGCAAGGATGGGGGGAGGCTGGCCACGCAGAGAACCGGCGATGCCGCCATGTGTCGGGGCGATACCGCCGTCCGCCGTCGGCCGTCGGAGGTGCCGTGTGAGCCCGCTGCGCGTGAGCGTCCTCGCCTACCCGGGCTGTTTCGCGTCGGAGGTCTACGGCGTGCTCGACCTGCTGACCATGGCGACCCGGGTCGCCGCGGCCCAGGGCGCGGCCGGGCCGTCGTACGAGACGTCGGTGGTCTCGCCCCGGCGCCGGGTGACCGCGTCCGGCGGCGCGCGGCTCGACGTCTCGGCGGTGCGTCCCGCGGACGTCCTGATCGTGCCCGGGTTCGAGGCGCCGCCCGGCCCCGCCGTCGACGCCGCCCTGGCGGACCTCGCGCCGGAGACCGGCACGATCCGCGCCCAGGCCGCGGCGGGCACCGCCCTGGTGTCGATCTGCGTCGGCGCCTTCCTGCTGGGGGAGGCCGGACTGCTCGACGGGCGCGCCGCGACCACCTCCTGGCTGTACGCGGACCGACTCGCGAGGCGCCATCCCGAGGCGCGGATCCGCCCGGCGGAACTGGTGGTGACCGACCGCGGGGTGACGACCACGGCGGCCTTCAGCGCGATGTACGACTTCGCGCTGCGCTTCGTCCGCGAGCACGACGGCCCGCGGGTCGCACGCGGCACCGCACGCCTGGCCCTGCTCGACGACACCCGTTCCACGCAGGCGCCCTACGTCGACCTGGACCTGCTGCCCACGGTCGGACGCGGCCTCGCCCCCTCCGTCATGCGCCGCCTCGACCAGGACCTGGCCGCCCGCTACGACCTGCCCGCCCTGGCCCGCGAGTTCGGCGTCAGCGCCCGGACCCTGCTGCGCCGCTTCGGCGCCGAGACCGGGCGGACCCCCCTCGCGTACCTGCACCAGGCGCGGGTGCGCCGGGCCCGCCACCTGCTGGAGAGCACCGAGCGGACCGTGGCGAGCATCTCCGCCGAGGTCGGCTACCGCGACGTGGGCACGTTCAGCGCCCTCTTCGCCCGGCACACCGGCACCCGCCCGAGCCGCTACCGGGCGGCCCTCGGCGGCCGCGGCCGACCGGACCGCACGGGGTGAGCCGACGCGGTGGCTTGTTCACGGCTACCGTCCGGGCGGCAGCGGTGCTTGTCTCGTTCCCACCACCCGGTTTCCGGTTCCCGGTGCTTCGTGCTCCGCGATGCCCGTGAGTCCGTGAGTCCGTGACCCGCCTCAGGGAAGGGGGTCCCGCTCGTGCCCAGGGGTTTGAACGTCGACACGATCGGACCGGTCGACGTCGCCGTGGTCGTCTTCGAGGGCAACCGCATCAACGGCGACGTCGCTCCCGCACTGTGGGAGCTGCAGAAGAACGGCACCGTGCGCATCCTGGACCTGAGTTTCGTCCGCAAGGACGACGACGGTTCCGTGGCGGTCGTCGAAGGGGCCGACGCGGAGGTCGCGGACGACTTCGGATCGATCGCCGACGCCCAGTTCGACCTGTTCAGCGACGAGGACCTGCACGCCGTCGCGGAGGAACTCCCGCCGGCGTCGTCGGCGCTCGTCGTGGCCTGGGAGAACTCCTGGGCGGCGCGACTGTCCACGGCGGTGCGGGCGTCGCACGGCGACCTGCGGCTGCTGGAACGCATCCCCAGGGCGGTCGTCGTCGAGGCCGTCGCCGCGCTCGGCGACGACTGACAGTGAGCCAGTGAGTCAGTGAAAGGGAGGATCGACATGCCTCGGCGATACGGACGGCCCGGCCTGCTGGGCACCGTCGCACGCACCGCGGTGATCTCCGGCACCGCCTCGGCCGTCTCCCACCGCGTCAACCGCGGCATGTCCGAGCGCGACATGCGCCGGCAGGCGGAGGCGGAGGCGCAGGCCGCACCCCCGCCGGCACCGGCACCCGCACCGGCACCAGCACCCGCACCCGCTCCGGCGGACCGGGTCGCCCAGCTCACCGGACTCGCCGACCTCAAGGCCCAGGGCCTCCTGACGGACGAGGAGTTCGCCGCGGAGAAGGCACGGATTCTCGGCTCCTGAGCGGATCGGCCCATGACGGCCGCCTGCCCGGACAGGTGGTCCGTTGGCTCTGCCGTGGCCGACCGGACAGCACTCTTGCTGGGCCATTGGCGCAGGCTTTCCGGCCTCATTTGAACCGTCAGCCGGTCGGATGCTGAGATGTGCATGTCGATGGCGCTGCGGATCCCCAGGGATCTCCGCGGCGCCTTTCTCATGTCGTGGCGCATCTCAGGTGCGGAAGGGGCGGGGCAACGTGCTGAAGAGGGCGTTCGTGGCGCCGGACCCGGGGCGGATCCGGCTGCGGTTCGCGAGCCGGGCGGTGCTCGGGATCGGGCTCGCCGTCGCGGTCTGCGGACTGGCCGGGCACTCGCTGGTGGCCGCCATCACCGGGGGCCTGGCCGCGCTGCTCGCCCTGTTCACCGTCACCGACGCGACGGTGCGCGGCCAGGCCGTGACCACCGCGCTGCTCCCGGTCGTCGGCCTTCCGGTCCTCGCGCTCGCCGCGCTGCTGCACGACGTGCCGGTCGCCCGCGACCTGGCGTTCCTCGCGGTCGTCGGGGCGGGGGTGTACGCGCGGCGGTGGGGACCGCGCGGCCACAGCCTCGGCGTCTTCGCGTTCATGATGTTCTTCGCCACGCAGTTCCTGCACACGGTGCCCGGCCAGCTTCCCGAGCTGTACGCGGCCGTGCTGCTGTCGCTCGTCGCCGCGGCCGCCGTGCGGTTCGGGGCGTGGTGCTACGAGCGCCGGCTGCCGGCGCCCGCCGCCGTCGCACCGCCGACCGGGGGCACCGGGCTCGCCCGGATCACCACGCGGCAGGCCGTCCAGGCGACCGTGGGCGCCGGATTCGCGCTGGCCGTCGGGCAGCTGCTGTCCGACCAGCGGTGGTACTGGGCCGTGGGCGCCACCTGGTGGGTGTTCGTGGCGACGACCTCGCGCGGGGAGACGGTCGTGCGGGGCTTCCGGCGGTTCCTGGGCACCGTGCTCGGAATCGTCGTGGGCTTCGCGGTCGCCGTGCCCCTGCACCACGATCCGGTGGCCGCCGCGGTCGTCGTCGCGGTCGGCGTCTTCGGGATCTTCTACACCGCGCACGTCTCGTACACGTGGATGATGCTCGCGGTGACCGTGATGGCCAGCATGCTCTACGGACTCCTCGGCGTGCTCGACCCGGCGCTGCTCGCCCTGCGGGTGAGCGAGACGGCCGTGGGCTCGCTGGGGGCCGTGCTCGCCGTGCTGCTCGTGCTGCCGGTGACCACGCACTCCGTGACCGACGCCTGGGTCGAGCGGGCGCTGCGCTGCGTGCACGCGTGCACGGCGGAGGCCGCCGCACGCCTCGCGGGGAACGAGGCCGCGGATCCGGCCCCGCGCGTCGCCGAGCTGGAGGCGATCCTCGGCCGCGTCCGGCTCTCGCTCGCCCCGCTCGTCCACCCGCTCAGCCCGATGAAGGCCCGCAGCGGCCGGGCCCGGCAGGTGCTCGCCCTGCTCGACGACTGCGCGCGCGAGGTGCGCGGCCTGGCGTCCGTCGCCGCCGACCCCGAGGCCTCCCACGACGCCCGCCTCGCCGCCGCCTGCTGGCGGGTTGAAGCGGCCGTCGAGGCGCTCACCGACGCGCCGACCGGCGGGCAGCGCCGCCCCTTCGCCGAGGCCGCGGCCCCGCACCCGGCCGGCGCCGAACCGGTGCTCGCGCACCTGCACGCGCTGGAGCGGGCCCTCCTCGACCTCGCCGTTCCGCTGCGCGGATCGAACCGCGTCCCGGCCGGGGCCGTCGGGGCCTGAGCCCGCACCGGTCCTCACGACGGGTCGTGTACGGGGTCGTGCACCGGGCCCCGCTTCGAAGTCCGGCCCCGAGTCCAGACCGGGGCCCGGCCCGCGCCCCCAGGCGCGAGAGACGGCCCACACGCCCCCGCACAGTTCCGCACGCTCCCCGTTCGTCGCCGACCGCCCGCCGACATGCGCCCACTTGTGGTTGTCTCGCATCGGCGTGGACAACCCGGCCCCGAATGAGGCCCTTTCCCGGAGCACGTACAGGGTGGATCACCCTGCCCCAGGGGTAATCCCGCGCCATTGGACGCCCGGGGCGCTGTCCGTCGGACAGGTCCCCCACCCACGGCCGCGCGGGAGCGAGCCGTGGGCCACCGTCGAGCCGCTGGGGGTCACCATGCGAAGCAACCTGCGCCGGACCGGAGCCCAGGAGGTGGAGGGCTGGCTGGCCGCCGCCACGGACGCGCACCCGGCGGACGCCGCCGAAGCGCCCCGGCACGACCGCTGCCCGGCCCCCGCCGGCGGCGCCCACCGCAGGCCCACCGCCCGGCGCCCCGGCGACCTGGCCCACGCCGCCGCCGACTTCGTCCGCCGCCACCACGCCGAGGAGCAGCTCGGCGACCCCGCACCCCGGCTCGCCGAGGTCGGGGCCGAACTCGCCGCGACCGGCACGTACACCCACACCACCGAGGAACTCGTCTTCGGCGCCCGGGTCGCCTGGCGCAACGCCAACCGCTGCATAGGCCGCCTGTACTGGCGCTCGCTGCGCGTGCGCGACCTGCGCGGGCTCACCCGGCCCGAGGAGATCGCGGCGGCCTGCGCCGACCACCTGCGGGAGGCCGCGCCCGAAGGCCGGATCCGCCCGCTGATCACCGTCTTCGCGCCCGACCGCCCCGGGCGTCCAGGACCCCGCATCTGGAACGAACAGCTCATCCGCTACGCCGGCTACGTCCAGCGCAGCGGCCACGTCATCGGCGACCCGCGCGGCACGGGCCTCACGGACCTGGCCAGGAGCCTCGGCTGGCGCGGCGGCCCCGGCACCCCGTTCGACGTCCTGCCCCTCGTCGTCCAGAGCGCCCCGCACGAACGGCCCCGCTGGTTCGACCTGCCCCCCGACGCCGTCCTCGAAGTCCCCCTGGAACACCCGGACTTCACCTGGTGGTCCGAGCTCGGCCTGCGCTGGCACGCGGTCCCCGCCCTCGCCAACATGTGCCTGGAGATCGGCGGCGTCTGCTACGGCTCCGCGCCGTTCAACGGCTGGTACATGGGCACCGAGATAGGCGCCCGCAACCTCGCCGACACCGACCGCTACAACCTCCTGCCCCACCTCGCCCACCGCCTCGGCCTCGACACCAGCACCGACCGCTCCCTGTGGAAGGACGAGGCGCTCGTCGAGCTCAACCGCTCCGTCCTGCACTCCTTCGACCGGGCGGGCGTCACCATCACCGACCACCACACCGAGTCCCGGCGCTTCCTCACCCACATCGAGCGCGAGGAGTCCCGCGGGCGCCCCGTCGGCGCCGACTGGTCGTGGATCGTGCCGCCGATCTCCGGCTCCGCGACCGGCGTCTTCCACCGCACGTACGACGACGTCGAGAGCACCCCGGCGTACGTCCACCACCCCGAGGCGCACGCGCGGGCACGCGGCGAAGAGGGGATCGCGACGCGGCGCCGCACTCCCTGGCACGATCTGGTCTAGACCCGCTGCTACCGTCGGCCGCGCGGGCACTCGGCCCGCACGCCGAAAGGGGAAGCAGTGAGCGGCAGTCAGGCAGGGCGGGCGTACATCGGATCGTTCACGGCGGCGGGCGGCCGCGGCATCGTCACCGCGGACCTCGACCCGGCCGACGGCTCGCTCACGGTCCTGGACGCCACGGACGTGCTGCCCGACCCCTCGTACCTGACGGCCGGCGGCGGACTGCTCTACGCGGTGAGCGAGACCACCGACGGCGCCGTCGCCGCGTTCCGCACCGACACGGTGCCGGTGCGCCTGGCCGCACCGCCCACGCTCGTCGACGGCGACGGCCCCACGCATCTGTCGGTGTGGCCCGAGGCCGCCCGCGTACTGACCGCCAACTACGGCTCCGGCAGCGTCACCGTGGTGCCGCTGCGAACCGACGGCACCCCGGACCCCGCGGGCCGCGACGTGCTGGCCCACACCGGCTCGGGGCCCCACCCGCAGCGCCAGCAGACCCCGCATGCCCACCAGGTCCTGCCGGACCCGAGCGGCCGCTGGGCCCTCAGCGTCGACCTCGGCACGGACTCGGTCCGGGTCTGCGCCCTCGACGACGACGGCCGCGTCACGCTCCACCACGAGACGGCCCTGCGGCCCGGCTCGGGCCCCCGCCACCTCGCCTTCCACCCGGCGGGCGACCACGCGTACGTCCTCAACGAGCTGACCCCGACCCTCACCGTGTGCCGCTGGGACGCGGCCGACGGCACCCTGAAGCCGCTCACCGAGCTCCAGGTCCTGCCCGAGGCGCCGGCCGGCGACGCCTACCCCTCCGAGGTCGTCGTCGCGCCCGACGGCCGCTTCCTGTGGGTCGCGACGCGCGGCGAGAACACGATCTCCCTGTTCTCCCTCGACCCGACCGGCGAACAGCCCACGCTGCGCGCGATCGTGCCCTGCGGCGGCGACTGGCCCCGCGACCTGGCTCTCGACCCCTCGGGACGGTTCCTCTACGCGGCGAACGAACGCTCCGGAGACGTCACCTGGTTCGCCGTGGACGCGGAGTCGGGCGTGCCGGTGCGGGCGGGTTCGGTACGGGTGCCCGCGGCGTCCTGCGTGGTCTTCAGCTGACGTCTGCGCCCGCCCGCCGCCGGGCGATCCCGACGATGAAGCTCCCGGCGGCGGGCCGCACCCGCACGGACCAGCCGAGCGCCGCGAGCCGCCCGGTCAGCGCCTCGGTCTCGTGGAACACCTTCACGATGCGGTACGCGCTGCCGTCGTCGAGGCGCCGCAGCGCGGTCTCCCCGGACCCGCCGGGGAGGAGCTCCTCGTGCACGGCCTCACCCGGCCCGTCGTCGACGAACACCACGGTGCCGCCCGGCGCGAGCGCGGCGTCGACGGTGGCCCAGAAGTCCGCCAGCCGCGCCGCCGGCACGTGGGACAGCCAGAACCCGAAGAACACGGTGTCGTACCGTCGCGGCGGCCGCCAGGTGAACAGATCCGCCTGAACGAACCGCACGCCCGGCGCCCCCGCACGCGCCCGTGCGATGTCCAGCACCTCGGCGGACGCGTCGACCGCGGTCACGGAGTCCGCCCGCGCGGCGAGCAGCGCGGTCCACTGCCCGGTCCCGCAGGCCAGCTCCAGCACGTCCCCACCGACCGGCCACGCGTCGACGAGCCCCAACAACTCCCGCAGGTCGCTCCGCTCGGCATAGGGCCGGTCGTACTCCGGCGCCCGGGCCCGGTAGTAAGCCATCTGCTCGGTCAGCAGACCATCGTCCTCGTCAGCACCCATGCCCCACGACGGTACAGACGGTCCACGCGCTCATGGGCCGATACGCACCATCCAGCCCACTATCCAGCCCGTCCGGCGTTTGAGGACGGTTTGAAGGGACGCGACGTCTCACCCGAGGCGTACTTTCCAGCCTGTCCGGCGTTTGAGGACGGTTTGAAGGGACGCGACGTCTCACCCGAGGCGTACTTTCCAGCCTGTCCGGCGTTTGAGGACGGTTTGAAGGGACGCGACGACTTACCCGAGGCGTACTATCCAGCCCGTCCGGCGCTTGAGGACGAGCCCGCAGGGCGACGACCGAGCCCGCAGGGCGAGCCCGGAAACGACGAAGGACCCGCAGCACCGGCCACGGGCCCCACGAACCCCCCGCTCAACCGCCGGAGGCAACCGGCTGGGGGGTGATCCCCAGCGCCGTCGTGTACTTGGCCAGCGCCAGCTTCCCCATCGCCGGATACGCCCCGAGCGGCTCCGCGGCAGCGCACCCCGCGTCCTTGGCCGCGGCCTCCAGAACGGACGGGTCCAGCTCGGGCCCGATCAGGTACGGCGCGAGCGCCAGCTGCTGCGACCCGGAGTTGCGGAGCTGCTCGGCGGTCGCGGCGACGGCCCCCTCGGCGTCGAGCGCGGCGGCGATCACCGGCACGGCGAGGCGCGCGGCGAGCAGCATGCCGGTGATGCCGGCGGCCTGGACCGCCTCCTCGCCGCCGACCGACGCGAGGATGATGCCGTCCGCGGCCGTGGCCACGGTGAACAGGCGGGCCCGGTCGGCGCGGGCGAGCCCGGCCTCCGACAGCCGCACGTGCAGACCCTCGGCGAGCAGCGGGTGCGGGCCGAGGACGTCCGTCAGCTCGGCGGCGACCCGGCTGTCCGTGATGCCCTGGCGGATCTGCCGGATCTGCGCGTTGTCGGGCCCCGCGAGGAGCGGCACGACGACGGCGACCGGCCCCTCCGGCTCCTTGACTCCCTCGACCCCGGCGGCGACGGCCTGCTCGTAGCGGGCGGTGCGCTCCTTCGCGGCGTGCGCGAGCACGGACGCGAGGGAGGGGAACTCGGCCGAGATCGGGAAGTCGGTGACCTCACCCTCGACGAAACCGACCCGCGCGTCCAGGCCGGGCAGCTCGGACCGCGCGATGCTGACGACCTCGTCGGCGAGCATGCGCGTCGCGGCGCTGGGCACGCCAGGAACCGCGAGAACGAGGGACGGTGCGCCCTCGGGGGCGGCCACGGGTTCCGGGCGGCGGTGCCGTCCGGGCTGTCGGGGTCGCGGCATTCGTACAGGCAGGCCGGAAGCGGGCCCAGTGGGGGAGCTCATGGCGCCGCATGCTACTGGCTCGGGCGGCATCCTTGTTCGGTCAGGGGGCAGCTGAGCGGTATCCGTCCGCTAATGTCCGATCGGTTACGGATGGCTCAACTGTCCTGGTCCGCTGGGGTGCGGCGGTCTACGGCACATGCAGCAGACGCCCGTCGATGGGCAGGCGCAGGCCGTCCGTCGCGAGGGCGCCCGCGATCACCAGGGAGCCGTGCAGCGGGTCACCTGCGGCGGGAACCACGGTGGCCTGCGGGAGTTGGGCGGCCAGCTCCTCGCCGAGGGGGCCGAGCAGCGGATCGCCCATCTTGAACAGTCCGCCAGTCAGTGCGACTTCACCGCCCTGTGCCGGGCACACCGCCGCGGCGGCCTCGGCGATGTGCCGCGCCGCGGCGCGCAGGATGCCGGCCGCGACCGGGTCGTCCGCCGCGCACGCGGCCACGTCCGGCGCGAACGAGGCGAGCGCCGCGGGCCGGTCCGTGCGCGGATAGATCTGCCCCGGCAGGTCGCCGGCCGGGCCGAACCGCTCCTCGGCGAGCGCGAGCAGCGCCTTGCTGCCGCCGCCGCGCCCGTCGTACGCGCGCATCGCCGCGTCGAGCCCGGCCCGTCCGATCCAGGCGCCGCCGCCGCAGTCGCCGAGCAGATGCCCCCAGCCGTCGGCCCGCCGCCAGCCGTCGAGATCGGTGCCGAGGGCGATCATCCCGGTGCCGGCGGCGACCACCGCGCCGGGCCGCTGACCGAGCGCGCCCGCGTAGGCGGTCACGCCGTCGGCGGCCAGCGCGATCCGGTCGACGCCCAGCTCGCGCCGCATCGCGCCCGGCAGTTCGGCGCGCAGGTCCGCGCCGAGCGTGGCCATCCCGGCGGCGCCCACGACGACCGCGGCCGGTGCCTGCCGCTCGGCGTCGTCACCGAGCAACGCCCGTGCCATGGGAAGCAGTTGAGCCATCATGTCGGCGGCGTCGATCCCCGCGGCGGAGGTCCGCACCGGGGTGCGGGACACGGCCGTCGTGGCCCGCCCCGGATCGTCGGGGTCGGCGAGCGCCAGCCGCAGTCCCGAGCCGCCCGAGTCCACTCCGAGGACCCGGCGCGCGGTCACGGCAGCCGCCAGTCGATGGGCTGCGCGCCCTGCCGGGCCAGCAGGTCGTTGGCCCGGCTGAAGGGGCGCGAGCCGAAGAAGCCGCGGTCCGCGGACATGGGGGAGGGGTGCGGTGACTCGATCGCCGGGTACTCGCCGAGCCAGGGCCGCGTGTTGCGCGCGTCCCGGCCCCACAGCACGGACACCAGCGGACGGCCACGCGCGGCGAGCGCCTTGATCGCCTGCTCGGTGACCTGCTCCCACCCCTTGTCGCGGTGCGACGCGGGCCGGCGGGGCGCCACGGTCAGCGCCCTGTTGAGCAGCAGGACGCCCTGCTGGGTCCAGGGCGTCAGGTCCCCGTTCGACGGCTCCGGCAGACCGAGGTCGCTGCCCAGCTCCCGGTAGATGTTGATGAGGCTGCCCGGCAGCGGACGCACGTCGGGCGCGACGGAGAACGACAGGCCGACCGCGTGCCCCGGCGTGGGGTAGGGGTCCTGCCCGACGATCAACACCCGTACGTCGTCGAACGGTTGCTGGAAGGCGCGGAGCACGTTCGCTCCGGCCGGGAGATAGGTGCGCCCGGCGGCGATCTCCGCGCGCAGGAACTCTCCCATCGCGGTGATCTGCCCGGCCACGGGTTCCAGGGCCTTCGCCCAGCCCGCCTCGACGATTTCATGCAAGGGTCGTGGTGCCACGGGCGTCACCCTACTGCCGTACACGCGGAGCACTTCAACCGGCAGTCGGCCGGGGCCTTCCGGCCGACCGCCTGGTGCCCCCGCGTCAGCCCACGACGGCCGCGCGCACGCACAGCACGTCCGGCAGGTGGGACGCCAACTGCCGCCAGCTGTCGCCGTCGTCGGCCGACGCGTACACCTCGCCGTTCCTGTTGCCGAAGTACACCCCCGCCGGGTCCGCGTCGTCCGTGCACAGCGCGTCCCGCAGGACCGTGCCGTAGTGGTCGCCCTCCGGCAGGCCCCTCGACAGCGGCTCCCAGCTCTTGCCCGCGTCCTGGGTGCGGAAGACCCGGCACCGGTGGTCGGCGGGGACCCGGTCCGCGTCCGCGGTGATCGGGAACACGTACGCCGTGTCCCCGCGGCGCGGGTGCGTGGCCACCCCGAACCCGAACGTCGACGGCAGGCCCTCGCCGATGTCGGTCCAGCGGCCGCCCCCGTCGTCGCTGCGGTACACGCCCCAGTGGTTCTGCAGGTAGAGCCGGTCCGGGTCGACGGCGTCCCGCGCCACCTTGTGCACGCACTGCCCGAACTCCGGGTCCGGATCCGGCAGGAACACCGCCGACACCCCGTGGTTCGCCGGGGCCCAGCTGGCGCCGGCGTCCGCGGAGCGGAACACCCCGGCCGTCGACACCGCCACCGTCAGCGCCCGCGGGTCCCGCGCGTCGGTGAGCACGGTGTGCAGGCCCTCGCCGCCCCCGCCCGGCACCCACTGCGAGCGCGTCGGGTGCTCCCACAGCGGGCGGCACAGCTCGAACGTCTCGCCGCGGTCCTCCGACCGGTACAGCGCCGCGGGCTCGGTCCCCGCGTACACCACGTCCGGCTCGGCCGCCGCCGGATGGAGCTGCCACACCCGCTCCAGCGAAGTCCCGGTGTCCTTGGGGAACTTGACGGCGGGTGCCGACGGCTCCGTCCAGGTGCGGCCCAGGTCGTCGGAGTGGAAGACGGACGGCCCCCAGTGCGCGCTGTCACCGCTCGCGAGGAGCCGGGGCGTGTCCCCCCGGGTGTCGATCGCGACGGCGTACACCGCCTGCGCGTTGAAGTAGGGATGGTCGTCGAAGACCCAGGACGCCCCGGACCCCCCGCCCGTCCGCCGTCCAAGGAACAGCCCTTTGCGCGTGCCCACGGCCAGCAGCACTTCAGTCATGCCGAACACCTCCGAAACGTCGTTGTCTCCAGGTATCGGCCAGTCTGCACCCCGCCACTGACATCGGCCGGGTCAGCGGGTTTCGTCGCAGGTCAGCTGGCCTGTCTCACGAACTGCCACAGCACCATCGCCGGCATCCCCGCCCACGCCGTGTGCGCCGCTTCCGGCGCCAGGTCCGACAGCGACCACGGCCACACCTCCCACGGCCCGGGACCCGGCTCCCGCGCCCCGCCGCCGTCCTCGGCCTCCGGTCCTGGCCGCGGTGCCGGCTCGTCGCAGCGGCGCACCGACAGCCCCGCCGCGAGGGCCGCGCGCACGTAGTCGCCGGTGCGGTGGACGTACGACGCGAGCCGGGCGGGAGTGCCGTCCGTGCGCCGCACCGAGGGGATCACCCCGCGCGCCACCTGCTCCGGGTGGATGTCGGCGACGAACAGCAGGCCGCCGGGCCGCAGCACCCGGCCGAACTCGGCCAGCACCGGCCCGAGTTCGGGCACGTGGGTGAGCGCGAGGGAGCACGTCACCAGGTCGGCCGACGCGTCGGCCACGGGCAGGGCACGCAGGTCGCCGCGCCGGAAGTCGCCCTCCGGCACCCGCGCGCGGGCCATCGCCAGCATGTCGGGCGAGCTGTCCACGCCCATGACCCGGTGGCCGGACCCCGCGGCCAGCGCCGCGAGCCGTCCCGTGCCGCAGGCCGCGTCGAGCACCACCGAGTCCGGCGGCAGGGCCGCCGTGATCCCCGTGAGCACGGGCTCGTCGTAGTCGAAGGCCGTGTTCGGCCCGTCGTACGTCGACGACCAGATCCGGTACCCCTCGACGGTGTCGACCCGGGCCACGTCGACCGCGGCCCCCGCGAGCGACGCGTCGTCGAGCAGCCGCCGGATCTCCGCGACCCGCGCGGCCACGAACGCCGGACCGTGCCCGGCCCGCTCCGGGTCCCCCGGGAGCTCCCCGGTTCCGGTGAACGCCCGCATCAGCGCGATGCCTTCGAGCCCCAGTGCGTACGCGAGCGGGTTCTCGTGAGTCATCCGGACGACGCTAGCCACGGGCGGCACCGCCCCGCCAACGCTTTTCGCGCCGCCGCGCGGGTAGGGTTCCGCCGCCACCGCCACCAGCAGGAAGAGAGCGGCCACGCATGACCAGCAGCAGCACGCCGGTGCGGGACCGCCGGCTGCGGATCGGGATCGGCGGCATCGGCATCGAGTCGTCGACGTTCTGCCCGCACCGCTCCACCCTCGACGACTTCCGGCGGACCCGCGGCGCCGAACTCCTCGACCGCTACACCTGGACGCGTCCGGACGGTGACCTCGCCGCCCTCGTCGAGTGGGTGCCGCTGCTGCACGCGGTCGCCCTGCCCGGCGGCCCCGTGGAAGCCGAGTCGTACCTGCTCCTGAAGGACGAACTCGTCACCCGGATCAGGGAGTCGGGGCCGCTCGACGGGCTCGTGTACGACATCCACGGCGCCATGAGCGTCGTCGGCCTCACCGACGCCGAGGCCGACCTGACCGAGGCCGTGCGCGCGGCCCTCGACGAGGTGGGCACCCCCGACGGCCACCGCCCCGTGATCTCCGCCGCGATGGATCTGCACGGCAACGTCTCGCGCCGCTTCGCCACCCCGGTCGACCTGCTCACCGCCCACCGCCTGGCCCCGCACGAGGACGCCTGGGACACCCGGGAGCGTGCCGCCCGCAATCTCGTCCACTGCCTGCGCGAGGGCCTGCGCCCGCACCGCGCCTGGGTCCAGGTCCCCGTCCTCCTCCCCGGCGAGAAGACCAGCACCCGCCTGGAGCCCGCCGCGTCGCTCTACGGCTCCCTCGCCGGCATCGAGAAGCGGGACGGCATCCTCGACGCCGCGCTGTGGGTCGGCTACGCCTGGGCCGACGAGCCGCGCTGCAGGGCCGCCGTCGTGGTGACCGGCGAGGACGCCGAACCGGCCGTGCGGGAAGCCGAGTCGCTCGCCCGCCGCTACTGGGACGCCCGCCGCGACTTCGTCTTCGGCGGCCCGACCGGCAGCGCCCGGGAGTGCATCGAGCGGGCCGTGGCCTCGGACCGCCGGCCGTTCCTCATCAGCGACTCGGGCGACAACCCCACCGCGGGCGGCGCCGGTGATCTGGCGTACGTGCTGGGCGAGTTGCTGACCCACGACGCGATCCGCAGCGGCGCGGTGACGGCCGTGCACCCCGGCATCACCGACCCGGTCGCCGTCGCCGCCTGCTTCGAGGCCGGGGTCGGCGCCGAGGTCACGCTCTCGGTCGGCGGCAAGGTCGACGCGCGGCACGGCGGCCCGTACCGGCTGACCGGCACCGTCGAGGCGTTGCAGCGCGCCGCCGACCGGAAGGACCGTGCCGAGGGCGGGGCGTTCGACCGCGGCGTCGGCATGGCGGCCGTCCGCGTCGGCGGCCTCACCGTGATCCTCGTCGAGCGCCGCAAGCCGTTCCACACCCTCGCCGACTTCCTCGGCCCCGCCGAGGGCGGACTCGGGATCGACCCGCGCACCTACGACCTGGTCGTCGTCAAGATCGGCTATCTGGAACCGGAGTTGCACGCGATGGCCGCCGACTGGCTGCTCGCGCTCACCCCCGGCGGCGTCGACCAGGACCTGGTGCGCCTGGGGCACCACCGGGTGGAGCGCCCGCTCTACCCCTTCGACGAGGACGCCCACGACACGGACGGCGGACCCGACCTCACACCGGTCCTGCTCTGAGCGGCCGCGGAACCCTCAACTCATCCATTCCGCCTCGTACTTGGCGTACGTGCCGTCGTGCGTGGCCAGGTGCACGAACTGGCTCACGTACTCCTGGAAGTCCCGGTCGCCGCGCGGCGTCGCGTACGCCTTCTCCGCGAACGTGAACGGCTCGTCGGGGTGGACCGAGCACAACTCCGGATGGAGCTTGGCCTGGTAGCGGGTCTCGCTCGCGTCGGTCATCATCACGTCCGCCCGGCCCGCCACGATCTCCTCGAAGATCGTGGTGTTCTCCGGGTGGAGCTTGATGGTGGCCTGCTTGATGTGGGCGCGGGCGAACTGCTCGTTCGTGCCACCGGGGTTGACGATCACCGTGGTGCCGACCTGGTCGATGTCCTGGAGCGTCCGGTACCTGTCCTTGTCGGCGCACCGCACGATCGGCGTCTTGCCGTCCTCGCGGGTCGGCTCGCTGAAGGACACCTGGCGGGCGCGCGGCAGCGTGACGGAGACGCCGCCGGCCGCGATGTCGCACTTCCCGGCCGACAGGTCGGCCACCAGGTTCGCCCAGGTGGTGTCCACGAAGCGGGGCTCGGCGTCGAGGCTCTTCGCCAGGTCGCGCGCCATGTCGACGTCGACACCGCGGTACGAGCCGTCCTTCGGGTCCTTGTAGGTGAACGGCCGGTAGTCGCCCGTCGTGCAGACGCGCAGCACCCCGGTCCTGGGCACGGAGTCCAGCAGACTCGTGGCCGGCTTCTTCGCGGGGCGGTGCGCGGCGGAGGGCGCCGCGGGTGCGGCGGCGGTCAGGGCCAGCAGACAGACCAGGGCGGACAGGGTGGCGGTGCGCTGCTGGGGCACGCGGCGGCTCATCGATGCTCCTCGTCGAGGTGGACGACCATGGATGCAGGGTGAACTGATCATGCGGGCCTCACCCTGGCAGAAGAGCGGGGGGCGGGTGAAGACCGTGTACGGGCTCGGGGAGCGGGGCGTTCCGGAGCGGCAGGATGGCTGGCATGAGACGACTCCACGCACCGTTCGGCCCCTGGGACCCGGCTCCCGCGGGTGAGGTCGCGGCCCTCTTCGAGGAGCTCGGTACACCGTGGTGGCTGGCCGGGGGCATCGCGATCGAACTGGCCGTGGGGCGACGGCTGCGCGCCCACGGCGACATCGACGTGATGGTGCTGCGCCGGGACCAGACCCGCGCACAACAGGTCATGCAGGGCTGGGAGTTGTGGGCCGCCGACCCGCCGGGCAGTCTGCGGCCGTGGGCGGCGGGCGAACCGCTGGCGCCGGGCGTGCACGACATCTGGTGCCGCCCCGGGCCCGACGCGCCCTGGCGTGTCCAGCTCATGCTGGAGGAGAGCGAGGGGGCCGCATGGGTCTCCCGCCGCGACGCGCGCGTGCGCAGGCCGCTCGACGCCCTGGGGTTCACCACCGGCGACGGCACGCCCGTGGTGGTCCCCGAGGTGCAGCTCCACTACAAGGCGAAGCGCCTGCGCCCCAAGGACGAACTGGACTTCGACGCGGCGCTGCCGCATCTCGCACGGGAACAGTGCCGCTGGCTCGCGGACGCGCTCACCACGACGTACGGACCCCATCCGTGGGCCGCGCGTCTGTGAGCGCGCGGACGTTCAACTGCCGGGGAAGACGCGGTGTTCGTGATCCGTTGTCGACGCCAGGACGGTCCTCTCCAGAGAGTGCGGTGATCACGGAATGAAGGCGGTGCGGTTCCACGCGTACGGCGGGATCGATGTGCTGGAGGTCGAGGAGGTGGAGCGGCCGGTGCCCGGGCCCGCGCAGGTCCTCGTCGAGGTGCGGGCGGCCGGGATCCAGCCGGGTGAGACGCACATCCGCACGGGTGCGCTGCACGCGCGCTGGCCCGCGACGTTCCCCTCCGGGCAGGGCAGCGATCTGGCCGGCGTGGTGGTGGAGACCGGCCCGGAGGTGCGCGGCTTCGCGGTGGGCGACGAGGTCCTCGGCTTCACCCATCGGCGGGCGAGCCAGGCGGAGTTCGTGGCGGTCGACGACGTGAACCTGGTCGCCCGCCCGCAGGGCCTGCCGTGGGACGTGGCCGGTTCGCTGTACGTGGCGGGGACGACGGCGTACGCCACCGTGTTCGCGGTGGACCCCGCTCCCGGCGACACGGTCGTGGTGTCCGGCGCCGCGGGCGGCGTCGGATCGCTCGCCGTGCAGCTCGCGCGGCGGCGCGGTGCCACGGTGATCGGCCTGGCGAGCGAGCGGAACCACGCCTGGCTGAAGGAGCGCGGCGTCGTGCCGGTCGCGTACGGGGAAGGGGTGGCGGAACGGATCGGGCAGGCGTCCGGCGGGCGGGTCGACGCGTTCATCGACACGTTCGGCGACCCCTACGTCGAGCTGGCCGTGGAGCTGGGGGTGCGGCCCGAGCGGATCAACACGATCCGCGCCTGGCGGTCCGCCGCCAGGATCGGCGCGCGGACCCACGGCGAGGGCTCGGCGGCCTGCGCGGTCGTCCTCGGCGAACTCGCCCGGCTCGCCGCACGCGGCGAACTGGTGGCGCCGATCGCCCGCGCCTACCCCCTGGAGCAGGTGCGGGAGGCGTTCCGTGACCTGGAACAGGGGCACACGCACGGCAAGATCGTGCTCCGCCCCTAGCAGGTCAGGGTCAGGGTCAGGTCAGGTCCGGTCCGGGGTGCCCTCGGGCGGGCGCCCCGGACCGCGGTCGTCGGTCGTCGGGCCGGTTCGCTCAGGCGGCCGCGGCCAGCCACAGGTCGGGGCCGAACACCTCGTAGTGGATGTCGGCCGGCGCCACGCCCTGGGCGAGGAGCTGCTCGCGCACCGCGCGCATGAAGGGCAGCGGGCCGCAGAGGTAGGCGCGGGTGCCGGGGGCGACCGGTACGTTCGCGAGGTCGACGCGGCCGGTGCGGTGCCCCGAGCCGGGCCGCTCGTACCAGAAGTGGGCGGTGGCGTCCGGGAGCTTCCCGGCCAGCGCCTCGTGCTCGGCGCGCAGCGCGTGCGTGTCGGGGGAGCGGTCGGCGTGCACGACCGTCACCGGGCCGGTGTGCCGGGCGGCCGCGAGCTCCTCCAGCATGGCCAGCATCGGGGTGCAGCCGATGCCCGCGGAGGCGAGCAGCAGCGGCGCCTCGTCGACCGCGAGGACCAGATCGCCGTAGGGCGCCGAGACCCGCAGCCGGTCGCCCGCGCCGACATGCGTGTGCAGGTGGTGCGAGACCTCGCCGTCGGGCGTGGTGTCGGTGCCCGGCACCCGCTTGACGGCGATCGAGCGGGTCGTCTCGGACGGCGCGCCCGTCAGGCTGTACTGGCGTATCTGCTGGGCGCCGTCGGGCAGCGTGACCTGGACGGACACGTACTGGCCCGGCTTGAACGCGGGCGCGACGGCGCCGTCGGCGGGGCGCAGCAGGAAGGCCGCGACGTCCTGCGTGGGATCGGTGCGGGACACGACCTCCCAGTCCTGCCACACGTCGCCGGCGGTCACGCCCTGCTCCGCGTAGAGGCGTTCCTCGATCGCGATGAGGGCGTTCGCCATCAGCCAGTACACCTCGTCCCAGGCGCGGGCCACCTCCGGGGTGACCGCGTCGCCGAGCACCTCCGCGATCGCCTCGAACAGGTGCTGGTGCACGACCGGGTACTGCTCGGGGAGCACGCCCAGCGAGGCGTGCTTGTGCGCGATGCGCTGCAGCATCACGTCGGGCCTGTCGTCCGGGTGAGAGACCAGGTACGTGGCGAAGGCGGCGATGGAGCCGGCGAGCGCCTGCCGCTGGCTGCCGGCCGCCTGGTTGCCCCGGTTGAACAGGTCGCGCAGGAGGTCGGGGTGGGCGTCGAAGAGCTTCCCGTAGAACCGCCCGGTGATGTCCTCGATGGCCGCGCCGACGGCGGGGAGCGTGGCGCGGACGACTGCGGCCGACTGAGCGCTGAGCATCAGCGGAACTCCTTAATATGCATTTGAGAGTCGTATTTTGAGGTGCGGGTCGACGCGGACCGTGCTCGTGGTCACGAGCTCAGTCCGCGGCAGGGGTGGGGGAGAGGGCCACCAGCAGGGGGCCGGTGGGTGCCTTGACGAGATCGGGCAGGGTCAGCGGGTCCAGTGACGCGAAGAACGCCTCCTGGGCCTCGCGCAGCGCGCCCCGCAATCGGCAGGCCGAGCGCAGGGGGCACGGGGTGGTGCCCTCGCAGTCGACGACGTCGCCGGGTCCTTCGAGGTCCCGCACCAGTCCGCCGATGGAGACCGCCCGGCCCGCCCCGGTGAGCGTGAGTCCGCCGCCCCGGCCGCGCCGTGCCTCGACCAGGCCCATGTGCTGCAGCTTGGCGACGACCTTCGCGGTGTGCGTGTACGGCACGTCCATGGCGGACGCCACCTCGCGGGTCGTGGGCAGGTCCCCCTCCTCGACCGCCAGGCGCATCAGTACGCGCAGAGCCAGATCCGTGAATCGCGTCAGCCGCATGAGAGCACGCTACAAATGTGGCATCTGAAATGCAAGTTAGGTGAGTCCTGAGGGAGTCATTGACGCGGAAGCGCTTCGATTCTACGGTCCCGTCCGAAGTCACGACCAGCGTTCGAAATCACGGACGTAGCACGGGTGTTGAGGGGATCGGCAACCTCTCGCGTCCGCACGGCGACCGTGTCACGAACCCCCGTGCACCCCGCCCTGAAGGAGAGCCGCGTGAGCCGCCGCACCCCCCGCCGCACCAGAACCGCGCTCCTCGCCCTGCCGGCCGCCGCCCTGCTGGCCCTGATCCCGTCGACCGCGTCCGCGTACCCGAACCCCGGGACCGTCACCGGCGCCACCGTCGTCCACGACCCGACCATGATCCGCACCTCCGCAGGCCGCTATCTGCTGTACGCCACCGGCGGCGGCCTCGGGTACCGCACCTCCACCGACCGCATCGCGTTCAGCGCGGGCAGCGACGCCTTCACCACCAAGCCGTCGTGGTGGTCGTCGTACGCGACCGAGGCGTGGGCGCCCGACATCTCGTACCACGGCGGCAAGTACCTCATGTACTACGCCGTCTCGACGTTCGGCTCCAACAGGTCCGCGATCGGCCTGGCCGGCTCGACCACCGGGCTGCCCGGGTCCTGGACCGACTACGGCGTCGTCTACACGTCCACGACGTCCAGCGACTACAACGCCATCGACCCGAACCTCTTCGTCGACGACGACGGCACGTGGTGGCTGTCGTTCGGCAGCTGGTGGACCGGCATCAAGATGATCCGGATCGACCCGTCGACCGGCAAGCAGCTCGCCTCGAACACCACCCGCTACTCCCTCGCGTCCCGTCCGACCGGCACCAAGGCCGTCGAGGCCCCGTACATCGTCAAGCGCGGCGGCTTCTACTACCTGTTCGCCTCGTACGACACCTGCTGCGCCGGCACCAGCTCCACGTACAAGGTCAAGGTGGGGCGCGCCACCAGCGTCACCGGGCCCTACTACGACAAGAACGGCGTCGCCATGACGAACAACGGCGGCACGCCCGTCCTGGAGTCGCACGGCAGGTTCATCGGCCCCGGCGGCCAGTCGATCATGAGCGACACCGACGGCGACCTGATCGTCTACCACTACTACGACGGGAACGACAACGGCACCCCGAAGCTCGGCGTCAACCTCCTGAACTGGAGCACCGGATGGCCCGTCGCCTACTGACCCTGCTCGCCGCGCTCCTGCTGGCGCTCGGCCTCGGCCAGTCGACGGCGAGCGCGGCCGGCTTCGCCAACCCCGTCAAGTCGGTCAAGGGCGCCGACCCCTGGATCTCGTACCACGACGGCAACTACTACCTGGTGACGACGAGTTGGACGAACGCCATCACCGTCCGCAGGTCCGCCACGCTCGGCGGACTGAACACCGCACCGAGCATCCAGGTGTGGACCGGCGACGCCGCGTCCCGCTGCTGCAACATCTGGGCGCCCGAACTCCACTACGCGAACGGACGCTGGTACCTGTACTACGTCGCCGGCCAGAACGTCACCGACTACGTCCCCACCCAGCGCGTCCACGTCCTGGAGTCCGCCGGCAGCGACCCGCTCGGCCCGTACACGTACAAGAACCAGCTGAACGGCTCGTGGATGCTGGACCCGACCGTCGCCACCATCAACGGCAAGCTGTACGTGATGGGCAGCGCAAGCGGCGGCGGCACCCAGAACATCGTCATCGCACCGATGTCCAACCCCTATACGGTCAGCGGGAGTTACACCACCATCTCCACGCCCACCCATGCCTGGGAGAAGTCCGGTGCCGCCGTGAACGAGGGGCCCGAGATCCTCCAGCGCGGCGGCAGGACCTACCTGGTCTACTCGGCGAGCGGCTGCTGGACCCCCGACTACGCCCTCGGACAGCTCACCCTGACCGGCTCCGATCCGACGGCGGCGTCCTCCTGGACGAAGAAGTCGACGGCGGTCTTCAGCAGCGCCGCGTCGAAGGGCGTCTACGGCCCCGGCCACAACGGCTTCTTCGACTCGCCCGACGGAACGCAGAGTTGGATCGTCTACCACGCCAACGACGCGGCGGGCGACGGGTGTGACAACGGGCGCACCACCCGCGCCCAGGCCTTCGGCTGGAACGCCGACGGCAGCCCGAACCTCGGCACCCCGGTCGCACTCGGCGGCGGTCTGACCGGCCCGTCCGGCGAGCCGTCCAGCACCTCGACGACCTACACCGTCACCAACCGCGCCAGCGGCAAGTGCCTCGAAGTCGCCGGGAGTTCGGGCGCCGACGGAGCGAACGTCCAGCAGTGGACGTGCAGTGGCGGCGCCCACCAGAAGTGGCGGATCGAGGACCAGGGCGACGACACCAGCCGCCTCGTCAACGTCGCCACCGGCAAGGTCCTCGACACCGCCGACTGCTCCGCCGCCGACGGCGCCGATCTGCGGCAGTGGTCCTGGCTGAACAACACGTGCCAGCGCTACCGCTTCCCGACCACCGACACGGGAGGCTGGGTGCGCATCGTCAACCAGGCCACCGGGAAGGTCGCGGACGTCGCCGACTGTTCCACGTCCGACGGCGCCGACGTGCGGCAGTGGAGCTGGCTGAACAACAACTGCCAGCAGTGGAAGCTCAATCCGGCCTGACACCGGACCCGAGCCCCGGCGCCGGGCGTGCCACCCTGACAGGGCCGCCCGGCGCCGGCCCCGCCGCCGTACTGCTCCGCACCACGAGCCGGGTCGCCACCTCCACCGCCTGCGTCCCTGAGGTCTCCTGCCCGGTCACGAGCCGCAGGGCCGTCGCCGCCATCTCCGCCAGCGGCAGGCGCACCGTGGTCAGCCCCGGGGCGAGCCCGGGCCCACTCGGCACGTCACCGAAGCAGACCACGCTCACGTCCTCCGGCACCCGCACCTGCCGCTCGGCCAACGCCTCGCAGACGCCCGACGTCATCGACTCCGAGCAGACCAGGACGGCCGTCGGGGGCTGTGGCAGGTCGAGCAGCACCCGCATGCGGTCGCCGTACCGGACGTACTCGGGGCGCGGCCGCAGCCCGGCCGCCGCCAGCGCCGCACGGAATCCCGCCACCCGGGCGGCCCCGCACCGCGACCGCCGGTCGCCGCCAATCACGGCCACCCGCTCGTGGCCGAGCCCGAGCAGGTGCTCCGTCGCGCCCACCGCGCCCTGCCGCTCCGCCGCGACCACCGACAGCATGCCCCGGGGCGGTTCCAGCACCGGGTCGACGAGGACGAACGGCACGTCGTGCCGGTCGAGCCACGCGTACTGGGCGGGCGTCAGCCCGGACCGCAGGAACAGGACCCCGGACGTCCCCCGGGTCATCACCCGGTCCCGCCAGCCGCGCGCCCGCGCCGGCCCCGTGGACACCACGACCTCCAGACCGGCTGCGTGCGCCGCCCCCTCCACGCCGCGCAGCACCTCCGCCGCCCCGGCGCCGCCGAGCGAGGGCACGACCAGGTCGACGAACGCGGCGGACGCGGCCCGCCGCCTCCGCACGTACCCGAGCCGATCGAGGGCCTCGGTGACCCGCCGCCGGGTCTCGGGCGCGACGTCCCGCCGCCCGTTGACCACCTTCGAGGCGGTCGGCACGGACACCCCGGCCTCCCGCGCCACGACCGCGAGGGTCGGCCCGCCCACGAACCCCATGAACCACCTGCCGTCCCACGACGGAGCAACGGCCTCTCACTTTATGGTCGGCGCATCGGGCCGTGAAGTCCCTGGTGGGCAGGGGTGGTTGGGGGACAGCGGGCGATTCGGCATACCGAACAGCACGGGCCCCGCACAGCGCGAGCAGAACCGCTCAGACGGAGCGGTGATACTGGTCAGGAACGTGCACGGCGCCGCCCAGCTCACGTGCCGCCCGCCGGGCGAACGACGGGTCGCGGAGGAGTTCGCGGCCCAGCAGGATCGCGTCCGCCTCCCCGTTGGCGAGGATCTTCTCCGCCTGTTCGGCGTCCGTGATGAGGCCGACCGCCGCGGCCGGCACCCCCGCCTCGTTGCGGACCCGCGCCGCGAACGGGACCTGGTAGCCGGGGCCGACCGGGATGCGGACGCCGGACGCGTTGCCGCCGGTCGACACGTCGATGAGGTCGACGCCGTGGTGCTTGAGGTCCGAGGTGAAGCGGACGGTGTCGTCGGCGGTCCAGCCGGCCCGGCCCTCCAGCCAGTCCGTCGCGGAGATCCGGAAGAACAGCGGGAGCTCGTCCGGCCACACCGCGCGGACGGCGTCGACGACCTCCAGGGCGAAGCGGGTGCGGTTCTCGTAGGAGCCGCCGTACTCGTCCGTGCGGTGGTTGGAGTGCGGGGAGAGGAACTGGCCGATCAGATAGCCGTGGGCGCCGTGGATCTCGGCGACCTCGAAGCCGGCGTCCAGGGAGCGCCGCGCCGCCTCGGCGAACTGCCCGACGATCTCGCGGATGCCGTCGGTGGTCAGCTCGGTCGGCACGGCGTGCCGCTCGTCGAACGCGATCGCGCTCGGCGCCACCGCCTGCCACCCGTACGCCTCGGGACCGACCGGGCCGCCGCCCTTCCAGGGGCGGTCCGTCGAGGCCTTGCGCCCGGCGTGACCGAGCTGGATGCCGGCCACCGTCCCCTGCGACTTCAGGAACGCCGTGATCCGGCGGAACGCCTCGACCTGCGCGTCGTTCCAGATCCCCAGGTCGTACGGGGAGATCCGGCCCTCGGGCGAGACGCCCGTCGCCTCGACGATGATCAGGCCCGTGCCGCCCGCGGCCCGCGCACCGTAGTGCTGGAAGTGCCAGTCCGTGGGCGCACCGGTCAGCGGGCCGTCGGGGGCCGCGCTGTACTGGCACATCGGCGGCATCCAGACGCGGTTCGGGAAGGTCAGGGACCTCAGCGTGTAGGGCTCGAACAGCGCGCTCACGGCGGACTCCATTCGGTACGTGCTCGGGTGACTGCTCACCTTCTGGACTCGTACGATAGGCATCGTAGTACGGCGACTGTCAAACTACGAGAGATCTCGTACAATGAGGCAGGGAGATCGCACACCGAGGGGACCGTCATGACGACCGCAGCACCGCAGGCCACCGGCAGTCGCGCCCTCGCGCACCCCGCCCGCGAGGAGATCCGCCTCGAAGCGGTGCTGCACGCGCTCTCCGACCCGATGAGGCTCTCGATCGTCCGCGAGATGGGCGCCAACGCGCGGAGCGAGCCGGACGGGCTCGCCTGTTCGCACTTCGACCTGCCCGTCACCAAGTCCACCTCCACGCACCACTTCCGGGTGCTGCGCGAGAGCGGGGTGATCGAGCAGGTCTACCGGGGGACCGCCAAGCTGAACGGCCTGCGCAGGGCCGATCTAGACGCGCTGTTCCCCGGACTGCTCGACAGCGTCCTCGACGCGGCTGCCCGGCAGGCGGACCGGCTCGACGGTGGCGGTGGTAGCAGCGGTGGCAGCGGCGGTACCGTCGGCTGAAGTCGCCTTCCCCGGCAGGTGGTTGAAGAGCAGGTTCAGCACGATCGCGGTGAGGCAGCCCGCGCTGATCCCGCTGTGCATCACCGTCTGGAACCAGTCGGGGAACTTGTCGTAGATCGTCGGCACGCCCACCGGGATGACCCCGAGTGCGACGGAGACGGCCACCACGGTCAGGTTGCTGGTGCCCTCGAACTCCACCTTGGCGAGCGTCCTGAGCCCGCTCGCCGCGACCGTCCCGAACATCACCAGTCCCGCGCCGCCCAGCACCGGCGACGGGATCGCGGCGATCACCGCGCCCAGCTTCGGCAGCAGCCCCAGCACCACGAGGATCCCGCCCGCCACGGCCACGACCCACCGGCTGCGCACCTTCGTCATGCCGACCAGGCCCACGTTCTGCGCGAACGCCGTGTACGGGAACGTGTTGAAGACACCGCCGAGGACCGTGGAGAAGCCGTCCGCGCGCAGCCCGTCGGCGAGCGCCCGCCGGTCGACCGGGCGGTCCGTCATCTCGCCGACCGCGATGAAGTCACCGGTGGTCTCGGTCATGGTGACGAGAGCGACGATCAGCATCGACACGATCGCCGCCCCGTGGAACTCCGGCGCCCCGAAGTGGAACGGCGTGCTGATGCCCACCCAGTTCGCGTCGCCGACCGCGCCGAAGTCCGTGAAGCCGGTCGGTATCGCCACCGCCGTGCCCGCCACGATGCCGATCAGCACCGCGATCCGGCTCAGCGCGGGCGGCGCGAACCGCTGGACGCCGAGCACGATCACCAGGACGAGCGCCGCGAGCCCGAGGTTCTTCGGCTCCCCGAAGTCCCGCGCGCCGGAACCACCCGCCGCCCACGTCCCCGCGGTCGGCAGCAGTGACAGGCCGATGATCAGGATCACCGTGCCCGTGACCAGCGGCGGGAAGAACTTCAGCAGACGTCCGAAGACCGGTGCGAGCAGCATCATCGCCAGCCCCGCGACGATCACGGCCCCGTAGATCGCGGGCAGCCCGCCGCCCGTCGTCCCGATGAGCACCATCGGCGACACGGCCGCGAACGTACAGCCCTGCACGATCGGCAGGCGGATGCCGAACCGCCACACGCCGATGCACTGGATCAGCGTCGCGATGCCGCAGACCAGCAGATCGGCGGTGATCAGATAGGCGAGGTCGGCGGGCGGCAGCTTCATCGCGCCGCCCACGATCAGCGGCACGGCGACCGCGCCCGCGTACATCGCGAGGACGTGCTGCAGCCCGAACGCCGCCAACTGGCGTACGGGCGGGACCTGGTCGACCGGATGTGTCATACGTGCTCCAAGGCAGGGGAGTCCGGGCAGGGGCGGCAGCACGAGACCGTATGCGGCTTGAACGGTTTGTTGATTTCGCGGGTGTTGCCGGTGTGTGTCGCGGTACAGGAGCGGGTGCGGATCGCCTACGAACGACTCCGATCCGCCCGCGAAACCACCTACGAACCGCGTGCCGCGCCCAACAGGCCGGCCCAGTCGGGGATCTTGACGGACCCCCGGCCGAGCGAGCTCCCCAACTCCGCCTCGGCGCGCTCGATCGCCCGCCAGCCGTCCCATTCGACGGGCCGCACCCCCGCGTCGAGCAGCCCGGCCAGCGGGTCCTGCGCGAGGTCCTTGCGCAGGAGGGCGGGGGCGTCCGCCAGCAGGGACGTGACGGTCTCCTTGGCGCACGGCCGGTTGGTGCCGATGACGCCGGTCGGGCCGCGCTTGATCCACCCCGCGACGTACTCGCCGGGGGCGGCCCGCCCGTCGCGCAGGACGCGGCCGGCCGCGTGCGGCACGGTGCCGAGCGCCTCGTCGAACGGCAGCCCCTCCAGCGGCACTCCGCGGTACCCGACCGAGCGCAGCACCAGTTGGGCGGGGATCTCCTCGTACGTGCCGGTGCCGAGCACGCCGCCCCGTCCGTCCGGGTGCGTCCGCTCGAACCGCACTCCGGCCACCCGCCCGGCGCCCGCCACGATCTCGGCGGGACGCAGGTAGAAGCGCAGATGGATCCGGCGGCGCGCGTCGGCGCGGGGCGGGGCGGCGGCCCAGGCGCGCAGGACCTCCACGTTGCGGCGGTTCGCGGCGGGCAGTGCCGACGGGTCGGCGTAGGCCGGGTCGAGTGCCAACTCCCGCTCGTCGACGACGAGTTCGGTGTCGGGGAGTCCACCGAGCTCGCGCAGTTCCTTGGTGGTGAAGCGGGCCTGCGACGGTCCGCGCCGCCCCACCATGTACACGTCCCGCACCTCACTCACGGCCAGGGTGCGCAGCGCCGCCTCCGGCATGTCGGTGGGGGCGAGCTCGGCGGCGCCGCGGGCCAGGATGCGCGTCACGTCCACGGCGACGTTCCCGACGCCGATGGCGACGGCCGCGCGCACGCCGCGGACGAACCCGTGGTCGGAGGCGTCCGGGTGGGCGCTGTACCAGGCCACGAAGTCGGTCGCCGACCAACTGCCCGGCAGGTCCTCGCCGGGCACCCCGAGATGCCGGTCGGCTGCGGCGCCCACGCAGTAGACGACCGCGTGGTAGAGGTCGAGCAGCTTCGCGGGCGGCAGCGCGGGGCCCACCTCGACGCCGCCGAGGAACCGGACCCGCTCGTCCTCCAGGACCGTCCGCAGGTTGCCCTGGAGCGACTTGATCTTCTCGTGGTCCGGCGCGACGCCGTAGCGCACGAGGCCGTACGGGCAGGGCAGCCGGTCGAGCACGTCGACCCGGACGTCGGGGACGCCGGCCTGCTGCACGAGGCCCTGGGCGGTGTAGACCCCGCTCGGCCCCGATCCGACGACGGCGATGTGCGGCACGGGCGGCTCCTTCCGCTGGCGCGCGCTGATGCTCTTCAGCATGGCACCGCACGGGGCGGCCGGGGAGGGGCTGGACGGGGGTGGTGGGCGTGCCGTGCCCCCGGGATCGGTAGGGCTCCCTGCGCGCCGTTGATGACCAAACGTGATCATAGGGCTACCGTTCGCGTGTGCTGGAGAGTTCATTCTTCGACTTTTCTGATCACTACCGGCCGGACGGTTCCGTCTCCGCGTGGCCGCAGGGGAACCGTGAGGGGCCCGGCGAGGACGTCCGGCCGCCCTGCTTCCACGTCCGGCTGGCGTTCGGCGACGGGGCCCGGGTCGACATGCTGGGCAGGGTCACGGAAGGCCGTGTCGTCCTGGAGGAGATGGGTGCCGTCCCGCCGCTGTCCGCCGACCTCGGCGCGGTGCGGGACGACTGGGCCGAGGGTGCCCTCGCCGCCGAATACTCCGACGCGGGCCCCTTCGACGTCGCACCCCGCCGGGAAGAGGGGCGCGAAGGGGTACCCGGCCGCCGGGCGCGCCCGGCCTGGCCGCGCGGCGTCGAGGGGCGCCGCGGTGTCGCCGACGCCTATCGCGCGGCCCAGGCGGAAGGCCGCGATCCCGTCCTCGCGGTGATGTGTGCGACGGGCCGCAGCCGCCGCAGATCGCTGCGCCTGATCGCGGCGGCCCGGGACGCGGGGTTCCTGGCGCCACGCCACAACCGGCGCTGAACGGGCCGCGCGGGTTACGCCACAACCGGCGCTGAACGGGCCGCGCGGGTTACGCCACAACCGGCGCTGAACGGGCCGCGCGGGTTACGCCACAACCGGCGCCGAACCGGCCGCGCGGGTTACGCCACAACCGGCGCCGAACCGGCCGCGCAGGCGCTGGACCGGCCACAACAGGCGCTGAACCGGCCGCCGCACAGGCGCCTCACCGGCCGCCGCACAGGTGCCCGACCGGGCGCCGCGCCCACGTCACCCACCCCGTGCCGCCCCCACGTCACCCACCCCGTGCCGCCCCCACGTCACCCGACCGGGGCGCCGCGCCCGCGTCACCCCATGTCGCGCATCCGGCCGATCTCCGCCGTCTGCTGCGCGATCACGTCGTCGGCCATCTCCTCGACCTGCACGTTGTTCCCGTCGCTCTTCACTTCGGTGGCCATCGTCACGGCCCCCTGGTGATGCGTGATCATCAGCTTCAGGAACAGCTCGTCGAACGCGGCGCCGTCCGCCGCCCGCAGACTCTTCAGCTGGGCCTCGGTCGCCATCCCCGGCATCGTGCCGTGCCCCTGGTGTCCCGTCGGCGACTCGGACTTGCCGTACTTCTTCAACCAGCCGCGCATCACCTCGATCTCCGGGGCCTGCGCCGCGGAGATGCGCTCGGCAAGCCGCTTCACCTTCCCCGACTCCGCCCGCTTCGGGACGAGTCGGGTCATCGTCAGGGCCTGCTCGTGGTGCTGGATCATCATCTGCGCGTAGCCGACGTCGGCCGAGTTCGGGCTGTCGTCCGGGCCGCGCCGCTCGGCGTCCTTGGCCGACAGGGTCTCGGCCGCCTCGCCGGGCTTGCCCGGAGCGATCACCGAAGGGCCGCCGGACGCCGGGGAGTCGGCCTTCGCGGGCCCGTCCGAGTCGCAGCCGGTCACCCCCAGGGCCAGCGCCGCGACCAGCGCGGGCACAGCAACTTTCATGACGAGTCTGTTGCCATCTGTTGATCTGTGCATGAGGAAGACGATACTCGGGGGATCCGTGAACCGTTCACGTATGAACGACGTCGTCGTCAACCAGGGAGACAACAGTGACCCTGTTGCAGAACTCCGCCCGAACGCGCCGCAGACGCCTGGGAGTTGCCACCGCCGCCGCCGGCCTGCTCGCCGCCCTCCTCGCGGCGGGCCCGGTGTCGGCCACACCCGACCCGGGTGACAGGCCGGCCGCGCCCAAGAGCGTCTCGGAGAGCACCGAGGCCCGCGCGGAGGCGGCGATAGCCGCCGGCGAGATACCCGGCCAGGACGAGATCGTCCACTCCGACAACATCGAACACCTCACCAACATCCCCAAGGACGCGCTGCCCGGCACCAACTCGGACCTCGCCTTCCAGGGCAAGTACGCCTTCGCCGGGAACTACGACGGCTTCCGCATCTTCGACATCAGCAACCCGAAGGCGCCCAGGACCGTCGCGCAGGTCCTGTGTCCCGGATCGCAGAACGACGTCACCGTCTCCGGGAACCTGCTGTTCCTGTCCACGGACAGCTCCCGCAGCGACAACTCCTGCGCCTCCACCACCCAGCCCGCGACCGAGAAGTCGTCGTGGGAGGGCATGAAGGTCTTCGACATCAGCGACAAGCGGAACCCGAAGTACGTCGCGGCCGTCGAGACCGCGTGCGGCTCGCACACGCACTCCCTGGTGCCGGAGAAGAAGAACGTCTACATCTACGTCTCCTCGTACTCGCCGAGCGCGACGTTCCCCGACTGCCAGCCGCCGCACGACGGCATCTCCGTCATCAAGGTGCCGCGCAACGCTCCGGAGAAGGCGGCGGTCGTCGGCTTCCCCGTGCTGTTCCCGGGCGAGGGCGCGGACGGCGGCGGCAACCCGGGCGCGCCCACCAACCCCGGCGTCTCCAAGACCACGGGCTGCCACGACATCACGGTCCTGCCCTCCAAGGACCTGGCGGCCGGTGCCTGCATGGGTGACGGCATCCTGTTCTCCATCAAGGACCCGGAGAACCCGAAGGTCATCGACCGCGTCCAGGACAACGTGAACTTCGCGTTCTGGCACTCGGCGACCTTCAACCAGAAGGCGAACAAGGTCGTCTTCACCGATGAGCTGGGCGGTGGCGGCGCCGCCACCTGCAACGCGGCCATCGGCCCGAACCGGGGCGCCGACGGCATCTACGACATCGTCGGCAAGGGCGACAAGCGCAAGCTCGTCTTCAAGAGCTACTTCAAGATCCCGCGCCACCAGGCCGACACCGAGAACTGCGTCGCGCACAACGGCTCGCTGATCCCGGTCAAGGGCAAGGACCTGATGGTCCAGGCCTGGTACCAGGGCGGCGTCTCCGTCTGGGACTTCACCGACTCGGCGAAGCCCAAGGAGATCGGCTACTTCGAGCGCGGCCCGCTGACCACCGACAAGCTCACCACGGGCGGCTCCTGGTCGGCGTACTACTACAACGGCTACATCTTCTCCAACGACATCGCGAAGGGCTTCGACGTCCTGAAGCTCAGCGACAAGCGCACGGATCCGGCCAAGCGGATCCACCTGGACGAGCTCAACGTCCAGACGCAGCCCGACTACTTCGACTGAGGAGGCCGCGCCCCCAGGCCGTCCGGGTCGGCCGGGGGCCGCAACGGCTCGAAGTAGCGTGAGAAATCGGCCACCCGGTCGTGTGCGGGGCTCTCGTCGGACGGCTCGTCACCGCCGCCCGGCGGGAAGCCCCGCTCCCACGTCAGGTCGTACCGCTCGAACAGCTCGGCCCGCAGCGTCGGCATCGGCATCGGCGCCCCGGGCACCAGGATCGAGAAGACCGCGCCCATCAGCAGGGCCCGCAGCAGCGGATAGTCCCGGTCCACGTCGAGCGTCCCGTGCCGCAGCACCGTGTCGCGCAGCAGCGCGGCGAGCCGCTGCTGCTCGGGGCACTGCACGAACCCCTCGGCCTGGAGGATCCCGGCCATGTGCGTCCGCATCAGGACGGGCTGGTCGCGGGCGAGGCCCAGGATCGCGTCGATCGCCCGGGCCAGCCGCTCGTCCCCGTCGGCGGTGTCGGGCCGCGGCTCCCGCTCCAGGGCCTCCTCCAGCGTCCGGTGCATCAGCCGGTGCACCGCGGACTGCAGCAGCTGCCGCTTGCCCGGGAAGTAGTACGAGACCAGGCCGCGGGCCGAACCGGCCCGGTCCGCGATGTCGCCGAGCGTCGTCGCGTCGTACCCACGCTCCCCGACGAGCTCCAGCGTCGCCTGCAGAAGCCGTTCGCGGGAACGTCGGCGCAACTCCTCATTGACCGATGCGCTGCGGGGGGACATCCTTGACTCCTGCGTTGACTGGCTTCCAGCCAACTATACTCAGCGCGGCCCGGCCACCGGCTCTTCGGGGCGTGGTGCGCATGGGCGGCCGGCCGTATCGGGCGACGCGGGGGATCGTCCGATACGGCCGTTTCGCGTACGGGCCTCCGGACGGTGTCGGCGCCGCCCGGGGGCCGTTCCGCGCGCGGGGCCGGGCGGGGCTTCCTAGAGTGGGCCGGGGGTCACCTTCACCGGGAGGCGTGCCACATGGACCAGCAGGAGATCCTGAGCCGGATCAGCGCCATGGTCGACGACGAGAAGCAGCTGCGGGCGTCCCTGGCCGACGGGACCATCGACACCGCCACCGAGCGCGAGCGGCTGGCCGCCGTGGAGCGGGCCCTCGACCAGTGCTGGGACCTGCTGCGCCAGCGGCGGGCCAAGGCAGAGTTCGGTGAGAACCCCGACGAGGCACGGGTCAGGCCCTCCGGGCAGGTCGAGGGATACCAGTCGTGACCCGCAAGCCGTACCCGGGGAACCTGGTCACGGTCACGTTCGACGGGCAGCGCTGTCTGCACGCCGCGGAGTGCGGGCGCGGCCTCCCGCAGGTCTTCGACACCGAGCGGCGGCCCTGGATCCAGCCGGACGCCGCACCCGCCGACCAGGTCGCCGCGGTCGTCCGGCGCTGTCCGTCGGGCGCGCTGCGCTACGAGCTCCTCGACGGGACCGTGGAGGTGCCTCCGGCGGCCACGACGATCGAGCGGGCACCGGACGGCCGCCTCGTCATGCGCGGAGATCTGCGGATCCGTACCGCGGACGGGTCGCGGGCCGTGGAGGTCCGGGCCACCCTGTGCGGCTGCGGCGTCAGCGGGAACCAGCCGTACTGCGATCACGCGGGCGCGTGCGGGAAGGACGGGCAGGAGGGGAAGGACGGGACGGACGGGACGGACGGGGAGGGCTGAGCCTCTCGCCCCGTGCCGCGGGGGCTACAGCAGGTCCAGGACCGGGCGCAGGGCGTCCGGGCGCCGGTCCACCGGCAGGTGCTCCACGAAGTGCACCCGGCAGCCGATGTCCGCGGCGCCGCCGTCCGCGCGCCGGTCGTCGCCCACCATCAGCGTGTCGCCGGGGGCCACGCCGAGCGCCTCGCACGCCGCCGTGAACAGGCGCGGGTCCGGCTTCGTGATGCCGTGCCGGTACGACATGACGTACGTGTCCACGTACGGGTCGAGGCCGTGTCCGACGAAGACGGGGCGCAGGTCCCAGCCGATGTTGCTGACCACGCCGACGCGTACGCCGCGCTCGCGCAGACCGGTGAGGACGTCGAGCGCGTCGGGGTAGGGGCGCCAGGCCGCCGGCAGCATGTGGCGGTCGTACAGCGCGTCGTAGAGCCGGTCGTCGGGCAGGGGTACCTCTCGGGCCATCCCCGTGTACGCGGCCCGGTGCCGTGCGGCGTCCACGTCGCGGACGGCCATCAGCTCCGTCAGGTGGCCGGGCACCTCGACGTGGTGCGTCGTGCCGCCGGGCAGCGCGCCCACCGCCCGGAGTCCGGCCACGGCGCGACGGAACTCCCCATCGGACATGGACAGTCCGGACGAGTCGAGCACGGCGCGCAGCCAGGACTCGGTGGACTCGATGCGGAAGAGGGTCCCTGAGAAGTCGAAGAGCACCGCTTTGATCGTCATGCGACCGATCCTGCGGGGTGCCGAACTCGCTGGTCAAGGACGGCTGTTCAGGCTGCTCCAGCGTTCGTACGCGGTGGTGGACAGCGTCACCGTGAGCGCCCCCAGCAGCCAGCCGCCCACGACGTCGGACGGCCAGTGCACGCCCAGCCACAGCCGGGTCAGGCCCACTCCGAGGACCGAGACCACCGCGACGGCCAGCGCCGTGCGGCACAGCGCGCGCCCCGCGCCGGACCGGCGCAGCAGCCACAGCAGGAGGCCACAGACGACGACCGCCGTCATCGCGTGCCCGGAGGGGAACGCGGCGTAGTGCGCCGAGTCCACCGGGTCGGGCCAGACCGGGCGGGGTCGGTCGACCGCCGCCTTGAGGCCCTGTTGCACGAGGGTGCCGAGCAGACAGGTCGCCGCGATCCAGCCCGCGAGCGCCCAGTTCCGCAGCCGCCACACCAGCACCAGCACGACGACCGCGCACAGGGCGCGCATCGTCCACGGGTCCCAGACCCAGTCCGTCAGGATCCGGTTCGCCCGGGTCAGGCCGGGTTCGGCGACGGCGGAGCGGTGCAGGCCCTCGGCGATGTCGGAGTCGAGGTCCGTCAGCGGGCGCCAGCGGACCGCGACGAGGACCAGGAGGAGCAGCGAGGTCAGCGCGAGCGCCGCCGTCAGCGGGGCGCGGGATCGGGAACGGTGCGGGGAGTCGAGCCGTGCCGGGTGCATGGGAAGATCCTCGCCCATCGGGCGGGGCGCGGGCCAACCCAGGTCTCGCCCAGTTCCTCGTCCAGCGGCTAACCCAGGGCCCGCAGCCCCGGGACGAAGGCCACCAGGACGGGGACCAGCGGGACGAGGGCGGCGGCCGCCGTCAGACGCAGCCGGCGGGCCGGGGTGAGCCGGGACGGCGGTGCGAGCAGCCGGTGCACGCGCTGCGGGACGTGCGCGTGCGGCGTCGGGCAGGGGCCGCCGAACACGCCGCGGTCCTCGTTGAGTTCGACCAGGGCGAGGGCGATGGTCAGCCGGCCGAACCGGCGCGAGGCCACGTCGTCCGCGGCCAGCTCCACGAGCCGGTGCATCTCGTCGCGGAACGCGGCGAACACCGGGACCTGCGGGAACCCGGCCGCCAGCGCGCCCGAGCAGTGCAGCAGCCAGTCGTGCCGCCACTGCGCGTGGCCCATCTCGTGTGCCAGCACCGCATCGAGCTGACGGCCCTTCAGGCGGCGCAACGCGGCCGTGGTGATGACCAGTTGGGGCGTCTGTCCCGGCAGCCACCAGGCGTCGGGACGCTCGCCCTCCAGGATCACGAGCCGGTCGGAAGCGGGCTCCTCGCCGGGCAACTGCGGTGCGCGCACCAGGAGTTCGGCCCGCCGCCGACTGCGCCGGACCCGCGCCCTGCGCACCTCGCGCACCAGCATCGCGGCCGTCCACACCCCGCCGAGCGCCAGCGTCACGGCGAGCGTCACCGCCCAGGGCCCCGCCCGCAGCGCGTACGCGTCGACGACTCCGCTGGGCGCGGGCGCGAACACGTGCCCGCGCACCGCCTGCCACGCAGCGGCCGCGCTGAGCGTCATCGACAGCGCGCAGCACAGCAGCACCGCCGCCACGACGCACTGCCACACCCACAGCGCGACGATCGGCTCCCGCTCGGGCCAGTCGGCGCGCGCCAGCAGGCGCGGGGCGACGACAGCGGCGAGCAAGCCGAGCAGCAACAGCGCTACGGGGACCGTCATGGTCGCAGCCTATGAGTCGGCCGCTACTCGGCGGTATGCACGAGAGCCGCAAGTGACGTACGCCACGGTTTCGTTGCCGGTCGCGTCGTCGCGGTCCGGGACGGCGGCGAACCTCTTCGACCAGCGGGTTCTTCACATGGTGAGCAGCATCGCCAGCATCCCGATCCCCATGGAGAGCCGGCAGGCCCGCGCCAGCTCCGGGCGGTCGCCCCAGCCGGTCACCGGGCTGCCGACCGTGGTCGCCGTGGTCGCCGTGGCCGTGGCCGTGGCCGGGACGAGGCGCGCGCCGGACCACAGGACGTACGCCGCGAAGTAGGCGAGCAGGAGCGCCGTGAGGGCGGGGGTGCCCGCGCCGCCGTGGTGGGCGTGTTCCGTCGGCGGGCGCGCCGCCATCGCCGCCGCCATGTAGGCCATCGCGAACGCGCCGACCAGGTGGTGCAGGTGGTGGGCGCCGGCCCTGGACGCCCACAGGGCCCGCAGTGCGGCGGCCCCGAACACCACCGCGTACAGCAGCCAGACCGTGCGCGGCGGCGTGAGGACCGCGGCGGGCACGGCCATCAGGGCCATTCCGAAGCCCATCAGTGCCTCGCCGCCGGCCGTGCGGCGCTGCTCGTCGACGGGGCTGCGCATGCGCAGCAGGCAGTACGCGCCGGTCGCCGCGCACAGCGCGACCAGCAGCCAGGCGGCCGACAGCGGTCCGTGCACCCGAGTCCCCCTCGTCGTCCGGCTCCGTCGTCCGGTGCCGGTCTCCGGGCTAGATGCCCGGCGGGCCGGGGGCGTATGGCGGCGCAGGGGAGCACGGGCGGTCGCGCGGTGTCCCGCGGCTCACATCTTTTACAAGTAAAACACCTGCTAAGGTTTTAGGTATGAGCAGCACACCCCCGTCCCCTCGCGCCCCCTCCGTCCGACCGCTCCCGCTCGCCGGAGTGCTGCGCCCGAACAAGCCGTCGGACATCTGGTTCAAGCCCGCCACCAGCGTGGTCGCCGCCGCCGCGCTACCGAACCTGACCCTGCTCGCCCTGGGCCGGCTCGACCTCGTGATGTACACGATGGCCGGCAGCTTCTGTGCCCTGTACGCGCACAACCTCCCCTACGCTGCCCGGGCGCGCGCCCTCGTCTGGGTGCTGCTCGGCATGCTCGCGAGCGTCGGCGTGGCGCTCGTCGCCGCCTCGCTCACCACCTCGGTCGCCGTGCTCGTCGCCGTCGGCGCGCTGCTCGCCGCCGCGCAGAAGACGCTCTGCGACGCGACCCGGATCGGACCGCCGGGACACCTGATCTTCACGTTCGTCAGCTCCGCGTCGCTGTTCGCGCCGCAGACCCTCGGGCAGGTGCCGGGCCATCTCGCGCTCACCCTCGGCGCGGGGGTCGTCGCCTGGATCGTCGGCATGGCGCCCTGCGTCGTGCGCCCGCACGGC
>NZ_JASERH010000008.1:0-21025 GCF_030766975.1 Streptomyces sp. KL116D | reverse complement strand
GCAGGTCGAGGCACTGGTCGCCAAGACCTCTGGCCAGGAGCCGCCGACGGGCGATTCGCACTGGTCGACGCGTTCGATGGCCGGGGGCGGCGGGCATGTCGCAGTCGGCGGTCTCGCGGATCTGGCGGGCGTTCGGACTCAAGCCGCACATCGTGGAGACGTGGAAGCTGTCGACCGACCCGCAGTTCGTGACCAAGGTCCGTGACGTGGTGGGCATTTACCTGTCCCCCGCCGGAGAACGCCCTGGTCCTGGCGGTGGACGAGAAGTCGCAGATCCAGGCATTGGACCGGACCCAGCCCGTGCTGCCGATGGCACCGACCACGCCGGCGAGGATGACCCACGATTACGTCCGGCACGGCACGACCAGCCTGTTCGCCGCCCTGGACATCGCCTCCGGCTCGGTCATAGCCCAGCACTACCGCCGCCACCGCCACCAGGAGTTCCTCCGCTTCCTGAAGGTCATCGACGCCGCCGTCCCCAAAGACCTCGAACTCCACCTGGCCCTGGACAACTACGCCACCCACAAGACCGAGTCGGTCAAGAAGTGGCTGCTTCGCCACCCCCCGCTTCCACCTGCACTTCACGCCCACCTCCGCGTCCTGGCTCAACCTCGTCGAGCGCTGGTTCGCCGAGCTGACCTGCCGCAAACTCCGCCGCTCGGCCCACCACAGCGTTGTTGAACTCGAACGGGACATCCGCGGCTGGATCAACGAGTGGAACAAGAACCCGAAGCCGTTCGTCTGGACGAAGGCTGCCGACGACATCCTCGACACCCTCGCCGCATACTGCACACGAATTAACGACTCAGGACACTACCGAGTTGAGGCCTTGACCCAAGGCCGGGTAGTTAGCGTTTCCGCAGGTCAAGCAGGGGATCCGTCATCTGCGTGATTGCCGTGTAGCGGCCACGCATAAGCGATCGGTCTTGGCGTGGCGGTGGTTGCTGGCTCGTCTGGAGCAGCTCCACAGACTCCTCGATGTAGAGCACGCGGATGCCATCGTCGCCCGCACCGAAATGGCAGATTTCTGATCGAGCGTCGCAACACGTGATCATTCCAGTGTTGCGACGAGCTTATGGAAAGAGCTCCGCGGGCGTATGCCAGCCAAGCACCTTGCGGGGGCGGTCGTTGAGTTCGGCCGCGACGGAGGCGAGGTCCTCGGCGCTGTGGATCGACAGATCGGTGCCCTTGGGAAAGTACTGCCGCAGCAGTCCGTTGGTGTTCTCGTTCGAGCCGCGCTGCCAGGGGACTGGCCGGCTCGCAGAGGTAGATCGGGATACCGGTGGAACGGGTGAATTCGTCATGCCGACCCATCTCGCTGCCTTGATCCCAGGTCAGCGACCTGGCGAGTTCAGTGGGGGGACGAGGCAAAGGCGTGCACCAGAGCGTCGCGGACGTGCTCGGCGCCTTTGCCGTCGGGCAGGTGCAGGAGTTTAACGTAGCGGGTGGCGCGGTCAACCAGGGTCCCGATGGCGGAGCGGTTGCCCCGGCCGACGATGAGGTCGCCTCCCCAATGCCCGGCCACCGACCAATCGTCGACCTCGTCGGGGCGCTGGCTGATCAGGGTGCCGGGGTCGATGAAGCGGGTGGCACGCTCATCAACGCGGCGTCGACGGCGTCGACCGTACCGGCCGGTGCGGAGCACGCCGGGCTTGCGCTCCAGGCCGGCACGGTGCGGCAGGCAAATCGCCTGGTAGATGGTCTCGTGCGCCAGGTGCCGATCCGGCTCGTCGGGGAATGCCGAGCGCAGCACCCGGCTGATCTGCTCCGGACCCCAACGCCGGTCCAGGTGCTGCTGGATGAACTGCTTCAGCTCCGGATCGCGCCGTATCTTGCCTTCCTTCGAGCGTGCCCCAGCGCACGGAGGTCCGCCGCTGGGCCTGGAACGGGTGGTACTTGCCGGTGCGCGGACAGCGGTTGCGGCGTACCACGGCTGATCGTGGCCGGGTCGCGGCCGAGCTCGCGCGCGATCCCCCGCAGAGACTTCTTCTCACGCAGCAAGTCCGCGATGGTGATCCGCTCGTCCTCGGACAAGTACCGCGGTGAGACAGCGTCGGCGGCCCGCTCCTCGGTGATCGGCGGATAGAAGTGCTCGCTTCCCGCCCGATTGACGATCTTCCGTCCGTACCGCCACCGCTGCCCTCGTCTTGCGATGGATACCTACCTCGCGGCACGCGGCCGAGATACTCATTCCCTGCGCCATGAGGCGAAGGAATTGATCACGCTTCTCCGCCAGCAGGGCAGGGTCCACGCTTCCGACGGTTCCGGCGCGGCTGGGTCATCGCAACCTCCCTCAGGGGGCAGGGTGTTGCAACGAGATCTAGAACCCAAGCTCCCAAACGGGGCCATCGCTCATCCATGAAGCCACCCCAGTGACCGTCGGCTCGGGGCGCTGAACCCGGCAGGCCTGGAACAGATGCGCGCCCGGCGTTCCAAATCATGGCGGCTCGAACACTACGGGCCGTCTCCGCCCCTCTCGCTGGCCTGCGTCGAACACATGGGTAGGGTCGTGGTACCCGAGGTGGAGAGGTAGCCGCATGGACCCCGAGATCGTGATCGCGCAGACGACGAGTGACGACGAGGAGCAGGCGAAGAGTCTCGCCCGAGGCGCTGTTGAGAGCAAACTGGCGGCGGGCGTTCACATCGATGCGCCCATCACCGCCTTCTACTGGTGGCAGGGGAAGGTCGAGGCGGCTCAGGAGTGGCGGATCTCCCTACATGACGTCGGCGGATCGCCTCCCCGCGCTTGAGGCATGGCTGCACGAGAGGCACTCGTACGACGTCCCCAGTGGGTCACGCTGCCTGTGACCGGAGGGTCGGAGGCGTACTTGTCCTGGGTCGTCGACGAGACGCGTCCCGCAGTAGAGGGGCACCACCGCAGCGCCCTGCTCTTACCGAGCCTGTGCGCTTGGACGCTTCACAGCGTCGCGAATGTCAGCATATGGCTGGCCAGATCATGCTCGGTGTCGGGGGAGCCGGGCAGCGATGGCCTGCGCCCGCTGACGGCCCATGGTGTTGGGCTTCGACTCTGCCGCTACTGCGAACTGGTGCGCGACGTGAGCCCCGCGGTCTACGTCGCCGCCGCGCAGAAGTGCGGACGCCAGGTCCCCCAGGACGACCACACCGGACTCGGGTAGTTCACCGCCGAGGCGTTCGACTGCGGAGTCGGCCGTGGCCGTCAGCTCCTGACAGCTGAGTTCGCCGTAGACCGAGAGGGTTAAGGAATCCATTCGGTACGGCGTTACGAAGCGGACCCACGCCTGCTCGCTCGCATGGTCGGCGAAGTCGTAGGCGAACCTGGCCTGGTCCAGCGCGCGAAGGGCGGCAGCGTCATCGCCTGACTGAGCGGCCTCCTCCGCATACCGGCCCAGGGCCCACGCTGCGGCGGTTGCATTACCGCGTCCGCGTACGTCCTGAGCTGCCTGCGAGAGCATCTCCAGCGCCTTCGTGGGGCTAGGGGCACCGTAGCTCGCGTAGCCCAGCGCCAGAAGCGCGTAGAGGGGGATGACCAGCCTTCTTCGCGCACTCCAGAGGTCACTCCGTAATAGGGAAGTGGCCTTGTCGTGCTCGCCGAGGTCCCAGGCGAGCCACCCAGCAGGAGCGGCAGTCTGCCCCGGCCGCGATGGTCAGGGGCTCGCTCGTGGGCTCCGGCGCGGGGAAGGGCTGCGGTGATCGCGTCCAAGTGCGCCTCGACGCGGGACTGCAGGCTGAGCGCGCTCTCGTTCAGCTCGTCCACGTGCAACCGGGCCGCATGATCAATAAGCACCCCCCGCGGACTCAGGGTCGATCTTGGAACCCTTGCTGAGTGCGTAGGCCAGCCGGCCCGCCCACGGCTCGGCAGCCGCAGCCGCACCGACGACTGCGCCTCCCAGCGGCGTTCGGCGTTTCATGTCGTCAGATCCTCCGCCTCGGCCTTGTTCTTCTCTCGCCGCCTGGCGCGGGCGGCTTTCGCTTCGCTGCAGCAGCGGCTCCAGCAGGGACGCCACAGAGCCCAAAGCGATGTTCCCCAGGGTGTGGTCCGTCGGAACGTTCGCACCCGTTCTCGTACCGGTTCACCTCTCGGCGGGTCACCGTTGCCCGGCCGGAAGCGGCGTTGATCGCACCCAGCCTGCTCGTCCCTGTGTCCGATTCGCGTTACGCCGCAGGTGACGGAGCAGCTCGGCAAAGGGATCCACTGCCATGAGTCTGACTCCAATCCGTGGGAGAAAGCCAATACTCCCTCAACTCCCCCTAATTTTTCCCCCTTGACCAAAGATTTCCCCCCTCCGGTTTCCCCCTGTTCCGGATCGCGCAGCCACGGTGCGATGTGCACCATGACCACGCACCGGACAGCAACGCCGCCCGGCCTCGGGGGCGACGACGGTGGCGCCCTACGTCGTCGGCGCCGTGACCGCTCGGGTGTCCGCTGGCCTCTCACGTTTTCAGATGGCCATGGAGCCGGTAGATGTGCACGTCGCTCAAGCACGGCGAACCACGGCCACCGTGCTGAAGCACTGGTCGTTGCCGGACGCGGCCGGCAGAGGACGCCCGGCTCTGTCGTTTCGGAGTTGGTGTCCAACGCGATCATCCACGGTTCCGGGGACGTCCGACTGCGACTGCGACACGACGATCACGAGCTTCGGATCCGAGTCACCGACGACAGCACCACACCGGCGGGGCGACGACGTGCAAGTGCTGCCGGCCTCGGTGGTCGAGGGCTGCACCTCGTCGCCTGCCTGTCGCTTCGGTGGGGCGTCGCGGACGGCGGCCGGACGACATACGCGGTCATCCCCACTCTCGCGGAGGCACCATGTCGCCGCACAACGTAGTCAAGCTACGGAGCCGACGTGATGAGCCTCGTCGCCTTTGATCGGGGGCGAGAGAAGCACACGGGGGGTGGGACGCCGACCGCTGGCCGTGACCACCCCAGCTGGCCTCGCACCTCTGCCCAGCTGAAGCGCCAGTCCCGAGCTGGCCAACTCCGAGGCCTTCGTCAGCACTTCTACCGTCAAGCCGTCGACGCGCAGGCCGATCAGCCGCTGCGCGTGCTGGCGTACAGCGGTACCGAGTCCGGGGGCCCGACCATGATGAGGATTGGGGGGACGCTGCGAGGCTGAGGCCGACCAGCTCGGTTATGCGATCGCCGCCCGGCTCCACGATGTGGCGGTCCCGGTGACCACGACGTGCTTCCCGGCATCCAGTGCAAGCCAGGGCGTCTACACGCCGCCTTGGGATCGACCTGGTTGGCGGGAAGCCGAGCGGCAGCTCCGAGGCGAGGCTTGGCCGACGGCGTGCTCGTCCTCGACCGGCACAACATCAGCTCCGATGACGACGAGTACCACGCCGTGATCAAACACCTGGGCGAGGGACTGATCGGGCGTTTCTCCACCTCGTGATCTCCGAGGAGCCCGTCGCGCCGACTTGAAGGCGTCCACTGCGCTGGATGGACAGGAAGGGCTGGGGCTGGCGGCAGAATCGCGCCCAGATCGCCCTGATCGTCACCGTGAGCGGCGTGCTCGTCTTCACCTTCAAATACACCCTGACCGAGGGCTGACCATGACTTTCGAGGGACACATCGATCGTGCGCCCGCGCCTCCTGCCGCACCGCGAGCAGGGCGAAGCGCTCCTCGCCATCAGGGACGCCGCTCCGTCGGCACCCAGCGAAGAGGGCATCGACCTCTTCGCCGTGCCCTCGGTGAGGTTCAGGGCGTGACTTCAACCTCTCGCGCTTTCACCGGCTCTCGCGCCTGCCGGCCACGTGCCGGAGGGATCGACCTTGCCGTCGGCTGACGGCCCGCCGGACGCGGCCTGACTCCTCAAGGGAGCACGACGGCGACCACCGCTGTCCCCGGATGCCGTCACCGGTTACCTACACCTTCCCATCCATCCCCGAGCAAGGTCTCAGATGAACCGTCCCGTTCTCGCTCTGGCCACCACCATCGCCCTCGCGTCCGCGGTGCACATCGCCCAGCGTCACCTGCAGCACCGCCATTCCCTGGAGCTGGCGGTGTACCAGGCCCACGGCCGCATGCTCGAAGTCGCCACCACGCAAACGGATTTGGCCCCGATCTGGGTGCGCAATCATCCCGATCACGTCAAGGACGACGAATCGGGTCCGCTCCTGATGTGCCAGTGGTGGCTTGAGTTCCTGGCGCACCGGCCTCAATCTCAGGGTGTTTACACCGCCGTCCGGCGGCAGAACGCGCGGAACTTCATGGAGGGACCCGACAGCCCTCAAGGCGTGGGCTCTGACCCGCCACGGGCGTGCCCAGCAGTCCCGGGGGCGATGGGACCGCACGCACGTGGCCTTGCTCGACGCGGCGTTCGAGGAGGCCGGCGGTCCGGCCCAGTACCCCGAGTTGGAACTTGCTCCGGCCTCGGCCCTCTGAGCGCGACGACACCCTGACGAGAGGATGAGTCATGACCGTTTCCACTTGCGGATCACCACCCGCTACGGCTCACGCCGAGCGACCCCAGAGTCGCGCGCTCTTCTCCTCGACCTCGACGGAGTGCTGCTCGACACGCGTGCCGTGATGCGGAAGGCGTGGCAGAGGGTCCAGGGAGAATCCACGGCGTCGTGCTCCCCCTTCGCGACTACGAGCGCCACCTGGGTCGCGAGTTCAGGGGACATCATGCAGCGACTGGGCGTGACCGATGCCGAGGCGGTCCGCAGGACGTGCGAGGCGGAGTCCGTGGCCACCGCGCGCACCTCGCGGAGGAGTTCGCCGGCATCGTCGAGACGCTCCACGCCTTCGTGGCCGCCGACTGGCGGCTGGGCGTCGTGACGTCCAAAGCCCGTCGACCGGGCGGCCCCGCTCCTCGCGCGCCTCGGGTGTCCCTTCGCGACCATTCGCACGCCCGCCGGAGAGGGCCGGACGAAGCCGGCCCCGGACCCACTCCTCCTGGCACTGGTCGACCTGGGGGTCGACCCCGCCTCCCGCCGTCTACGTGGGTGACATGGCGGTCGACCAGGAGTCGGCCGCCCGCGCTGGCGTCCCGTATGTACACGCTGGATGGGGCTACGGGCAGCCGACGGCTCCCGCCCCGAGACGGTCGCGTCCCCCATGGAACTGTTGAGCCTCCTTCCCGCCAAGCAGCTCGTCGAGGGGAACACGGTGTGAGCCCCCGCACGACTGGTGGCCTCGAGCCTAGTCCGCTCCTCCAACGCCGGGAAGCCGACCTGGACTCTTGTCGGAAACCGGCGTCCTGGCGCACGCGCGGACCGACCACATCCACACCACGGACTTGGAAGCGACGACCGTCGACAAGCAGTTACTGCGCTCCGGCGTCGAAGACGTCATGGAGGCCGTCGACCGCTACGGCGCCAAGTTGGCCACTCACCCCAGGTGGAGCCGACTGGCTCCACGTCCAGCACGTCCCCGATGCGACGCTTCGTCGCCGAGATCGTGCGCAAGCTCCTGGCCCCTGAACTCCTGGGCACCGTTCGCCTCCGCCCCAGGGCCCCTGACCCTGGCCCCCTACGAAGAACTCGTGGGACTGCGTTCGAGCGCTCGCGTGAGTACCTGGCCTACACCGTGACGTGGTCCGGCGTCGCGTACGTGCTCGGTGCTGCGGCACCGCACAACCCGACCCGCTCAGCCCAGCTCCGGAACCGCACCCTGACGAGTACGGCGAACACGGAGCCGAGTCCGCTCCCTCGGCCGCCGGACGGCAGGACGTCCTGGCGCTGTCGTGGACCTCCCGCCACGCCGCCACGCTGACCCCGGTTCTCGCCGAACTGGCGCGCGGCGGGCAGAGGAGCCTCCTGCTCGATCTCGCCATTGATGCCGCCGAGCGGTGCAGCGCGGGACCGGCAACGGGTATCGAACTGCGCTCGGCCCCCGAGCGAACTCTTCACCGTCTCCGGCACCGCCGAGAGCCTCCATCGTCCCGACGACGAGCACGTCGTTCAGGTGGGAGGCCCACGGCGTCCAACTTGCCCGGCTCGTAAGGCTCTTGTCCGTGCTCTTGGAGACCAGCGGGGGCTGCACCCAGCCGTCGTGGCGGACGGTGGTGCGGGCGGAGAGCTGGCTCGACGACATCCTGTCGACCACCAGACCGCACACCGTCCTGCTGAGCAGCGACACCAGCCCCCTGGGGGTGCTGGCCGCGCACGCCGCCGAGCGGCACGGAGCGAACTCGGTGCACGTCCAGCACGGGGGCGTGGACGGCGGAATCGGTCGCCTGGCCGGCCCTGCACAGCCGCGACATCATCGTCATGCGGCGAGCGAGGACCTCGCCCTGGGCCGGGGTGGGCGCGCCATCCCGAGGCCGAGGTGCACGTACTCGGGCAGCCCCGCTTCGACGTCCTCGCCGGTCTGAGCCGCCAGGCACAGCGGCGGTACCTGGAGAGCTGCTCGCTTTCGGGGGCCGACGTGGGCCGACCCGGATCGCGGTGTGGGCATGCCAGCCCTTCAACCCCGGTCACCTCAAGTCCCACGCGGACCTCCTCCTGGACGGGCTTGCCGAGGCGGGCGGCGACTGGGGGCTCGTCATCGCTCCACACCCGGCACAGAACACCGACGCCTTGACCGCTCTGGTGAAGCGGGACGGCGGGCCGCCCGTCGCGGTGGCCGACCCCGGGTCGGAGCGCGGGGCTCCCTTTGCTGGTGCTGACGCGCAGTAGCGAGCGCGTACTCGACGTGCGGAATCGAAGCCGCGCTGCTCGGCATCCCGGTCCTCGAAATCGGCCCGCCGGGCGAACGCACCCTGGGCCTGGCCGGTCACGGACTCGCGACCCGGTGCGAGGCCACCGGGGACATCGCCGAAGCGCTCTCCGGCGTGAGCGGGGGCCCCGCGCCGATCCACGGGCGGCCCTGGACGCCGTCTGCCGGTGGCGCGGAGACGAGCGCCGCTCGGATCGCCCGGCTCATCACCGACCGCGCCACCTCCGGCCCGAGGGCCAACGACTCCACCACCACCACGCGGGCGCCGCTGCGTCGCCCAAGGACGAAGGACATCCGCCCGATGACATCCCCTCTCGGCCGACAGCATCGCCGAGCTGTTCTCCGGCGCCGTCACGCTGGCCAAGTCCGGCGGGAAGATCCAGCCCCGGGGCATGGCCACCCACGAAGTCCGCGACGTGCACCTGCTGCTCACCCAGCCGCGCGCCCGCCTGCTCTACGCCCCGCCTACCCGCATCGTGAATCCGGCCTTCGCCGTCGCCGAGATCGGTCTGGCACCTCTCCGGTTCCGACGCACCGTGGATCTTCGACTACAACAACCGACTGCGGCAGTTCGCCGATGAAGGCGTCCTCCTGGGGGCGTACGGTCCCAGGATGCGGAACTGGGCCGGCAAGGTCGACCAGCTCTCCCGCGTCGTCGAAACCCTCCAGGCCGACCCCCGACTCCCGGCGAGCCCTGATCCAGCTCTACGACCCGGCCCAGGACGCCGCAGGGCACAAGGACGTGCCCCTGCACCCTCGGGATTCCGGTTCCACCTGCGCGCCGGCCGCCTGCACATGGCGACCACGATGCGCGGCCAGGACGTATGGATCGGCATGCCGTACGACGTGTTCTTCTACACCGTGCTGCACGAGCTGATCGCCGGATGGCTCGACGCGGAACTCGGCGAGTTCCGCTTGCACATCGGCTCGCTGCACATCTACGACGAGCACATCGAGCAGGCCGACCGCTCACCTCGCTCCCGGCGAGCGAGATCATGCCCGACTTGCGAACACCCCTGGAACAGCTTCGACGGCCTGCTCGACCAGGTCGAGGCCCGTGACGTGACCAGTCACCCCGGCTGGGACGCGATGGCCGAGACCCTGTGCAGCTACCGGCTGTGGAAGGACGGCAAGCGCGAGCAGGCGTGGCGGGCGGCCGACATGATCGACGGGCCCCTCGGCCAGGCCCTCACCGCCTGGTACGGAGAGCTGGAGCGGCGGTCGATCAATCGCGCCGCGACGGCCGGGAGCAAGGTGACCGCCGCCATGAAGCGCACCCCCTCCGTGATCCTCGGCCTGTGCTCGTACACCCACGACTCGTCGGCCGCCCTTCTCGTGGACGGTGAACTCGTCGGCTTCGTCGAGGAGGAATGCCTCTCCGGGCAGAAGCACACCAAGCTCTACCCGGCCCGCGCCGTGCGATGGCTCCTCGACCTGGCCAAGCTGAGCGCCACGGACGTGGACGCCGTCGCCTACAACTTCCAGCCCGCCCGCTACCTCGCCGATTCGCCCGCCGCCCTGCGCATGGCGCTCTCGCCGATGACACGCGACCGCAGCCTGGCCCGCGCCCACGGGTTCGCCAGGTCGCCCTGCAGGACCCGGCGGCGGCTGCGCGTCCTGGCAGCCAGTTCCCCTCGGCCCGCGTCACACCGGTCCTGCACCACCGAGCCCACCAGCTCACGGCCTTCGCGGCCTCCGGCTGGAGACAAAGCCGCCGTGCTCGTGGTCGACAGCCTCGGCGAGCGGCAGACCACCACCATCGCCCACGGCCACGGCATCCAGCGCCCCGCCTCCAGCCCTTGGAAGCGATCAACGACCCGGCCTCCCTCGGGTACGTGTACGGCGCCGTCACCGAGCACCTGGGCTGGAGGCGTGGCGACAGGAAGGCACCGTCATGGCGCTGGCCGCTCTCGGCGACCCCGCCCGCTTCCGACACCTGTTCACTACGGCGGTCCGGACGACGGCCACGGGCTTCCGCATCCACCCCTGCTACTTCCCGGCGCGCACCCTCACCTCGGGATATCCGAGGACGTCCCGGCGGTTCGTCGCCGAGACCTGCCCCGAAGCGGCACCCGAGCGAGCCGCTCACCGACGTCCACCGAGACCCTGGCGGCTGCCCTCCAGGAGCGGACCGAGCAGGTGATGGTTCACCTTGCCCGCCGTGCCCGTGCGCTCACCGGCTCCCGGCGCCTGTGCGTGGGCGGCGGCGTCGCCACGAACTGCGTCAGCATTGGAAAGATCATCGAGGCTGGCATCTTCGACGAGGTGTTCGTCCCGCCGGCACCGGGGACGCTGGAACCGCGATCGGGGCCGCCCTCGCCGTGCACGTCGATGGGCGCAGCCCTCGCCCGGTCGCGGGCATCGCCTGCCACTGTTACCTCGGCCCCCTCTTACGAGGACCAGCCGCTCGACCTGACTCCTTGGTCCGGTCTCCACCAGAAGACCCTCGGCGTCGAGACCGCCGAGTTTCTCGCCGACCAGCTCGCCCACGGCGTGATCGCCGGACTCTTCCAGGGAGTGGGGGTCGAAGCCGGGCCGCGCGCCCTGGGCAGCCCGCTCGATCCTCGCCTCCCCGCTGGAGCCCGGCGTCGTCGAGCGGCTCAACGCCACCGTGAAGTTCCGCGAGCCGTTCCGGCCCTTCGCCCCCATGGTTCCCGCCGAGCGCGCCGCCGAGTTCTTCACCCTCGGCCAGCCGGCCCCGTACATGTCCATGGCCTCCGGGGTGACTGACCTGACGCGTGAGCGGGTGCCGGCCATCATGCACGCCAACGACACCTCCCGCCTGCAGACCGTCGCCCGGTCGCAGAACCCGTTCATGCACGCGGTGCTGTCCGCCTTCGGCCGCCGGACCGGCATCCCGTGCTGATCAACACCTCCCTCAACGTCAAGGGCAAGCCAATTTGCGGGACACCCGAGATGGCCCTGGACTGCCTGGCCAACTCCGGCCTCGACGCCCTGCTCCTCGAAGGGCGGTGGATCACCAAATGAAGATCGGATCACAGCTTCTGGGGCTTCCTCGGCAACGGCGTCACCGACACCCCGACGGAGGTACGCAGCCACCGCCGTCCCTTCATCGAAGCCCTCCTTGCCCGCGGTCACGAGATCGTCTTCCTCCAGCCCGACCGCGACCGCCTCGAAGCCGGTGACAACCTCGGTGGCGCGTACACCTTCGACGACGGCCTGCCCGGCATCGACGCCCTGCTCCTGGAGTGGCGCTGGGCGATTCCCGATCAACACCACCGTGTGCGGTAGCGAGACACCTGCGACCTCCATCGGCAGGCCCAGCTCATCAACCACTACACGGCCCGGCACCGGACGCCCACCGTCATCTGGGACAAGGACCGCACCCTGCGCGCCGAGGCGTGTGGCGCCACACGACCCACACCCGCGTCTGCAGGCCGCGCTCACCCCGACCCCCGGCGCGCACTCGTTGCTCTTCCCCGTCGCCGAGGACCTCCTCGCCCAGACCGATCCCCTCACCCTCCGGCGGCGCGGCCTCGGGATCTCGCGCGGCTACGTGGGCAACCAGTACGACCGGGACGAGCCCTTCGACCGCTTCTTCGCCCGGCAGCCACCCGCGTCTGAGCACCTGGTCGCCGGCAAGTGGACGAAGACCGGCCGCTGGCCGCACGTCCGCTTCGCGGGCCGGATCCGCGTTCCGAGGGATGCCGCCGGCGTCTACGGCCGCTCCTGGCCACGGTGCTCATGCTTCCCGAGCGGTACGCCGCCGTCGGGCAGATGACCCAGCGCATCTTCGAGGCCGTGCTCGCCGGATGCCTGCCCCTGGCCCCGGCGGACATCCGCTTCGCCGACCGGTTTCGTCCCGAAGGAGCTGGTCGTGCGCTCAGGCGACGACGTGCTCGAACACCTCACCTACCTGCGCGAGATCGCCGGCACCGAGCAGCACGCCGCTGATCGCCGCATGTGTGGACCGGCTGCGCCTGTTCGGCCTGTGCAACGAGGTCAACACCCTGGAGTCCGTCCTGCACGGCCTCCTCCAGGCCACCGCGACCGAGCGGGGGAACTGCCTGATGCAGACCACTCGATCGACCACGGCGCGCGGATCCTCCGGGCACGTCCCGGAGGGCCCGCCGGACACGGAACCGCTCTACGCTGGAGCACCATGAAGAAGGTCGCCATCGTCGGCTGCGGAGGCAGCGGCAAATCCCACGTGGCCCGCGAACTGGGCAGGATCCTCGATGCCCCGGTGACACACCTGGACGCCGCGTTCTACGACGACGAAGTGGAACGCGTTGCCCATGGACAAGTTCACCGACGCGTCCAGCGCGAGCTGGTCGCGCAGCCGCGGTGGGTGATCGACGGCAACTACAACTCGACGCTGCAGGTACGGCTCGAAGCCTGCGACACCGTGGTCTGATGGACGTGTCGACCGTGGCGGCGCTTTGTACGGGATCTTCTCCCGGCAGATCCGGCACGGCGCCGGGCACAAGGGCAACGGGTGCACAACCGCATCCACTGGGGGCGTGATCAGTACGTCGCCACGTACCGGCGCAAGATGCGGCCCCGCGTGATGGCGAAGATCGAGGAGTTCGGCTCCGGCGCCGATGTGGTGCTGCTGGCCAACCGGCGCCAGACGCGCCGCTGGCTGCGGAAGGTCGCCGCCGGCAGTCCTGACCGGCCAGCGCCCCCGGTCAGGGGTGCGGCATGAACAGGCCCAACCCGTTCCTGGACCCCCGCCCGGCAGCCGGAGCTGTACGGACACGCCTCGCGGCTGGCCGGGCGGACCAGTGCCCTGATGCGCGCCAAGACCGCCGGCCGCACCCGTGCCCGAGACCATCGTCAGCCTGGTGCAGACCCATCACGCCCGACCGGACCGGCTCGGCATGGTGCTCGACATCGGATGCGGTCGCGGCACGAGCAACCTCATCCTCGCCGAGCAGCTCCGGCCCGAGCACGTCGTGGGCCTGGACGCCGCCCCGCCCTGCTCGCACAGGCGCGCGAGCGCGTCAAGGGCTTTGCCCGAACAGCACGGTGGAGTTCGTCGAAGGCGACTTCCACGACCTCCCTCTGCCCGACAGGTCGAGCGATGTCGTCGTCGCCGCGTTCTGCCTCTACCACTCGCCGCGCCCCAGGACGTAGTCGGACAGATCGCCAGGGTCCTCGCCCCCGGTGGTGTGGCCGTGCTCGTCACCAAGGGCCTCGACAGCTACCGGGAGATGGACCAGCTGGTCGCCCGCGCCGGTCTCGATCCGCGCGCCGCCCAGCACGAAAGCCTGTACACCGCAGCCCACAGCGACAACTGGCCGACATCGCCGCCTCTTCGCTCGACGTGATCGCCGTCCTGGACGAGAGCACGTCTTCACCTGTCGACGAGCCATGACCACTCCAGCGCGCAGTACCTGGCCACCAACCCCAAGTACGACCTGGCGCCCGGCTTGTACGGCGGTGCCCTGGCGGAGGCCCTGCGAGTTCCTTCCCGACCGGCCGCTGACCGCGGTCCCGGATCACCTTCGTCGTCGCCCAGCCGAACGATGGGCGGTCGGCATGACCACCGCGCCCTTCACCCAAGCCCTACCACGCGGAACCGGGCGTGCGGCGGCGCGGTGCGCCACTACCATTGGCTCACCGAGCACGCCAAGCCAATGCGGCAGCCGGCGCTCACTCACCGTCGAGTGAACAGCCTGACGTTCGAACGGATCGAAGGCCGCTCGGTACGCCCGGACGACCTCCCGCGCGTCGCGGCACTGCTGGGTCATGCCCACGGTGCCGCCTGGGCCAGCGACCTGCCGGTCCGCACGTCGCTGGAGACCCGCGCACCACTTCGGGACAGGACCAGGTTCGACGAGCTACCTCGGCCCCCGGAATCGCGCCCTGCGGCGACGCCACGAACAGGGCTACCTGCCGAACTAAGAGCCGCGCTGCACGCGATGTTCGGCTTGCTGGAAAACGACGGCCCAAGGGCCCTGCGCCTTCTACAAGGACAGCGGCGGAACTTCATCGTCACCAGCAGGGACATCGTCGCCGTCGACATCGACTGACCTGTGTCCCTGGCGACGTGGGCTACGACCTTTCGCCCAGCTCATCGTGACGCTCCACCCTGACCTACGGGCGCTCGGACCAAGCCGTCACCAACGCTCTGCTCGCGTACAACGCGGCAGCTCTACGGCTACGACGCCCGGCTGGGAACGACGGACCGAAACCAGCTCGACAGCTCGCTTTGGCCCACTGCGTGCCGTGCTCACCGCCCCGTACGTCGGTCGCAGCGGCTACCGCTACAGCCTGCCCCTCCGTTTCAGCCACCGAGGAGCCTCATGATCACCACCGAACTCGTCTTCGTCCACGGCACGGCCAGGCCCAGTGCAACGCCGACGGCCTTGTCGGAGGCCCGCGCACCTGCACCCGGCCCTGAGCCTGGCCTCGGGTATGCCCAGGCCGAGCGGGCCGCACGCCGCCTGGCCACCGAGCACCTGAAGAAGCCCTTCGACGTCATCTACACCGGCCCGCGGATCCGTCTCGTCCAGACCGGCGAGATCATCGCCAGACCCTCCGGATCGTGCGCACGACGACCGACTCGACGGCCCGGTCCACGGCGACGCCGATGGCCCGGCCCTGGGACGCAGTGAAGACGGCCGCCGACGGCGGGCCGCGCGCCCACCCGACACACCCTGGGCCAACGGCTCCGACACCTGGAACGGATTCCTGGGGCGCGCCAGCAGGAGACCTGAGCCAGCTCATCGAGGAGAGAACCGGGGCAAGCGCGCGTCGTCTTCGCGGCCCACACGGGAGACGGTGATCACGCACACCCGCTGCTCGGCATCCCGATCAGCTCGCCCGCCGGATTCACCCACAACCACGCCTCCATCACCCGCTGGCAGCACCACCGCAACCGCCTGGGGCAGGAGCCGCTGGATGCTCGACCGGCACAACGACACCGAGCACCTCAGTCTCCTCACGCCGGAGCCGACCCCCGTGATCGCGACCTCGCGCACGACCCCCGCCACAACTGGCGCACCTCCTTCCCTAGGCGCAGTCGACATCACTGCTGGCGGACCCCCGCGCTCCCGCGCGCGTCGTACGCCTGGTGGCCCGACGACGGGCGTCAGTTCATCGCAGAAGCAGCACGCCGAAGGCGAGACCGGTACGCCGCAGAACTCCACGCCTACCGGACGTGCGTCACCCATCTGAGCGGCCATGCCCCAGAGTTGGTCGGCCCGGGACGATGCCACCGCACCCTGCTGCTCACCGCGCTCGCAGGCCACCGCGCGGACACCTTCGCTCCGGGCTCACCCGAGGAGGAGCTGGCCCACCACGGGCCGGGCGCGTGCTTTGGGCAAGCTGCACCGGGCGACGCCATGCCCCTGGGCGGTGCCGTCGGCGCTTCGCTCGCCGAGCGGTTCCACGGAGTGGATCCGGCCGGGCCGTCCACGCCGACCTGCTCGACGCGGCCGAGGAGAACCTGCTGAAGCACCACGCGGTGATCCTGGGCACCAGCCAGATGGACGGCGCGATCTGCCACCTCGACTACCAGCCGCGCAACTGGCTGCTCGGCGACGCCGCCGGCATCTTCGACTTCGAGCACATGCGACGCGACGCCCGGGTCCGCGACTTCGCCCGGCTCGAATTCCGACGCTGGCGAGGCCGCACACCTGCGCACCGCCTTCTTCGACGGCTACGGACGCTCCCTCAACGACACCGAACGCCGCCTCTTGGAGTGCTTTCGGCGCCATCGAGGCGGCCACAGCCTGGTCCAGGGCCACCAGGAGAACGGCTACCGCCCTCAGCGCACACGGCCAGAACCGTCCTGTCCCGGCGCTCGCCTGACCAGACCGCTCAACGCTGGCTTACCCCTCTGGAGATCCCGCAGCCCGCGGCACGAGCAGCCCCCGACCAGCGCTTCCCTCCGACGGGCCGTGGTTACCGGCTCCGCCGGGTCATCGGCTCCCACCTCGCCCACACGCTTGTTCAGGCCGACACCACCGTGATCGGGGTGGACCGCCGAGACCCGTCTTCCGACCCGGCGTGCCGCCGCCAACCTCGCCGCGCTGCGGGAGCGCGTCAGGAATACCACCACGTCACGGCCGACCTCCTCCCACTGCGCGATCGAACCGCTCCTGAGTCGACGCCGACACCGTCTTCCACCTCGCGCCGGCATCCCGGGGTACGGCCCTCCTGGGGACCGCAGTTCGGCGACTACCTCGCGTCCAACGTGTTGGCCACCCACCGCGTCCTCGAAGCCTCCCACGGATCGGCGTCCCCGGCTGGTCGTCGCCTCCTCGTCCAGCGTCTACGGACCGACCGACGGCGACGCGAGCCGCGAAGACCGACCGCCAGCGCCTCCCCGTACGCCCGTGACCAAGCTGGCCGGGAGCAGCTCTGCCTCGCCTACGCCGAGCGCCCCATCGGTCCCCAGCGTCGTCGCCCTGCGGTACTTCACCGTCTGCGGCGCCAGCGCGCCGACATGTTCACCCACCGCGCCTTGTACGCCGCCCTGACTGGACAACCCCTGCGCCTGTACGGGACGGCGCAGCGCCGCGACTTCACCTGCATCGACGACGTGGTCGCTGCCACGATCGCCGCCGGCACACGTCCCGAACGCGCGCGGTGCCATCAGCAACGTCGGCGGCGGCTCGGGCGCCTCCCTGCTGGACGTCGATCCAACATCGCCAGCAGCCTCACCGGCCGCGAGATCCAGCTCCGCAGGACCACGTGCGCAACGGGGACGTGATCTTCGCGCGTGCCGACCCCGGCCGCGCCGGAGGCGTCCTCGGATGGCAGCCGCGCGGTCGACCTCCGCAGCGGACTGCGCGCCCACATGCAGGCGCTGGCCGCCCCGGTGCCGGTCTCACAGCCGTGCCGCATAGGCGACCCCGTCGGATCATGAGAGGAGTGCTCATGGAAACCCCCGGAGCGGGCACGGCTGGACGCCTTCTTCCGGAGGATCACCGCGCAGTTCCCCCGCCGGGCGAAAGGCAGCGTCACAGCGCTGGTCATCACCCACCTGCTCCCGGAACGACCCGCGTTCTTGCGCGCCATGGCCGCGGTGTCCACGGTCGGCGCCGTCCTCCCCAGCGGTCGATCCGCAGCCGGCCCTCGACACCGTCCGCGCGCACCCTGCCGGTCCACGACCTGAGCCGAGCAGCTCAGCGACAGACAGAGCCCTGCACTGCCTGGAGGACACGGCCGGCGAAGCGGACATCGTCCTGGTCGACATCGGCAACTTTACTTCGCGGCCAGCCTCGACACCCTCGTGAGCAAGTTCTCCGGCCGAATCCTCGGCGTCGTCGAGGACACCGAGAACGGACACCAGCGGTACGCGGCCCTCGGCTCGCTGCCGTGCCCCGTCGTGTCCGTGGCCCGCTCACCGCTCAAGGACTGCGAGGACCACCTCGTCGGCCGGTCCATCGTGTTCTCCACCGACGCCCTCGTGCGCGCCCGCGGGGACATCCTCACGAGCCGCAGCGCCTGCGTCATCGGCTTCGGCAAGATCGGCCGCTCGATCGCCCAGACCCTGCGCGCCCAGGACCTGCGCGTCACCGTGTACGACAACGACGCGGTCAAGCGGGTGCAGGCCCACGCCCTCGGCTTCCGCACCAGCGCGTCCACCACCGAGGCCGTCCACGACGCGGAACTCGTCCTGTGCGCCACCGGCAATCTCGCCCTCCGGCACGAGGATTTTCGCCGCCCACTGCGCAACGGCGCATACCTCGGATCAGTGACCTCCTCGAGGACGAACGCTCGGAACTCGGCGGCCTCGGCGACCTCTACGAACGCCACCCCGTCGGACCCCAGTTGACCCGATACGAGGTCACCGGCCACTACTTCTACGTTCTCGCCGACGGCGCGCCCGGTCAACTTCGTGCACGGCGCCGCCGTCGGCTATCCCACCACCTCTCGTTCCAGGCCGAGATACTCGCCGCCACCGCTGCGCTCAGCCACGCGCGATTCCAACCCGGACTGCGCGAGATGCCAGGCGCCGGCCGATCGCGACACCATCGCCAGGACCTGGCTCCGCCACTTCGAAAGGTGACCTCGTTGACCCTCCACTGAACACACCCGCGCCGTCACCGAGGCTTACCTCGTCCGCCACCCGGACGAGCGCGCCCTCCCTGACGATGCTGTTCGCCGTGCTCGCAGGCGCGGGACGATCCACCAGCCGCGAGACCTTCCCCGCCCACGTGACCTGCAGCGCGATCCTCATCAACGGTGATCGGCACGTGCTGCACATCGAACACAAGGTGTCCGGGAAACTTCTGGCTCTGGCGGGCACAACGAACAGGCCGACCAGCACCTCCGTGATGCAGCCCTGCGCGGACTGCACGAGGAGGCCGGCATTCCGCCCAGCGCCGTCGTTCCCCTCGCCGGGTACGAGCACATCCTCGACATCGACGTGCACACGATCGGCGCGAACCCGACGAAGAACAGGCGAACACCACCGCGTGGACTTCCGTTGGGCCTTCTACCTCGGTGCTGAACACGCGGTGACGCTCCAGGAGGAGAAGTCGACGGGTATCAGTGGCGGCCGTTCGCAAACACCGTGTCACCCACAGTCCGCGCCAAGCTCGCCCAACTCGCCTGAAGCCCCCCACTCCTAGCGACCACCAGGAGGAGGCCGTGTCCGCCACCACAGCCCAACCGACCGGCGCCAAACCGAGGTCGGCATCATCGCCGTCACTGCCGCTGGGGTGCTTCGCGTTTCCCTGGCAAACCTCTGGCCCTTCTCGGCGACAAGCCGCTGCTCTGGCACGTTCACCAGCGTTGCCTGGAGGCCAGACGCCTTGACGGAGCCATCGTCGCGACGGATGACGAACGCATCGAAGCGGCATGCCAACAACTGGGCATCGACTGCATCCGCACCGGGGAGCACCTCACCGGCACCGACCGCACGTCGCGGAGTCGCCGAGCGCCTGCCGGCCGAGGCGTACATCAACGTCCAGGGCGACGAGCCGTTCATCCGGCGACCGCCATCGGCGACGACGTCTCCGAGGCTCTGGAGTACACACTGCCGGGCACCTTTTGCCGTGAACGCCTGCACCGAGCTGGTCGACGTCGGCGCAGTCCTGGACCACAACGTCGTCAAGGTCGTCGTCACGGCCCGCAGTGAGGCTCTGATGTTCTCGCGCCAGCCCATTCCCTACCCAAAGGGCGACCGCCCGAGAGTACCTGCGCCAGCTGGGCACTCTACGGCTTCACTGGCCGGGCTCTCCAACGCTTCCGCCAGCCCAGCAGGGGGCCTTGGAGCGTGCCGAGGGAGTGGAGATGCTGCGCTTCGTAGAACACGGCCACGCCGTACAGATGGTCCCTGTTCTGGACAGCGGCGTGGCGGTAGACACCCCGGAGGATCTGGCGCGAGCCGGGCACCTACTTGATCCAGCGCAACCGGGCGGCTCACGCCGAAGCAGTGGCGTCGACTCAACCGTGAATGCTGGCGGCGCCGTTCAGAATCCCTGGCTTCAACTGTACGAATAGGGCGAAGGGTTAGCAGGGACGGGCCTACGGTTTCAGTGGGCAGTGACGTGAAGCGAAAAGGTTCACGATGCTTATCGGGGCGCTGACGTTTGTGATCTTGAATAGTATTGGTGATCAATCGCGCTTCGTGAGCCTTCGCAACATGCCCATTGCTCTTGATCGCCTAGTTTCCGCCCGGCAGGCTGGGGTGCTAGACAGCACGTGCCGGTCGACCACCGTGCGCATCAGCAGCTCCAGGCTGCTGGCGCCTCGTACGCGTTTGGTATGGGGCAGGTAGTGAGCATGAACGGAGCGACTATGCGTTGGCGTGGGACCCTTCACGGCGCGCCCTCGTGAGGGAATGCGAAGAAGCTCATGATCTCCTATACCAACCCCCTTCAGCGTTGAGATGCTGGTGCGCAATATGGAAGGCGCGTTGGGTCGCCAAATTCAGTTGGTCCCCCTTGATGATCCCTACGGGGGCTCGGGTACAGCGATGTGGCCTGCACGGTAAAAACCCCAGAAGTCACCATCATTCTGTATCGACGTCGCTCAAGTCGCAATCAGACGGAGCACATAATTCTTCACGAGATCGCGCATGAATGGATGGATCACGGCACCTCTCTCACGTCTGCCGAGATCGGGCGATATGTTCCTGAACGTATCCGTGCGGAAGTTCTTGGGCGTTTCCCTTCGGTCATAATTCAAGCACGTGTGGATTTCGACAGCCTTGAGGAAAAGCAGGCCGAGCTTTCTGCATCTTTGATCAAGCGAGCTGGCCCGTCGCCAGTCGGCTACAGGGGGACGACGTAATCAGCCTCTTGGAGTATTCGCTGGCTCACCCGGTCGCTCCACCGCGGCGTCGTCGCTAGCCGCACGCAGCGTAAGATCTCGCAATGACCCCTAGTAATGAGTCTGCACTCTGCGGAGCCCGCGAGCGGCGACAAGTGCGGCACCTATAGGTAACGACTGAT
>NZ_JASERH010000007.1:0-31094 GCF_030766975.1 Streptomyces sp. KL116D | reverse complement strand
TACTGTCCGGCGAGGATCCGCAGGTAGCTACTTCTTCAGCTACAGGCCGTTGCAGATGAAGATCGTCGGCGCCGGTGGCGGTGCTCCTCCGAGGCCCGTGGTCGCGTTCCAGAGAGGGACTGTCATCGTGGTGCGGGACGCCGCGTGCGTGGCCGCCGCGCGCCGCTACTGGGACGTGGCGCGGCGCGGGTCGACGACTGCGCCGCGCGCCGCTGAGGAGCCGTCCGCCTGACGCCGACCGAGCGCCGCGCCGCGTCGCTTCGCCTCTCCTGCGCATCTCGCTCGTCGGACGAGCAGATCGCCCGCCGGCTCGAAACTGAGCGTGCGCATCGGTGCGGACGGAGGGTCGCCGTGATCCCCGACCCGCCTGACGCGACCCGCTTCGTGGCGGGGTCCGGCTCCGCGCGCCCGGAGCCGGACCCCCCGCCTGATGTGCCCGCAACCGCCGGCGGCTGCGGGATGCTGCAATCATCCGCCGACGGCGTCCGGCGGCCTTCGTTTGCCACGCAAGAAGGTACGGAAAGCTCATGAGAGGCGGCCTGACTGGCCGCCGTCGGCACCGCGCTCGTGGACGACCGCGCCTGACTGCCGCGCCGGGCGTCGGCCACCCAGATCGCGCACAGCTGCGTGGGCGAGGCGGTCGTCCGCTGCGCCACAACGTCGAGATGCCATCCACCGGCGTCTTCAACGCGCACGGCCGGGTGACCTGGACACCGCCGGCGGTACCGTCTACAAGGTCATGTGGTCGCCGGGGTGCGGCTGGAGTACTCACGTGAACGGTGCCGGAGACCCTCCGGCAGGAGGCCCCGTATCCCGTCTATGAGTCCGGGCAGGATGTCGCGCGCACCGACATCGGCACGTCGTGCGGTTCGTGAAGCACGCAAGCTCGTCCGTCGCGCAGGTCCTCGTGTCGTGTGAGAACGGCGGCAGCGAGACCAACGACTGGGTCACGACACCGTCGACGTACCCATCTGCCCCCGCTGATCGCGTGACCGCGAGCTCTGCCGCTTCCTACTCGGGTTCTGGGTCCTGTATTGGGTCGTGATCAATCGCGGGTTGCGCCCTCGTGGGAGAGGGCGGGGTCCGGTGGTCCGTAGTGCACGACGCGGACGCAACGGACGGACCAGGAGCGGAGTTCATCGGTCCGTACCTGCCGTCCGGCGAGTGCGGGCCGTATCTCATGCGACTGCGGCAGCAGGCTGAGGGTGATCTGGAGGTTCCGCCTCGAGCACAGTGGCGGGAGGTCGAACGAGTTCGGCGCGTGGGCCACCGTGCACAACCGCTTCCGGCGGTGGCGGCACTCCGTGTTCACCGCAGCTGCGGAAGGACTGATCGCGAAGGCGGCCGGAAGCGGGGCAGGACGGACCTGTCCCTCGGGCAGTACCTTCAGGGATGAGGAACGGTGACGATGCATCGCATCGTGGAGCCGGCGATGTGACCTCGCGCGGCGAAGTCAGTCCTCGCACACCGCTTGACCCGCGGCTGTGCCCAGAGGACGCGGCGGACATTCACGGGATCACGGCCGCGGCCCTTGCCGGGGCACCGTTCGCGGGACATCCTGGCGGACCTCACCGCGGCGCTCCGTGGCAAGCGCTGCCTGATCTACGCAGTGCCTACGGCGTCCGTCGGCTCCGCCGTGAGCTGACCCTGTGCTACCTCGACCGCGCTGCACGGAGGTGTCGAGAGACAGTGCGCACGGGCACCGTACCGGAGGACATCGGGCGGTCGCTGAGGTGGCTGCCCGGATGGACGCCATGAGGTTGGAGGACGATGATCCCTGCTCGGTCTGGGCGGGGGACTCCAGCGAACATCACGGCACCAACCGCTGGCAGCCCTTGGCGGGAGGACATCGGGCTGCGGAAGACGGCCCCGTCCTCGACTGCCTGCGGGCCGTGGCAAAGGCCGCCGGTTCGCTTTGTCCGAAGGGGACTTGTAGCCGAACTCGCGGGTCCCGCGTCCAGAACGGCACCTCGGAGGACTCGGGTTCGTCCGCGTCCGCATGATCGAGGACCAGCAGACCGAACTATCCGTATTGCGGCTATTCGGAAGGTTATCTATAACAGGAGGCATGAGCCGTCGAGTTGATACACGCGAGCAGCGTCCACAGTTCGAACTCCGCTGTGGTGCATGTGATCGTGCAGCGGGCTCCCATCTGGTTCATCACACGCTGATCACCACGGCCGGCGGTACTGGGGCCGCTTGGTGGACGAGTCGCTAGTGCGCGACGCCTTCTGCGGGGCCGCGACAGCCATCTCGCGCAGGGAGGCATCGGGAGGTGCGGATCCCTCGTGATGGTACGTGCGCCCTACCAGGGGATGCGGAGAAGGCCCCTGTTCAGGAGGTGCCGCCGCGTGCGGGGGGCGGCCGAGGCGGCACGGCCGCCGCTACATGATTCCTTTCCACCGCCAGGGTGGTGCTCCCTGCGCGGCCGCGCAGGGCAGTCGGCACGGTACTGGGCTTCGCGCCGCCACTGTGGGCGGGTGGCGGCGTGCTGCGCGGCATACGTCGTCATCCGCAACTCGCGGGCCCCGGCGAGAGTCCATACCGGCCCATTCGGTGACGTCCGTGCCGTAGGCGGTACAGAACGCGGCGTACTCGGCGGCCAAGACCGCGCCGGTCGTGGTCAGCTTCACCGCCGTCGACACGAGGTCCACTCCGGCGGGCCGAACGAGGCGCGCTCAAAGTCCCAGGAGGATCGGGCCGGCCGCGGTACGTGCGATGTTGCCGACCCAGGCGTCCCCATGGACGACGCACTCGGGCAGCCGCAGGCCCGTGACGCCCACTGCGCCTTGAGGTCTTCGAGCCGTTCCCGCAGCCATTGCCGGTCATCGTCGGCGAGGGTAGCCGCGGTGTCGATCCGCTCGGCGGCCCGTACGAACGGGTCCAGGTGCCCGAGCGGCAGCTCGGGCTTGGGCAGGGCGTGCAGCTGCTTGAGGACCGCCACGACATCGGCGACGGTCCCGATCTTGTGTGGTGGGCAGCTCGTGCCAGAACGTCACCGGGTGTCCGCTGATCGCCACCGGCTGCGGCAGCTCGAGGGCGCGGACGGCGGGCACGCCCTGGGCGGCGAGCCAGCGGGCCACCTGTACTTCGCGGGTCGCGGCAACGAGCTGGCCGGGGGCGGGCGATGCGCAGCACCACACCGCCACGCAGACGCCACAGCGCGTTCTCGGCGATCCGTATCGGCTTTGCGCCGGTGGCATCGAGGCCGGCGGCGGGCATGCGGCCTGAAGCACGGCATGGGTGGGCGTGGTGGAGACGGTCACGGCTGCACGGTAGCCGCGATGCGCTCGCGCAGGTGCTCGGCTTCGGGGGCTTCCGGTACCGGGCCGTGTAGCGGGACAGCTCGCGCAGGTCGTCGGCGGCCCGGCACGACGTCAGTTCCCGACGTCGTTCAGGGCCCGGTGGCCGAGCACGACCGCATGCTGAGGTCGTCGCCTCTGGCCATGGCGAGGGGAGGCGAGTTTCGTGCCGGAGATCGCGCGGGAGCGGGCGAACTGGTCCCCGTGCTCCTGCACCGCGATCTCGAACCGGCGGGCCGCCTGCCCCCGGATCCTGCTCGGCGTGGACGGCCAGATCGAACAGGGCGTGCGCGGTGTCGCCGTGATGCTGGGCGTGGTCGTAGTACGCCATCCAGGGCGGGTCCTTCGACGGGTCGGACTGCTCGAACGCGGCGTCGGCCTCGCCGACCGCGCGCAGCGTCTCGGTGACGTTGCGCATCTTGCCGAAGGCCCCTGGCGCGGGCGGTGTGCAGCATGGCCCGCTCGGTTGCTGTCAGCCGGTCGGAGCGCACCAGCCCCTTTTCCGCGTGTGTGAGCCCGGTGTCGGGGGTCGCCTACCCAGATCTCATGCCGGGCCATGAAGCTGTACGTCTTGGCGCGCAGGTGCCATTCCCCGGCCTCTTCCGCGCATTCGGCGGCGAGACGGAAGCTGACGCGGGCGTCGTCGTGGGCGTACGCGTCGAATTGGCTGGCTCCGACGACGATCCCCAACCGGGCCACGGAGGCGAGGAGTTCCGGGCGCAGGGGCTCGGGGCAGGGCACGGGCAGCAGTGAGGCACCCCACGTGATCGCGCCGCGGGCGAGCTCTCGTACGACCTCCGCCGCCGCCGTGTTCATTGTCCTGGCGGTGGATGACGTCGGCGAGTGCCTTCCAACTGGGCGATCTCGCGGGGGCGGATCTGTGACGGGATCTCCTGGGGTGCGGTCGGTGCGACGAGGCGAACAAGGTCGGTAGGGGCGAGGGCGGCGAGGCCGCTCGTGACGAGGAAGGCGCGACGGTCCACGGAGGCAGAACTCCCACTCGGAGGTAATGGACTACCTCCAACCAGGATGCTGGCCGCGGTGGACCCTGAACCGACGCCTCCCGCCCTGCCGGGGGTGCACTTTCCGTTTCAACACGGGAGTTTTTCTGCTTTCCCGAAGACCATTCCCACGCGCGGGCGAAGACCCCGCCGGTCTCGAGAGCGTCGTCCAGCCGCTCCGCCAGGTCCTGCGAGCAGGTGGCCGTCCCCTTCTCGATCTTCTCGATGAGGGAGCCGCTGACCTGCACCAACCCCGCAGTTCGGAGGGCATGAGCGGGCCGCGCTTCTGCGCCAGGTGCGCAGCTCGTGGCCGAACCAGTCCCGCGGTGATGCGTCCGGGGTCAGCTTCTTCTCTGGTCTGGGCATGGGCTGTTCCTCGCTCGCGAAACGGAAGATCGAGGTTTCCGAGTCAGGGTCTGCAGTCGCTCCTGTCGGCCTGACTCAATGGTTGCTGAACGGCACCGCGAGTACACACCGCGGTCGGTGCCTGGTGGAGAGATTTCGTCGAACGAGGAGTCCCCGTAATGGCAGACCTGGCGCAGGCGCAACCGATCGCCGTGGAGGGCACGAGCGCATTGGTGGCTCCCGGGTGCGTTCCGGGAACCTGCGAGGTCGACGTCAGCTGACGGCTGAGGATCGTCGCGCCGCGCAGCCCTGTCGCCGCGTGTCTGAGCGCTGTGGGGTCTGCGATCCGACCTGGAGTTCCGGGTGGTCCTGGCGACGTCCGGAGCTTTTGGCGAACGCGTGGCAGCACGCCCGGCCGGAGGGCGCGGACTGCGTCCCCGTGAAGTTCCTCCTCTCGCGCACCCCCGACGGCGTCTTCCCCAGCGTGCGCGACCCCGACCCGCGCCATCCAGCGTCCGTCAACGCCCTCGACACCGACGAGAACGGCCGCAGGCTCGCTCTCCGCGAGGGTCAGCGACGGGTTCGGTTGCTCGTCCACGGCTGGCGGAAGGACGTGTGGGTCTCCATCCTGCGCCCGACGAGCGAGGCGACTGGATGACTACGCCGGCCACGCTTGCCTCTGGCTGGACGCACCCTGTGCGGGCCGCCGCCCCGCTGTTCGGCGCCACCCGTCTCGCCTGGATCGCGCAGAAGATCCGGCGGTGGGCGCCCGTACGTCGAGGGGCAGGTCCTCGACGACCTCGCCGCCGTCCTCGATGACTACATGCCCGGCGAGAACCAGGTCACGACCTGGCCCAGCGTCTTCGCGGGCACCACATGCGGCTGTCGAACCGCGCCGTCACGACACGGCTCCACGAGCGGGACGAGGCCGTCGCCCGGCTCGTCGACCGCGGCCGGACACAGCGGGCCGAGGTGCTCCCTCGGCGTCCACCGCAAGGCCGTCGGGCATCTTTGCACGATGGCGTGGACGGTCAGCGAACTGCTTGAGCTGATGGTCACGCATCAGTACCTCACGGAGGTGTCGTGACCAGGCCCCGCACCTGCCAACCACCAGACCGGTCAAGCGAGGGAAGATGCCTCGCCCCCGTGCGCACCGTCACAGAACCGGCGCTGATCCCGTTCATCACGAACCGGGAGGGTGAAGAGGCCGCTCCGAACAACCTCTTCATCGCCTCCCACCGGTCAGGGTCCCGTCTGTACTACGGAGACGAGAGCCGGTGGACCGCGACATCTGGGGCGTGCTGTGGGGACGGTGCAGCTTCAACCCGCATGACCGGCACGGCCGGCCGACAGGGCGACCGCAGTGGCGCCTGATGCACCCCCTTCCGCCAGCGGTACTGCATGGAGACGATGCGCTGCCAGGTCTGCGCGGAACCGGCTCGCACACCGCTCGGGTACATCTTCCTGGCCGGGCCCCACGACTACGACCCCACCGAGCCCGTCATCACCGCCCAACCGCCGGTCTGCCGAAAGCACATCCGGGTGTCCGCCAGATGGTGCCCGCACCTTGAGCGCGTCGATGGTCTTCCTGGCCCAGAGCTCCCCCGTACGGAGTGCAAGGGACTCTCTACACCCGCGAGGGGGATCGCGCGGCGGCGGTGCTGCAGCTGCGCGCGCCCCCCTGCCCTATGGGCACCGCCACATGCCCACGTTCGCCTCCCAGATGGTTCGCCGTCTCAAGGCGTACCGAGTCCTCGACGTCGAACAGCTGATGCGAGAGCTGGCCGAGGCCGCCCCATAGCTCCTGCCCGGTGGCCCGGCTGTCGTGCGTCAGCGGGTCATCGGGCAGGTACCAACACTCGGCGCGGGGTCTCAGGTCTCCGCGCCGGGCTGCACGCGTCGGTCGGCCACACGCAATCAGCGACAGGCGACCGACGCCGGGCGAGGCTCGTGGAGCCTTGCCTGCTGCAACCCTGTAGCGGGCCCGCCCACCACCGCATTGGAATCAGCGACACAGAGGAGCACAGCATGTTCGTACACTCCGACCGTCTGCCGGCGAGCCCCGCGGTTCCCAGGGGCTTCCACGCCCGCGCCCTGGGGCGCCAGCCGCATGGCGGCGTACGCGGCGATGGCGCCGGCTTATGACCACGTCGTCCTCGACGAGCGGAAGCAGACCGCCGCGTTCCTCTCGGACCAGGACGGCATCGTCATGGAGAGATGCCGGGGCTGGAACCAGCACGGGCACCGCGCCGGCCACCGGGCACCAGCGGACGGCAAACGGCTCCACCCAGGGACTCCGACACGGGCAGTGATGCCGACCAGTGATCACTGATCCGCGTCCGGTGGTGGTCGTCACCGAGCCTGAACGACCCCACCGCCGACGTGCGATCACCGGAAGCTGCACGACCGGGGTGTCCCGGTCGTGCGGTTCGACTCGGGGATTTCCCGCATCACTGTCGGTGGAGGCCGAGATCACTCAAGACGGCGTGCGCGGCCGTCTGTGCACGCCGTCGGACGGCTGACCTGGCAGGGATTCGCTCCCTGTACTACCGCCGTCCCTCGGATTCGCTTTCCCCACCTCGACGAGCAGGACGCCCGGTCTGCGATCACCCAGGCCCGCGCCCGGCCTGGGCGGTGTCATCGCCTCGCTGCCCGACTGCCGTTACGTGAACCACCCCCACCGCATCGGCGACGCCGGAGTTCGCCGTCCAGGCTCGCCGCCGCCGTCGATGCCGGGTTCCCGGGTGCCCCGCACGCTCATCACCTCGAACCCCGATGCGGCCAGGACGTTCATCAAGGGCAGCGACCGGACCGTCATCTACAAGCCGCTCCACAACCCCGTCTACCGGATCGACAACGTCCCTCCTGCGTGGTCGAGATCGCCGCGGTGACGCCCGAGGAGATCGACGACCGTGTGGCCGGCACCGCCCACCTGTTCCAGGAGTGCGTTGCGAAGACGGCGGATCGTACGCGTGACGGTCATCGGGCAGCGCTCGTTCTGCGTGCGGATCACCTCCGACCTCCTGGACTGGAGGACCGACTACAGCCGACTGAGCTGCACCCCCGTGACACGCCCGCCGGAACCGAGACAGCGCTCCAGGGCCTGCCTGAACCACTTCAGGGCCCTCTTCGGCGCTTTCGACTTCGCCGTGGACGCCGACGGGCAATGGTGGTTCCTGGAATGCAATCCATCCGGTCAGTGGTACTGGCTGGAGGACGAGACCGGGCTGCCCATGTGTGCGGCCCTTGCCGACCTACTCGAAAGGAAGCCGTGAGCGGCCACCAGCAGCTCCTGCAACGCCTCATCGACACTCATCACGGCCGGCGGAGCTGCGCTCGCCTGCGTGGAAGCAGGCCGCGGCCGCCGTACTGGCACGAGTTCGCTGCGCGCGGCGGGTTCTTCCGCGAAGTGCCCGGTTCGGCACTCCACCGCATGGACGGCAATCCACGAGGCAACCACGAGTGGCTGCCGACCTGTTACCTCGACGAGTCTCTCGTCACGCAGATCGCAGAGCACGATCAAGCCCGAGGACATGCGCGGCGAGATCATGCGGGAGCCGACCAGCTCGAGCACACTGCCCTCCCTCGTCCTGCGGATGCTGGAGGACCTCCACGTAGAGCCGGACATGAACGTCCTGGAGATCGGCACCGGCACCGGCTACTCAACGGCCCTGCTCACGCGGCGTCTTGGGGAAGATCAGGTCACCTCGATCGAGTACGACGCAGTCGTCGCCCAGCGCGCCCGCAACTCCCTCAGCCGGCTCGACCTCCAGCCCACGCTCCTGACGGGCGACGGCCTCCGGGGCGCCCCGGAGAGCGGCCCGTACGACCGGATCATCGCCACCTGCGCAGTACGGACCGTCCCGGGAGTGGATCGAGCAGACCCGGCCCGGCGGCACCATCCTCACCACCATCGGAGGCTGGCTCAACGCGTCCGAACTCGTGCGCCTGACCGTGCACGAGGACGGAACGGCCAGCGGACCCGTGCTCGGCGGACGCGTCAGCTTCATGCTGGCACGCCCCCACACGCCGCCGCCGCTCGGTGTCCTCGGACCTCTCCGACGGACGCGAGCGCGAGACGAGCATCGGAGCGGACGCTCTGGAACGGCTGGACCAGCCGGTTCATCATGCAGTTCGCCGCGCCGACCGCCCAGCATCATGAAGTTGCGCGCCGACCGGCACGACGAGGACGTCCTGGTCGACGCCGAGACCGGCGCGTGGGCCGCGCTGCACCAGGAGGAAGGCCGCTGGATTGTCCGTGAGGGCGGCCCGAGCCGTCTGTGGGCGGCCGTGGAGGGCTGCTCGACCGCTGGCTGTCTGCTGGTAGCCCTCCAGTGGAGAAGGCCTCGGTGACAGTCGCCAACGGAGTCCAGAGCATCCACTGGTAGCCCTGCCGCGTCTGCGTGACACCACCATCAGGAGTGTTGAGGTGCTGTCGTGTTCCAGTTCGGGAAATCGTGCGGCAGGTAGCGCCACTGCACCCCGGTGCGGTCCACATACAAGATCGCGTTCATGATCTCGCGGAGATCGACCTCGGCAGGCCGGCCGAAGCCCAGAGCTCGGCCGTGGCGTTCGTAGCGCCAGTCCTCCAGGACAGGCCCGATCAATTCCCAGCGGGCATCAGACAGATCACTCGGGTACGCACGTCGTTCGAGGCATGACCTGGACGTACTGCCGATCAGGGCGTGCGCCCAGGCGTGTGTCCTGCCTCGCGGAAGCACGGAACGCATCCGGGCGCCTTGGGATGAGACAGGCGCAAGCTGCCTCCTGCCCCCAGAAGTCGCACCATTCGCCCCAACAAGCATGGCCGACCCAGCAAGCCCCACCCGCACCAGTCCAGCGGTTGCTGATCAGGCAGGACGTGGGCCTTGCCTATCTCCTGCCACTGGCGGTCGAGGTCCTCGGGCCAATCCCCGGCGGAAGGCGACATGTATGAGGGCGATCTGCTGGCTGCCCTGCTCACCAGGAGTGCGGTGGTCTGGGAGCGAGTGCCCCTGAACTCGGGCGGGAGGTCCGCCTGATCGTCTCGGAGTTGGCCGACATGCCGCCTGCTCTGAAGCGTGAGGTCGAGGGGTTCTGGCTCAGTAGCTCACCGATAGCCTGCACGTCGGTCATGGGCCGGCGGGTTGTCTAGCGGAGTGTGAGTGGGCGGCGACACGGCCGCACCGGGCCGTCGTCAGGGAGATGCACACGCGGCCGCGAGGGTCGCGGCCGCCAGGAACCCGAAAGCCGAAGTGAAGCCATACAGGTCGGCAGCCAGCCCATGACCAGCGGAGCGAGTACGCCGGCGAGTTGTCCGCCGGTGTTGACGATTCCATGCCTGTGCCGATGACGTCGCGGGACAGTACGCGGAGCCGGAATGCCGATGATGCCGATGAAGGCGAGGCCGGCGGAGAACATGGCCAGGGACTGGAGGACCGTGAATGCCGTCGTCGAGGCTGGACAGGAGCATGTTGACAGCAGGGCCGCCGAGACGAGGAGTGCGGGGACGACCAGTCGGCGCGAGGTCCGCGTCCAGGCCACGGGACATGAGCTGGCCGCCGATCGCCACGGCGACCGCCGTGATGAGCAGGAATCGCGGCGGATACCCCGGCGTGCACCATGGAGAGGCCCTGGCCTCGACCAGGTACGACGGAACCCACGTGATCATTCCGTAGTTCAGCATGTTGAAGCATCGCGAACATGAGCGCGCAGCGCAGCACCAGCCCGTTGCGCAGGACGCGGCCCACCGGCGCCGCGGCGGCGACGGCAGGTGTGTCGGGCTCGGTGAGTTCGGGCGGGAGCGGGGACGGCATCAGCCTGCACAGCACCAGTCCGACGACCAGTCCTGCGGCGGCGATGATCCAGAAGGTGTGGCGCCAGTCCGCCATGACGATGATCGGTTGCGACGATCAGCGGGCCAAGGCCCGCGCCTAGGCTGTTCGAGGCGAGCATGGACCGGCCGCTGCGGCTGCGCGGTGGCGGAGGATGGTTCGCTCGGTGAGTGCCTTGAACGAAGACGCGGCCGGGAAGAGTGCTTGCGAGATGCCGAACGCGCGCAGTACGAGGGAGTGCGACCAGGCCCGGTGCGAGGCTGGTCGCGGCAGTGAACACGGACCATGCGACCAGTGACACCACCAGTAGGGGGCGCGAGCCAGGCGGTCGGCGAGCAGGCCGGCGGGAACTGGCTGAGCATGTAGGCGATCGCGAACGCCGAGACGACCAGGCCCTGTTCGGTGCGCGTCAGGCCGAACTCCGCGCCGATCAGCGGCAGGGCGGTCGCGATCATCACGCGGTCGATGTAGTCGATGACGTAGACGCCCATGAGCAGGGCACAGTGTGGTGTGTTCGGTGCGCCGGACGGTTGCGGGTGGTGTGCTGGTGGGGCTCAAGACCGATCCCTCCGTATGGGGTTGGTGGGGAGCGTAGAGCGTAGGGGTTTGCCATGGACTCGTTCAGGCGCACGAGAGGAGGGGCGAACTTTCGTCCGCGGTGACGAGACGAGGAGAGCGGTCCGCGTCCGGCCTGGACAGGGGCCACCAAAGGCCCGGCCGCGTCATGCGGGGAGCCGGAGTCGCTCACTTGTCGGGCGACGTCGGGCGGAGGGCTCTTGTTTAGCGTGGCCGAGCAGCCTCAAAGGCGCAGCATGGCCGCGAATCGTTGATCGGAGTCGTCCAGATCGATGCCGCCCACCTCGGCGAGACGGCGCGGGCGGTAGCGGAAGGTGTTCGGGTGGACGTGTGCCATGGCGGCCGCCGTCGCCACGTCGCCGAACGCGTCGAGCCAGCGACTGCAGGGTGTGCATCAGCTGGGTCTGGTGCTGCGCGTCGTAGTCGAGCAGGCGGGTGAGCGGGGTCGTGGGGCGGTCTCCGCGGGCGGCCGTGAGGTCGGCCAGGTCGAGATCAGCGCGTCGGTGTGAACGTCCTCGATGGTGGCGACGCGGCGGCGTCGGGCATCGGTGAGCAGTACGCGCAGTGCCCGGTCCGCGTCCTCGCGCTCGTTGGATGTCTGAGCTGTCGTCGGCGAGCGATCCGACGCCGATCGCCGCGTGGGTGTGATCTGTGGTGCTCTCAGGAAGGTCGAAGCGAGGCGCACCGCCCGTTCCTCCCAGTTGATTCGGCGGTCGGGCGCACGATGGCGTACGCGATGTCGCCGATGAGGGCCACCGCGGAGCGGCTGGACCGCGGTCAGGTGCATGGCCAGCGCGTCCGTGAGGCGTTGGTGGTCGGCCGCGCGGGCGGCGTCTTCCTCCTCTGGTGTGTGGGGAGGCGTGGGTCAGTCCCATCGCCAGTACGGTTACGGGCCGTCGAGGAGCCCGAGCCGGGTGATCGCTGCGGGAGCGGATGCCTCCTTGCAGGGCGGTGCTCACAAGGTCGGTGCGCACTCGGCGTTCGACGTCGGCGCCCGCGCGCAGCCGGAGCATGTGCAGGGCGACGACCTTGGCGGCGTCGGTGAGGGCAGGTGCGTTCCGGGGTGGGGGGCCGGGGACGGCCGCCCAGATGGAGCCAAGGATCTCGCTGCCCGCGCGGACGGCGACAGCGACCCAGGGCATGTCCACCTCGAAGCCCTGGGTGCGGGGGTCGATGTAGACCGGGTCCGGGTCGCGGTAGAGCCGTTCGAAGATTCCGGTGCGTTCCAGGCCGCGGGTGAACTGCTCGGGCACCTGGCGTCCGAGGATCGTTCGCACCCGGGACTGGTCCGCCTCGTCCTGCCTGCCGGAGAAGGCGAGTACGCGCGAGGCCCTGTCCTCGATGGTCACCGGCGCGTCGACAAGCGCGGACACCGCGTTGGCGACGGCGAACAGGTCTCCAGCCGGCAGTCCGTCGAGGGTCTGCTGTTGTGCCTCGCTGATGTCGTCCTCGGCAAGGAGCGTGCGCAGCATGGCGGCAAGCTGGTTCCACGAGGCCCCGGCGGCCAGTGCGAGCAGGCTGACACCCGACTCCTGCACCGCGTGTACGACGTCGGGTGTGGCCTCGGCCGGCTGCCGGACCACCAGCGCGGCCGCGTCCCGTCGGCCGTAGTCGTGCAGCAGCTCGATGATGTCGTCCGGATCTCGCACGCCCACGCCGAGGACCATGGCATGGGCGGGGGAACTCGCAAGTGTCCAGAGGGTCGTGGATGACGACGGCTTCAAGGAGCGGGCGCGGGTACTGCATCCCCGCCAGCGGCCGCAGTAGTACGTCACCGAGAGCGTCAGTACCGGGCCCGAGACTCCGCGGGGCTTTGCAGGCATGGGCTCAGAGCTTCTCACGGCGTTATGACGTCAGCCAGGCCTTGTCCACGGTCGCTCGGCCAGGGCCTCCGGGATCGGGGGTGACGCCGAGACCGGGAGCCCAGTCGGCACGGGCAGGTGGCCGGAGTCCAGGACGAAGGGTTCGGTGATGTCGGTGCGGTAGAAGCGGTTCGATGCCGAGGTGTCACCTGGCAGCGTGAACCCGGGCAGCGAGGCGAGCGCCACGTTGGCGGCGGCCGAGACCGGTCTCCAACATGCCGCGCACCACACCGGCACGCCGTGGGCCGCGCACACGTCGTGCACGCCGAGGCCTCAGGTAGCCGCCGACCCGGCCGGGCTTGATGTTCACGATGCGGCAGGCGCCGAGGGCGATCGCGTCGGCGGCCGAGCGCGCGCGAGACGATCGACTCGTCCAGCGCACACCGGGGTGGTGATGTGCCGGGCCAGTTCGGCGTGGCCGCGGGCCGTCCTCCTCTTCAGAGCGGCTGCTCGGTCAGCAGCAGTCCGAACGGGTCGAGCCGCTGCAGCTGGGAGACGTCCGCGAGCGTGTACGCGGTGTTGGCGTCGACTTGCAGCAGGATGTCGTCGCCGAAGCGTTCGCGGACCGCGCGCACCGGCTCGACGTCCCAGCCGGGCGCGATCTTCAGCTTGATCCGGAGTACCCCGCGCCGAGGTAGGGCCGACGACGTCAAGCAGCTGCGGGACGGAGTCCATGATGCTCGACCGACACCCGCACGCCACCGAGTCCTTGGTGGATCAGCGCGGTGGCGAAGGAGGTGCCGCTCGCGCGCAGTTCGGCGTCGAGGACGGCCATCTCCATGGCTGCCTTGGCCATCCGGTGTCCCTTGACGGGGGCGAGCAGGGAGGCGACACGGTGAGCAGTCACCTCCTCGGCCCGCATCAGGGCAGGAACGGTAGTCGCGCAGGATGTGCTCGGCGCCGTCGACGTACTCGGACGGTAGTGGGGGTCGAGCCAGCGCGACACACTCACCCCAGCCCTCACCGGCCGGTGTCACCACCCGGACCAGCAGCAGGTCCGTGCGTGCTGGGTACCGAACGAGGTCGAAACGGTGCCACCAACGGCATCTGGACCCCGCAGGAGTTCCACTCCCACTGAGCTTCATGACGCGTGCTTCCTTTCGAGTGCGTACCAGCCGGCGCGGTCGAATCCGGTGACCGATGGCGCCGTCCTCCAGCAGGCCGAGCAGGGTCTCCCTGAGCGCGATGCGCCACGAGAGGCCGAGCGCAGGATCGCTCTTGCGGAGTGCTTCGATGTCGGGCGGTACCGCGACGAGCAGCAGGGAGCGCGTCGCCCGGCCCGCGACAGGACTGCCGTCCGCCGCGATCGACAGCGCGAGCCCGGCGCCCTCGCGCGCAGCTGTCGGTCGCGCGTCGGCGCGGCGCTGGGGTTCGCCGCGGCGCGCGTCTGGGCGGTGTCACCGGCGAGTTCCCAGTTGACCAGTAGCCGGTCCGTCGCGGAGGCGCCGTTGATGCTGTCGTTCATGGGGCCGTAGTAGTCGTCGGCAGATAGCGTGCCGGGCGGGCGCCGGTTTAGTCAGGTTGAAGTGGGCGTTGCGGCACGCCAGCGGGTCGAGACGTCCAGGAGATCGTGTGGGTGTGGCGGCGCAGGGCCCAGAGCGCGTTGATGGGTTTGAGGGCGAAGCCGAGTCCGCGACCGAGGCCGCTGGGGGTGACGCCCGCGATGTGGCTGTGCGGGCTGCCCGTGGGCGGGTGTGCCGAAGGCCCGAAGCAGGCGCCCAGGAGTTGCTGCCCGTCGAACGCGCCGGCCACGTAGTTGCCCGTGGTGGTCATGGCGCGCAGCAGCTCGGTCGGGACCGGTCGGCTGCCGCCGTCCGGCTGCCAGATCGACTGGAACAGGGCGCTGACAGCGTTGAGTTCGGCTACGTCGGCGAGCTCACGGACCAGTCACGCGGGAGGCCGAGGCTGCCGCAGCCCGCGTCACTGGTCCGCCTCGTGTTGCAGTGCGGGCAGGGCGCGCTCGGGGTGTCGGCCGTCAGCTTGGTCACCGTGTCACCTCGTGCGCGGGGGGTACGCAGGGCTCTCCGAAGGAACACGAGCCGGCTGTCCAGCTTCGCCCGCACGGTGGTGGCGGGCCAGCAGCGTCCGAGCGAGCGGTCAACAGCTGCGTGCGTGGCGTGAGTTCGGCGACCACGACGTGTTCGGTGTCGGCGTGTGCGCCTCCACCCACCGCGCCCAGGCCGTCCAGGGTCGCAACGCCCAGGCCGGCGGTGAAGTTGCCGTCCGATGCGCCGCCGACGCTCGCGGCGGTCAGCGGTCCGATGTTCAGGTCTTCCGCGAGCGACTCGGTGAGAGCGAACAGGTCCGTCGAGGCCGCCGCGTCCAGAGGGCGGACGGTTGATGCCGCCGGTGACGCGCAGGCCCGCACCTGGCAGTACGGGGCGCAGTGCGCGCACGGCCCCATCGACCCGCTCCTGCTCGGCCCGGTCCCAGGCCCGCACGTCCACGGCCACCTGGGCGGTGGCCGGGACGGTGTTGGCCGTCGTACCGGCGGTCGACGCCGTGGGTACGACCGTGGTGCCGCGTGCGGAGTCGGCGAGCTCGGCCGTGGCGAGGACGTGGTGGGCGAGTTCGATGCCCGCGTTGATGCCCTTGTCCGGCTCCAGGCCGGCGTGTGCGGCGTGGCCCTCGACCTCGATCCGGTAGAGCGAGACACCCTTGCGGCGGCACTTCAGCGCCCCGCCGTCGGCGGACGCCTCAGGACGAGGACCGCCTCACAGCCGCGGGCCGCCTCCTCGATCAGCTCGCGCGAACCGGGTGAGCCGATCTCCTCGTCGCCGGTGATCAGGATGGTCAGCCCGTCGCGGTCGGGCAGCGCCGCGGCGGCGTGCAGCGCCATCACCACGCCCGCCTTCATGTCGAAGCAGCCCGGGCCGCGCAGTACGCCGTCGCGCACGGGTAGGGGTGGAGTGTCCAGTGTCCCCAGCGGCCACACCGTGTCGTGATGCCCGAGCAGCAGGGCGCGCGAGGGCCCGTTGCCGAAGCGCCACCGCAGATGCGGGCACCCGTCCGTGACGAGACGCTCGGGCTCAACGCCCAGCAGGCGACGCCCGATTGCGGTCACCGCGTCGGCGCTGCGCGCAGGGGCCTGATGGTCGTCGGACGGTGACTCGCAGCGCACCAGGGTCTCGATGTCGGCGAGCAGAGCGTCCAGGTCCGGTGCTGTCATCGGGGCTCGCCTCGCAGCGGCCGTCCGGGCAGGGCGTCCGTCTGCAGGGTGCCGTCCGTGACGACGGGCTGTCCCGCGACGTACAGATGGCGGATCCCGAGGGACGGGCGTGTGGGATCGGCGTAGGTGGCGGTGTCCGTCACCGCCGCCGGGTCCAGGGCGACGAGGTCGGCGTCGGCGCCGACGCTCAGGTGGCCCTTCGCGCGGGCGGCCGGTGCGACGTCGTCGAGGATCCGGGCGGGCAGGAAGGAGCAGCGGCGGAACGCCTCGGCCCAGGTCCAGAGCGCCGCTCTCGCGCACCATCAGGCGCAGCGTCTTGGCGAAGGTGCCGGCCGTGCGCGGGTGAGTAGTGCCGCCGGGCGGCAAGGGCCACTGGGTGCTGTCGTGGCTGCCGTCCGGCCAGTAGACGGGCATCGCATCGCTGGCGACGACGGCGTCGGGGGTAGGCGAGTGCCTGCCGCATCAGCTCCAGATCGCGCGGCTCGTCCTCGTCGAGGAACTCCAGCAGACAGGGTGCGCCCGGGTCTTGGGCGCGCAGCTGCCGCAGACGGGCCGCGTCGGCGATCCGCTCGCCGGTCTCGACCATGATGACGCTGCTGGGGCCGAGACCCTTGAGCCGCAGCCGCTCCGGCGCGATGAACGCCGCGCCGACGGCGCGTGCTGCCCGCCCCGTACGGGTAGGCCTCCACCGTCACCCGCGAACCGGACCGCTGCGACTCCTCGAGCGTGCCGAGGACCCGGTCGACGTGGCGCCCGGACGTGCTGTTGACGTGGCAGTGGTGCATGGCGGCGCCGGTCTCCGCCGCCGCGACAGCGCGATCTCGGTGGACCCGTCGATGGGGGGTGGCCGGGTCCATCTCGACCAGTTCGCGGACGTGGGTGAACGTCGGTACACCGGCCTTGGCCGCCAGGCGTGCGACAGCCAGGAACTCGGCGAGGGGTCGGTCCCGGGCGCGTAACCCATCAGGACGCCGATCCCCAGCGCGCCGCCGGCGAGTTCGGTCTCCAACAGGGAGAGCCAGGAGGCCAGTTCGCGCGGGGAGGAGGAGCGCTGCCAGCGCGGGTTGCCGAGCACCGCGAGGCCGGACTCATCCGGGCGTCGGGGGGCGATGCCGGCAAGCACTGGGCCCGGGCTCCGCCCCAGGACGCGGAGAAGCCGAAGTGCAGTGGCCGTCCCGCCGCGGCGGCCTCGGCGTAGGCACGCTCGATGGGCATCAGCCCGGCTTCCAGGTCGAGCGCGGTGGTCACCCCGTCCATGGCCTGCAACCGGTGTCCGGCGATCGAGTGCACGTGACTGTGCAGGTCGACGAAGCCCGGGCCGATGATGAGGCCCGTGACATCGATGACGGTGGCGTCCGGTGGTGTATCGAGGCCGGGCCCGACGGCAGAGATCTTTCCGTCGGTGACGAGTACGTCGGCCGCCCCGTCGAATCCCTCGGCGGGATTGATGACGCGGCCGCCTCGCAACAGTGTCTGCATGGTCATCTCCTTGTGAACGCCTGCCGGTCCCTGACCTTAGGAGCGCAACGGTCCCTTCCGGTTCGTTCCGACGCACGAACCGGGGGCGTCGAAGTCGGTTCTGATTGCACGAAGTCGGACGTTCTGCGCTCCGCCCGTTCTCTGCCTGCTCAGCGTGCTAGGGAACGGCCAATGACAAGGCGCTGGATCTGGTTGGTGCCTTCGAAGATCTGCATGATCTTGGCTTCGCGCATGTACCGCTCCACCGGGAAGTCGCGGGTGTAGCCGTAGCCGCCGAACACCTGCACCGCGTCGGTGGTGACCCCTCGCGGCAGCGTCCGTCGCGACCAGCTTGGCGACGCTCGCCTGCCGGCCGTAGGGCAGTTCCTGGTCGCGGCGCCGCGCCGCATCGAGGTAGGTGGCGCGCGCGGGAGTCGACGGCCGCCGCCATGTCGGCGAGCAAGAAGCCCAGTCCCTGGTGGTCGACGATGCGGCGCCCGAAGGCGGTGCGTTCGTTGGCGTAGTCGACCGCGGCGTCCAGCGCGGCCTGCGCAAGACCCGTCGCGCAGGCGGCGACTCCCAGACGGCCCGAGTCCAGCGCGGCGAACGCGATCGGCAGTCCCTGGCCCTCCGCGCCGAGCAGCCGGTCCGTCGTCAGCAGCGCCCCGTCCCAGTGTGCGGTGGTCGTGGGCACGGCGTTGAGGCCCATCTTGTCCTCGGGCCGGCCGAAGCTGAGGCCTTCTGTGGCGCCGGGTGTCAAGAAGCAGGAGATGCCGTCCTTGCCCGGCGCGGTACGGGCGAACAGGGCGTAGAAGTCCGCCTTGCCGCCATGGGTGATCCAGGCCTTGGCTCCGTTGATGCGGTAGCCGTCCGGGGGTGTGCTCGGCGCGGCAGAGCAGGGCGGCGGCGTCCGATCCGGCGTGCGGTTCCGATCAGGCTGTATCCGCCGATCAGTTCGCCGTTCAGCACGGCCTGCGACCAGCGCTCGCGTTGGGCCGGGGTGCCGAAGCGCATGAGCGGGAAAGCGGCCAGGGTGTGGACGCTGACGGCGACCGCGACGGAGGCCCACCGCGCCGCCAGCTCCCTCCAGGACCTGGAGGTACACCTCGTAGGGTTGGGCCCCCGCCGCCGCACTCCACGGTAGGAGTCCCTAGCAGGCCGGCGCGGCCGAGCAGGGTGAAAAGGCCTTCGGGGTAACGGTGTTCGCGCTCGTGCTGGTCGACACGGGGAGCGAGTTCCTTGTCGGCGATATCCCGGACGAGGTCGATGAGATCGTGCGCCTGGGACGTGGGGGAGCAAGCGATCGACAGGCATGGCGGGGCTCCTGGTGCGGTGCGGTGGCACGCGAAGTGGCGTGGTGTGTGTGCGGTGTCACGCGTGCGGTGTGCCGCGTCAGGCGGATCACCGTCGTCGGAGAGACCAGCGCGGCCCGGGTCTCGTGGGCCTGGGCTCGGAACTCCGCGATGCGGGCCAGCTTGATGTCCTCGTAGCCGCGGATCTCGTCGGCGAGCTCGATCAGCGACTTCACGGCGTCGGCGTTGTCCCGCGTCAGAGCGGTCAGTGCCTGGCGGACGAGCACCGGGAACTCCGCGACCAGGGCACGCTCCTCGCGCCGCACGCCTGCGTAGCCGAACGGATCCAGGCGGGTGCCCCGCACCGCACGCAGCCGGTACAGGAGCCTGAACAGGGCGGGCGCGGTGCGACGCAGACGATCTTGCGCCGCATGCCGAGGGCCCGCAGCAGCGGCGGATGCAGCAGGACGGAGACGTCCGCCCCGGCACCGAACTCGGTCTCGACCTTCGACCTCTCCACGGTGTCCAGATGCAGCCGCGCCACCTCGTACTCGTCCTTGTACGCCATGAGCTTGTGCAGGCTGCGCGCGTAGGCGAGTGGCAACGCGCTCACCCGCGTCCGGCCCTGCCGCGCGGTGGGCCGTGGCGGCCACAGTCGGCGACATCGGCCGTGTGCCGGGCCGCGTAGGTGGCGTCTTGGTAGCCGATCAGGTCGGCCGTGCGCAGCAGGAGCATCTCGCGCAGGGCGTCGCCGATGTCCAGAGGGCGACCAGCGCACGCCTCGGGAGTGATGACCGTCGTCATGGGCGAGTCGGGCGCCGCGAGGGGACTCGCTCGACGGCCTGCGGGTCCAGCGTGCGGCACGGCCCCAGGCGAAGGCGGCCAGATTCTGTCGACGGCGGCCCCGTTGAGGCGGGATCGCCTTCTCGATGGACTGTTCCGTCAGGGGATACAGCCGTGCTGGAACGCCGCCCCCGACCAGGACCATATTGGCGGGCATGTGGTCGCCGAACAGCCGCTCGGCGAGGTCCTGGGCGTTCAGGTAGAGGTTGTCGGAGGGCCGGGTGACCGCCTCGATGCGCTCCAGTGGAGTCCCTGTGCGGTGCCCGGCACGACGACCTGGTTGGTGACCATGGCCGCGGTGGGGACGACGGCGGTGTTGACGACGGCCACCGTGTGTCCTGCGCGCGCCGAGTTCAGGTTCTCCTGGGACGCGGCGCCCAGGGCGTCGAAGCAGACGAGGACGTCGGCCGTCGCCCGAGAAGCGCGCACTGAGCCGTCCACCGGCCCGGAGGAGATCCGTACGTCGCTGACGACCGGCCCGCCCTTCTGCGCCAGAGCCCGTCTGCTCAAGACCGGCCGCATAGCGCCCGTCGAGGTGGGCGGCCATCTGCAGGATCTGGGAGATGGTCACCACGCCGGTTCCGCCGATGCCGGGCATCCGCAGCAGAGGCATGGTCGCGGTCCAACCGGGTCGTCGGCGCGGCCAGTTGTACGGGAAGCGGTGGCGACTCCTGCCGTGGGTCTCCCTTCCCAGCTGCAGCGGCTCGACCAGCAGGAAGGAGGGGCAGTCACCCTTCAGGCAACTCAGATCGGAGTTGCACGACGACTGGTGAATGCGCGTCTTGCGGCCGAACTCGGTGTGCACCGGCTGCACCGACAGACAGGTGGATACGTCACCGCAGTCACCACAGCCCTCGCAGACCCGCTCATTGATCACGACCTTCTCGGCCGGCGCGGGCAATTGGCCGCGCTTTGCGCAGGCGTCGCTCCTCAGCGGCACACCGGTCGTCGTGGATCAGAACGGTGACGCCCCTCGGTGGCCGCCAGTTCCCGCTCGCGTCTTCGACAGGTCGTCGCGATGGCGCACCGAAGCGATCGGATCGAGACGCACCCCGCGGTAACTGCCGGGATCCGGCGTAGTGATGACAACCCTGCGCACGCCTTCAAGGGCGAGCCGCGCGTCAGGTCGGGGATGGCGAGGCGGCCTTCCACCTGCTGCCCGCCGGTCATCGCGACCGCCTCGTTGTACAGCAGCTTGTACGTCATGGTGGCGTCGGCGGCGACCGCGGCCCGGATCGCAAGGGACCCGGAGTGGTGGAAGGTACCGTCGCCGAGGTTCTGCACGAAGTGCCGGTCGTCGGTGAAGGGTTGCAGGCCGAGCCATTGCGCCCCTCGCCGCCCATCTGCGTCAGGCCCACCTGCAGGCCCGCCTCCGTCCAGCGCGATCATGGCGTGACAGCCGATCCCGACCCCCACCAAGGTGCTGTCGTCGGTACGAGTGGGAGGCGCTGTGCGGGCAGCCGGAACAGAAGAAGGGGGTACGGGGGCCGCCGTTGGCAGTGCGATCCGGGCAGGGGGCGACCGGCGCCAGGTCGGCCAGACGGCGCGCGGCCTGCTGCGGCAGCCGGTCGGAACCGATGCGCCGGACCAGGGCCCGCGTGACCCCTTCCTCGGCGCTCAGGGTGCCACGGGCACTGAGCAGCGGCCGGCCGTCCTCACCGTGCCGCCCGACGACCACTGGAGCATCGGCCGAGCGGTACAGCGCTTGCTTGAGGTGGCCTTCCAGGAATGGCACCTTGTCCTCGACGACGAGGACCTGCTCCAGGTCGCCGGTCATGGCGACGAGCTCCTCCGCGTCGAGCGGGAAGGGCATCCCCAGCCGGATCAACCGGATGCCGAGCTGCTCCATGGCGTCGTCATCGATGCCGAGATCGTTCAGGGCGCTGAAGCACCGCGAACGAGGCGCCCGATGCCAGCAGGCCCAGCGTGGCCCGTGAGGCGCTGAACGTGACGCGGTTCGAGGCCCGCTTGGCGGGCGTAGGCGCGGGCCGCGTCCAGCCGTCGTGTCAGCATGTCGTGCTCGGCGTCCAGGGACGCGGGGCCGACCAGAGTGGGCGAGCGTGCCGCGGGGGCACCGGGGTCACATCCGGCATCCGAGGATCGCCGCATCCAGGTCGATCACCTGAGTGGCGTCGGCGATGTCACGACGTCTCTCAGGCCGGTCCACAACCCGCTGACCCGGAGATGGCCACCGCGTGGAGACCGAACTCGATGATCTCCGCGACGCAGCTGGGGGCGAGCAGCGGCATCGACAGGCTCTGGCACATCGGCTCGCAGGGAACTGGGCACCGTAGAGGACTTGGCACCCGGGTCGTCACCGATCCACGCCACCGCGCCGCCCTTTGTCGCGGTCCCGGCGACCGTGGAATGCCGGATGGCGTCCGCCGCACGGTCGAGGCCGGGGTTCTTGCCGTACCAGAAGCCCGTCACGCCCTCGTGGCGCCGGCCCGGCACCTTGCCGAGCGATCTGCGTCCCGGCCACCGCGGTGGCCTGCGAGCTCTCGTTCAGCCCCGGCCGGAAGACCACACCCGCGGCGTCCAGGAACCGCTCGGGCCCGCCCCATCTTCCCGCGATCTACTCCGCCCAGCGGAGCACCCCTGATAGCCGGTGACGAACGCCTGCGTGTGAGGCCCTAGGGTCTGGTCCAAGAATACCCGCTGCTCGAGCGTGAGTCGGACCAATGCCTGGATTCCGGAGATCAGCACGCGAGCCGCTGCGGGCCACGTACTTGTCGTCAAGCGAGACGCCGGGCGAGATGGAAGCTGGGGGCGGTGCTCACGCGGGCTACCTCACATCGTGGCGAACGAGGTGCCCAGGTCGGCAACCCGCCCCACAACAGGAGCACAGCAAATTGCGGCTGTAAGTCTCAAACTCGCAAATATATTGAGTCTCTTGCCGATTTGCCAGCTCGCTCGTGCCGCGGAGGGATTTGGTCATGGCCCAGGGTCGACGACATCGACAGGCAACTGTCACATGCTCCACAAGGACGGACGGCGTACGTACTCGAGATGGCGCCCGAGGTCGGACTGTCCGTCGCGCCGTCAAGCGCCGCATCGATGGGTCCCGCGAGACAGGTGTGATCACCGGCTTCACGGTGCAGGTGGACCACACCAAACTTGGTTGGAGCATCGAGGCGTTCATAGAACTCTCGTGCACCGGCGGTACCCCGGTCGGCGAGATCGTCCGCACGGGCCTACAAAGTGCCCGAAGTGCAGGCGATGTTCACGATCGCCGGCGACCCGGACGCGCTCGTGCAGGTGCGGGTCGGGACATCGAGCATCTCAGCAGGTCATCGACGGCCTCAGGCGTGCGGGCAACATCACCGGGACCAAGACGCTGATGGTGCTGGGATCTTGGACGCGGATGGAGCGCAACAGCCTGTGAGGCCAGGGAACACATGACCCAGCGCCTGGGCTCCGGAGCCGCTGCGGGTGCTGTTCGCAACGACCGCGAACCCGATGGGCACCGAGGCCAGACCGGGTTGTTTCTGGCGTGGGCTGCGGCTGCTCGCAGTGGACGGCACCTGCTGACGTCGCCGACAGCCCGGCGACCGGGCCGCCTTCGGCCGTCGGAAACAGCCGAGGACCGACAAGTCCAGCTTTCCCCAGGTATGGATGGCCTGCCTGATCGAGGTGGGTACCCACCTCGTCCTCAGCCAGGGCCCTGCTGCTGGACGGGCTGCGGGAGCCTTCGCGGACAGGGTGCAACGACCGCTCGGCTGTTCACGGGCACGTCAAACCCGCACGTCTTACGATCTTTACGAGATGTGAGGTTCCGGCGGCAGAACGAGTACGTCCGTTACCGCAAGCCGCTTGCTTGACCGACCGGTCATTGGGCGGTCCGATCAGTCCACAGGATTTGACAATATCTCCTGGACCAGGGGGCTCCTGGCCGGTAGGCCGGGAGTGTTCGCTGTGCGTGCTCGTTGGGCCACCGGCGTAGCTGACTTCTTCCGGGGCTTCCTCACCCGGAAGGCGGAGCTTAAGCATCGTATGGACGGTCACCCAGGGCGGCAACGAGCTTGCCGCGTCCTGGGCGGTGGCTGGCCGCCGAAACACCGGAGAGGTTTTCGCCCTCGCCGGCCAGGACATCGCCCACCTCGACGCGGACGGCAAGATCAGGCATCTGGAAGTGCGGGCAGCGTGAAAGCTCCCTGCCTTCCGGGGTGCGTCTGGAGCCACACGCTGAGGCGCAGTCACGCCGTACCCTGGGCGACCCCTCCTGTTGGCGCCAGTTCAAGTACCCCCTCAACCAGGGGACGGAGGCTCACTGGACGCCGGTACGCGGGGTGGGCTCTGGGCCTGGGGCGGGCGGGGCGGGCGCGGGGCGCCGCCGTGGCATGGTCAGCGTCCCTTCCCCGACACCGGGTGCGGGCGTCGGGGCAGGCGTCATCGTCGCTGTATGGCGCCGGGGTGGGCAAGGGGAGCGGGGCACGGTCTTCGAGTAGGAGTCTGGGTATCGCGTCGGCCGTGCTGAGGTCTGCAGGGTGTGCGCGGAGTATGCGCATCCTCGGGTGTGGGCTGGGCTTTTCAGGTGTCGTTGAAAGCCCTGGCTGCTCGGAGTTCACATCCGTGACACTCGGGGTTCACGACGGCGTGGTCGAAGGCGGCGTCGCTGAACACGCGTGGGAGTATGACAACAGGGCGGGTGATGGCCGCTGCCTGTTCAGCCGCCATGATCACGGCCGTAGCCGTATTGACTCTGGCCGGCTACGAGCGGTGACCGGCCGGCGGCTGCTCGGCGGGAAGGATCTCGCTGTCCAGAGTGCCGGGGGACGGGAGCGGGATCTGACCGATGCTGAGGACGTGCGCGTGGAGCGTGCCGAGGCGGTGCGTGGTCAAGGCGTGCATGGAGGGCAGGGTTCCGGTACTGGACGGTGCCGGTGGCCAGTGTCGCGGAGCGTCAGGGACAGGGCTTTGTTCTGGATGATGTCGGCTGGGCGCGCACCTACGGCTACGGCGAGCTGGCGAGGAAGGCCGAGCGGGCGCGCCTGGCGGACCCGAACGCCGCTTACGCCAACGCCCTGCCGCAGGCGGATCGCATCCGCTACACCCAGGCCCTGAACGGTGACATGGGCAGGGGGTCGGCTGTCGGTGGATCTGCCCGCGGGCGGCACGGTGAGCACGTCCAGCACCGGCTGCCTGGCCGATGCAGCACGTCTGTATGGCGACGCGGCGACCTGGTTTCGCGCCAGCAAAGGTCGCCACCAGCCTGATCTCTACGTGCCACAACTGGTCAAGGACCAACGCCTGGTGACCGCGGTCAAAGCCTGGTCGCGGTGCATGCGCCAGACCGGCCACCGCTACGCCTGGCCGGACGAGATCCGCGAAGACCTTGATGGTCTGACCCAGGGTATGAGCGCCGGGCGGGCGCATGCCACCGAGGTGGAGGCTGGCCATGGCCGAGGCCACCTGCTCGAAGGGAGACCTCGCTGGGCACCACCGCGCGCTCTGGAACGCGAGTACCGAGCCACAAAGCTTCAGGACTACAGCGACCAGCTGGCCACCTACCAGCGCATGAAGCTCGCCGCCCTGGCCCGCGCGCAGAGCATCACCGCACCCCGGGACGGGACCCCTGACCAGCACCGGACTACCCGTGCAGACGGACTACTCAGGTTCTGCGGCACCACCGCAGACGTGACACCACATCGAATGAAGAGGGCCAATCGCCATGCGCAGACTGCCCGCGATGCTTGCTGCTCTGGGCCCTTGCGAGCCTGGGGGTGCTCGTCCCTGCGACGAGTGCACAGGCCGACAACTGGGCCTGCAACGACAACTACGAGGCGGCAATGTACGGCTACATGTACGCCTACGACGACATGGAGTGCCACGGGGTGCTCTGGGCTACACCTCAGAGCTGGGATTCCGACTGGGGCAACAGCAACGGCCCCTTCCGAGGAGCAGACACCAACAACGCGTCGTCCATCCTGAACAAGGGGAGCATTCCCTGTTCGGTTCTTCAACGGCACCGGCCAGGACTGGGCAGGCGGCTACGCCTGCCTTTCCCCGAACGAGGCTCTACGCCTCGAACCTCTCGGACAACTACTTCACCAGCGGTGCCAAGGCTGAACTACGGCATCAGCTCTCACCGATGGGTGAGCAAGGACAGGTGTTCAGCCACGAGCTGGGCCACCTGATCGCCCACGGGAGCTGAAAGGGCGAGGCCGGACGCTGGAGTCAGCCGAGCCCCAGCCCGCAGGGACAGGTGGAAAGGCCCAAGCCGGGCACCAGGGCCTGCAGCCTGTCACGCCACTCGGAGACCGAAGAAGTTCATCCGTGCACGTGGTTGCAGAAGGCGCCTGGAGGCTTTCGTCTCCACCGCTCAGTGGGGCTGGGGAACTTCGCCCCCAGGGGGAGCGGCTGGCCGCCGCATTCGCCCTATGGGCCGCCCGTATACGCGTCCGCCACCGCACCACGGAAGCACAAGCGCAGTGCATTTCTCGAGTCTCTGGGTTCCGTCAAGTTCTGTCCCGCATCGAGAGTCCAAGCCTCCTGCCGATACCGGGCCTTCGGTTTGAAGACGCAGGCAGCGGACCAACCACGATCGGGCCATCCACAGTTGGAGGGGTACATCCATGGGCCTTCAGTACAGCAGCATCCCGTGGCGCGATGACAGCAATCGGCGCGCTGACCGCAGCCGCGCTGGCGATGAGCGCGTCACCGGCTTCGGCGAAGATCTCGGACGGCTATGTACGTGGGTACGACGCCTACGCCGGCGACTGGGCCGACGAGGGCCCCCATCTCCACCACTGAGCGATCCGTCTCGAACGCTGTCTGCCTGTGGCAGACCATCCTGTGGGCCAACCACGCCACCGAGATCGACAGCACCTACTTCGACCTCGGCGACGTCGATGGCCACTTCGGCGCGAACACCAAACGCGCCGCAACAGGCTACAGCCGAAATGGCCTGGCCGACTCCTGGGGCGAGGCCGATGGCCGGGTCGGCCCGAACACCTTCGGCAAGGCCGACGACCGGCTGGTGAAAGGCGGCGGCTCGACCGATCCCCGGCAAGGTGCTGTACCTCAGCTACAACAGCGGCCTGGGTACTTCCACCTGTACCGCAGCACCAGTGGCATCTACTGGTTCCAGATCGGCCACGGCAGCACCTGGCACGGCACCAGCTATGCCTCCAGGAACAACCGACTGCGACTAACGGGCCGTTTCACCCAGGAGCGCGACGTTTGCACTGGTTCCCCCGAGCGCGCGGCTCGGCGTGAGTTGCTGGCGTGGCTGGAGCGATGAAGGTGGCCGGCGCCCAATCCCGCCAGGGGCAGGGTGGCCAGGAGCGCCGGCCTTCAAGACCACACACCTGAAGGAGTACCTCGAGGCGCGATGGGTTCGAGTGTAGCGGGGGTGGGGTGGTCGGGCCCGTGGTTTCTTGCCGTGTGTGATGTGAGTTGCGTAGCCTTCTTTTGATGGCGTCGTGGGGCGCCGGCCGTTCCTCTGCCTCATCAATGTCTCGAGTGCGGCGTCGATGTGACGGGGCAAGTGATGATCCGCGCGGGCCGCCGTGACTTCATGCAGAACTCTGCGATCTGGCCAAGGCAATGGGGCCTGGCGCTGGGGACGTTCCGCAACCGCAAGCCGTACGCGGCAGCGGACTTTCCGGGCGCCGGTGAGTCCGGTGGGGGCGAAGACGATGCTGTGGGACGGCGAGCAGACGGCCGCGTTCCTGGCCGGCGCCCCGGTGCCGGCGCTGCCGGACAGCGACGACGACGAGGACCTGCTGGAGCGGATCGAGGCGGCTGCGGTCCTGGGCGTGGCGCCGGACACGTGGAACCACTACAAGCAGGATCCGCGGATTGCCCGGCACTTGGTGAGCGTGAAGGGTGTGGGCACTGCCCGCGCCGGATCCTGCGCGCATTTCGGGAGGCGCGCCCAGGTGGCGGGTGCGCACCGGCAAGGGCAGCGGCGACATGGTGCCCCGCGACGAGTTGGATGCCCGGGTCGGTGAACTGCTGGAGACCGATCCGGCGTTGACGCTTGCACGGGTGCGGGACGAACTCGTTGCTTACTCCACCGCGGCGCGGGTGGTGCCGCGGCTGCGGGGCGTCCGCATCGCCGACCTGGTCGCCGGCGAGGAGGGGCTGTCGCTGGAGCAGGCCGCGGAGCGCCTGGGCTACAGTGTGGTGCGGCGTGCGGCGATGCCAGGGCGGTCACCGAACTGCGCTCCCGGCACCTGCAGTCGTACGTTCAGGAGGTGGCCGGCCCCGCGCTCTCGCGCTGAGGGCCTGGCCGAGCGGCAGGACGTTGTGGTGGCGCAGGTGGCCGACGATGTCGTGGCTGCGGCCGTGGTGTTGTCGTCGACAGCTCCGGTGCCGGCACTGGTGTGACGAGCGATGGGGCTGGCGCACCGCGGCGAACCGCCGGCACCCGATCGGCCGGGAGACGGGGCAGGCCCCCGAGGAGGGCATCCGCTACCTCAGCGGCGACCGACGGCCGGCGCCGCAGGAGATCGTCGCCGCCGTCTACGACGGCCGGACCGGTACGAGCCGGCCGACTGCGTAACCGCTGTCGGCACACCGCCCGGAGTAGCCCCGTCGCGTGCACTGAGCCCATGGCCGCATGAAACGCCATCGGCGCTGGCACCCCGTGTCAGCGGGCCGACACGATCCTGACCGGGGAGCCCCAGCGGCGCGAGCGGGCGCACCACCACCGCCGGCTGCGGGCCACACCAGGCGCACCACTGCACTTTTCCCGGGCGGGTGGGGGGCGCGGCGCGGTGGGTGTCGGACGGCCGGTGCAGCGCCCGCGCTGCACCGGCCTGGCCGCGCCGCCGGCCGCTCCGCGGCCGCCGGCACGCGGCCAGCCGTCAGCGCTCCGCGCTGCACCGGCCTGGCCGCGTGCCGCCGGCCGCTCGCGGCCGCCGGACCGAGCGCTCCCGCGCTCTCGCGCTGACGGAGACCGGCAGACGTTCCCGGGCCGCTCCGCGCCCCGCTCACTCGCTCCGCGCTGCCGGGACTCCTTGCCCACGGCGCTACGCGCCGCAGGGGCCCCGACACACCCACGCTGCGCCCCCTACCCGCCTCGCGTACCAGCTCTGGCATCTGCGAAACACGTCGCAGCAATCTCTCGAAACCCCCTCGCGCATCGCGAAAGTTCGGTACATTTATCTCGTCGGTAGGCTCTGTGGCCAAAGCCCCACGACACTCAAAGACACACTCCCAAACCCATTTGAGAAAGCCATGCCCAACACCCGTATCCCGACCGGCTTCGCGCTGCTCATCCGCACCGACGGACAGTTCCGCCTTCTCGACTGGCCCGCCAACGACGCCGACCACCTCAAGATCCTCTACGCGGCCTGCGACGCCGACCACATCGACGCCGTCCGCATCACCGACGCCCCTCACCATGTGGCTCGACGACGAAGGCATGATCAACGAGGCCGGACCCAACCTCGGCGCCACCCGCCTCTACGCCCTCCACCGCCAGCCCCACCAGCTCTACTACGGGCACGCCCTGTTCACCGGCGGCGCCGACGCCGAGGGCAACACCCTCGGCCTCACCTCCGACGAAGCCGCCCACCTCGTCGAGATGCACCTGACCGCCGGGCACACACACCCAGCGCACCGGCAACCAGCCAGCCCCCACCACCCGGGGCGGCGCCGTGGCAGCGCCGCCCCCGAGACACCAAAGCAACCAACTTCGAAGGGAACGCCCACATGGCAGACCATGACTACACCCCGGAACAGGCCCAAGCAGACGGCTTGTTCATCATCCACGCGATGACCCGCGCCGACGCCATCGACCACGGCCTGTTCGTCGAGAGCCCCCGCGCCACCTCGCCCACGAGGCCGGATTCCGGGTCCCCGTCGCCTTCACACACGCCGCCTGGCAGGACTGCGTCGCCTGGACCGACGCCGACAACACCCGCCAGAACACCCACCAGGACCTGACCGGACGCCTCTGGGACGTCCTGCGCATATCCCGCCTCGCCATCACCCGCAGCACCGGAACCCACGCCCACGTGACCCTCCACCGCATCAAGCGAGGACGGCCGCTCCCACACACCCCAACTCGCCCGCCTCGTCGTCGAGATCGGGCCCGGCGACCACGGCGAGCCAGTCATCGCGATCATGCTCCCCGAGGAGGTGACCATCATGAAGCGAGGCGGAAATGGCCCTGCACGTTCGTCTGCTGGGCCACTGGCGCAACTGCCTGAGCCCGGGTCACCGACGGCAAAGTTACAAGATCGATCGTCGCACGGCGAGCATCACGCTCACCGAGGCCGTCGAGGAACGCACGCGCAGGCCGTCCTCGACTAGCTTCAGCACCGTCGCCAGATACACAAGCCCGAAGGAGACCTGGCCGGAACCACGAGGCGCGGCGTCGTGCACGCGCTCTTAGGTGCTACGGAAAGCCAAGTCCGGCTACCTCGTCGGCCGCGACACCTACGACCACATCCGCGCCTAACCCACTTGCCCCCACCGCCGGGGCAGCCAGCACCCCTGCGGCCACCACACACCCCAGGAGACTCGACCAATGGGCTACGACATGTACAGCGCCACCGACCCCGACGAGGCACCAGACAGCCGCCATCCCGGCACGCCGCCGACCGCGTCGAAGAGCTGCGCCGCCGGTACGCCCAGCGCCGGCGAACACCGCCCGCACCCTCGGGCAACTCAAAGACGCCGCCTGGGACACCTGCGAGGAGGACACGCACCGGCCTCTGCTTCCGACTCAAACATCAGTGGAGAGCGCAGCCCTTGTCATAGGCGCCTGGACTTCTCTGACGCACCTGGCTGACCCTGGATGCCTACAGCCTCACCGACCACCCCGACAACCCAGCCACCACCCAGCCGGCCCCGAACGCCAAGCCGCACAGCAGCGCCTGACAGACGACCAGCGCGCCTGCCTCGACGCCGTGCAGGCAACCACGGACTGGGCCCCCAGACCCAGGAATCGCCTCCTACAAGCTCCTCAGCAACGACGGCTGGCTCGTGACCGAACGAGAGATCACCGACGCGCTCACCGCATGGGAGAAGCAGCACCCCATGACAGGGAAGAAATCTATCCGAATTCCCCTGGTGGAACGAATGGATCAGCTTTCTTGAGTACAACTCCAAGCGAGGCGGATTCAGGGTGTACTGACACCACGACAGAAAACCCCCACCTCCCAAGAGGCACCAAGCGCAGCCCAGGGCCGAGTGCAAGCCCATAAGATAACCAGAGCAGAGGTGACGCACATTCAGGGCGTGCGCACCCCGCATCCGGCGAACCGTCAGATGCGGGGGGTTCTTCATATTCAGAGGTGCATTCTGAGACCGAGTATTTATCCGGCTAGCTTGTTTGACGCACACCCTTTGCCTCGACATGGAATCAGACACCGGCAGGCGCTCCGCTACGCCGCCGGCCTCAGACTCGGAAAGCAAGCCCAGGCCTCGAAGCCCCGCGCACCCCTCGCAGACAGAGGCCAGCCTCCCGGCAGGTGC
>NZ_JASERH010000006.1:0-69099 GCF_030766975.1 Streptomyces sp. KL116D | reverse complement strand
GCCCGCGGTCGCCGACGGCGCGGGCGGCGTCCTCGTCGGCGGCGCGCTCGGCGGCGAACCGGATGTCGGCCCGTACGGCGCGCAGGGCGGGATGGCAGTGCGCGGCGAGTTCGGCGATGCCCAGGAAGTAGTGGTGGCCCGCCCGGTTGTGGGCGCGCTCGTGGGCGAAGAGGGCCTCGCGCTCGGCGGCGCCGAGGCTGCGCAGCATCGCGGTCGTGACGACGATGCGGTGCGGCCGGCCGGGCAGCGCGTACGCGTCGGGGTGCGGGGACTCGACGACGCACAGGTCGCCCGCGGCGGGGCGCCGGCCCGCCTGGGTGCGGGCGGTGCGGAACGCGCCGAACTGCCGCAGCGCGGAGCGGCCGAGCGTGCAGGCGCTGAGCGCGAGCGCCCCGGTCGCCAGCGCGGCGGCGGGCAGCACGAGCAGGTCGGAGGGGGTGCGCAGCGGGTGGATCAGTTCGCCGAGCGCGGCGAACAGCGGCAGCTTGAGGAGCCCCGTCAGGACGAGGGCGCCCAGTGCCGCGGCGCACGACCCGGCGAGCGCGAGCGCGCACCCGGTGAGGACCCACAGCGCGCGGGCGGGCGCGAGCCGGTCCAGGGCGCGCCGGGCGAGCGGCGGCGCCGCGAACGGCAGCGCCAGCGGCACCAGGAGCAGGGCGAGCAGCAGGACGGTCACCGTTCGTCGGCCTCCAGGAGGCGGCGCAGCACCTCTTCGTCGCCGGGGTCGAGCTGCGCCACGAAGCGGGCCAGTACGGTCTCGCGGTCGGTGTCGCGGTCCAGTTCGGTGTGCATCCGGCGGGCGGTCAGGCCCGCCGCGTCCTGCACGGGGAAGTAGGCGTAGCCGCGGCCCTGACGCGCCCGGTCGACGATCCCCTTCTCGAAGAGCCGGGTCAGGATCGTGGTCACGGTCGTGCGGGCCAGGCCGGAGGCGAGCTCGCCCTGCACCTGGCCGGGTGTGAGCGGCGCGTCCGCGGCCCACAGGGCGGCCATCACGGCGGCTTCCAGCTCGCCGGCCGGCCGGCGTTCGTCCATCGCGTCGGTCATGGGAACGATCCTCACCCCGCTATCGTCTACAGTGCAGTAGACCGTCTACAGGATTGTAGTCACCAGCTTCTGCCGAGGCGAAGGATCCCGCCGATGACCGCACCCCTTGCCCTCCCCCCATCGTCGCAGCTCGCCGTGAACGTGCTCGACGCCCAGTCCCTCCTGACCGCGTTCGGGGTGCTGGGCGTCGGTGTGGTGCTGTTCGCCGAGACGGGGCTGCTGATCGGCTTCTTCCTGCCCGGCGACTCGCTGCTGTTCACGGCGGGGCTGCTGTGCACCGGCGGGGCGGGGCGCGGCGTGCACCTCTCGCTCGGCCCGCTCCTCGCCGCCGCCGCCGTCGGCGCGCTCGCGGGCGCGCAGTGCGGCTTCGTGCTGGGGCGCAGGGCGGGCGGCGCGCTGCTGGCCCGCAGCGGGTCGCGGCGGCTCCAGGAAGGAGCGCGGCGCGCCGAGGAGCTGCTCGGGCGGTACGGGCACGCGAAGGCGATCGTCCTGGCGCGGTTCGTGCCGGTGGTGCGCACGGTGCTCAACCCGCTCGCCGGGGCGCTGGGGGTGCCCGCGCGGACGTTCACGCTCTGGCAGGTCGCGGGCGGTCTGGTCTGGAGCCTCGGACTGACCCTGGCCGGGTACGCGCTGGGCTCCTCGATCCCGGACGTGGACCGCTACCTGCTGCCCCTGGTCGCGGTGATCGTCGCCCTGTCGCTGCTCCCGCTCGCCGCCGAACTGCTGCGCTCGCGCCGCAGCGCCAAGATCGAGGAGGCCCGCGGATGACGTCCCTCACCCCTCTCGCCCTCGACGGCTCGCCGGTCGACGGAGCCGCCTACCGGGACGTGACGCGCCTGGCCGCGCACGCGCCCGGCTGGCTCGACGACGCGGTGTCCGCCTGGTCTGCGTACGGGCTCACGGTGTTCGCCGCGCTGATGGTCGTGGCCTGGTGGCGGGCGCGGCGGTCCGGGCCCACGGCCGCGCTCGCCGCGCTGGCGGTACCGGTGGTGGTCGTGGTGGCGTACGCGCTGAACGACGTACTGAAGCTGCTGGTGCGCGAGGACCGGCCGTGCCGGAGCCTGCACGTCGCCACGCTGGAGGCGTGCCCGGCGCCCGGCGACTGGTCCTTCCCCAGCAACCACGCGGCGATCGCCGCCGCGGCGACGGTGGCGCTGCTGTTCGTGTCCCGGCGGCTCGGGGCCGTCGCCGTGCCGGCGGCGTGTGCGATGGGGGCGTCCCGGGTCTGGGTCGGCGCGCACTATCCGCACGACGTGGTGGCCGGGCTGCTGACGGGCGCCGTCGTCGGCGCGCTGCTGATGGCGGTGGTGCGCAGGTGGCCGCGGCGGCTCACCGACCGGCTCACCGTGACCCGGCTGCGCCTGCTGCTGGTGGCGTGACGTGACCGGGGGACGGACGCGCCGCGGCGACGTCGCGGACCTGGCGGGGAGCGTCGGGCTGGGCGCGTGGGCCGGGTTCGGGGTGCTGACCATGATCGTGGTCGGTGCCGACGGCACCCCGCTGGCCTGGGACGCCGCGGCGCTGTCCTGGTCCGTCGGCCACCGGTCCGCCGTCGCGGTGGCGCTGGCCCGCGGGCTCACCGCGACGGGGACGGGCGTCGTCGCGTACGGGCTGGTGGTCCTGGCCGGGCTCCTGCTCGGCCGCACCGCCCGGCACCGGCTGGCCTGGGCCGCGCTCGCCGTGGGCTGCCTCGCCGCGGGGCAGGCCGTGCGGTTCGGCCTGATGACGCTGGTGCACCGGCAGCGGCCGGCCCAGGCGGACTGGCGGACGGCCGCGTCGGGCTGGTCCTTCCCGTCCGGGCACACCACGACGGCCGCCCTGACCGCCGGGCTGCTCGTCGTCGCCCTGCTGCTGCGCGCCCCGCGCTGCCGGGCGCCGCTCGTCGTGGTGGTGGCCTGCTGGGGACTGCTGGTCGGGCTGACCCGGGTCTACCTCGGCGTGCACTGGATCTCCGACGTGCTCGGCGGCTGGCTGCTCGGCGTCGGCTGGCTGGGGCTGTGTCTGTGTGCGGCGGCCTGGTGGCTGCCGGACCGTCTCGTCGCGGGCGCGACCGGTCGCGCCCCCTTGCCGCTGGAGGACCGTGCGCCACAGGATTCTGCTGGTGGAGGACGATCACGCCCTGCGTGACGTGCTGGTGCGCGGGCTGCGCGACGAGGGCTTCGACACGGTGTGCGCGCCCGACGGCGCGACCGCGCTGCGGCTGTCCACCGACGGGGTGGCGGCCGCCGTGCTCGACGTCGGACTGCCCGACGCGGACGGCCGGGACGTGTGCCAGGCGATGCGGGCGACCGGATTCCGTTCCCCCGTCGTCTTCCTGACGGCCCATCACCGACTCGCGGACCGGCTCGCCGGGTTCGCGGCGGGCGGCGACGACTACCTGCCCAAGCCCTTCCACCTCGCCGAGCTCGCGGCCCGGCTGCGCGCCGCGCTGCGCCGGGCCGGGCCTGACACCGCGGCCGCCGCGGGGGACCTGACCCTGGACCCGGTCGCGCACCGCTGCACCGTGCACGGCCGCCCGGTCGATCTCACGCCCACCGAGTTCCGGCTGCTGGCCACGCTGCTCGCGGCGTCCGGGGACCTGGTGCGGCGCCGCGAGCTGGTCCGGGCGGGCTGGCCCGAGGGCGCCCGGGTCAGCGACAACACGCTCGACCAGTACCTGACCCGGCTGCGCCGGAAGCTGCGCGCGGCGGACAGCGCGCTGACGATCGGCACGGCGCGCGGGATCGGCCACCGCCTGTCGTGAACCGCCGCGCCTCCGCCAACCGCCTCATCAGAAAAGGCCGCTCGCCGCGCACCCTGCGCGGCCGGCTCTCCCTGGTGGCGCTCACCGCCGCCACGCTCGTGATGGTGCTGCTCACCCTCGTCTTCAACGCCGTCGCCCGCGAGCACCTGCGCCGGCAGGCCGACGACGCCCTGCGCACGCGCGCCGCGGCGGCCGCCACCACCGTGGACACCGGCCACGTCCCCGTACGCGTCCTGGAGACCGCCGACGACCAGCTCCTCGACGCGAACGTGTGGATCTACGACGGGGCCCGGCCGCTCGAACAACCCCCGTCCCCCGCACCCCGGTTGACCCGGATCGCCGCGCACCTCGCCGGGCCCGGCGGGCGGCGCTGCGTCACCGCCAGCGAGCCGGCCGGCGTCCGGCTGTGCGCCAGGACCGTGGCCCGCACCGGCGGGGCGGTCACCGTCGTCACCGCCCTCGACCTGGCGCCCTACCGGAGCTCGGCCGACACCCTGCTGCTCGGCTCGCTCGCCCTCGACGCGGTCATGCTGGGCTGCACCTACGCCGTGACGCGACTGGCCGTCGGGCGCGCGCTGCGCCCGGTGCACGCCATGACCGAGCAGGCCGCGCAGTGGAGCGCGGTGACCTCCGACGCCCGTTTCTCGGACGCCGGCCATCCGGCCGAACTCGACCGTCTCGGCGGCTCGTTGGACGCGCTCCTGGACCGGATCCGTGCGCTGCTGCGCCATGAGCGGCAGCTGACCGGGGAACTCTCGCACGAACTGCGCACCCCGCTGAGCCGGATCGTCGCGGAGGTGGACTGGCTGCGCTCCCGTCCCCGGTCGGCCGCCGAGCTCCGCACCGGCCACGCGGCGATCGACGCGGCCGCGCAGTCCATGCGCACCATCTGCGACACCCTCCTGGACGAGGCCCGCGCGACCGGTTCCGGCGGCGGCACCGCCACCGGCACCTCCGACACCCTGGAAACCCTCAGCGGCCTCACCCAACTCACGTACGCACCCGCCCACTTGAGCCTCTCGGTCGAGTTGGTGGCGGCACGCCCACCGCGAGCCGGGATCTCCCCCGCCCTCCTCGAACGCGTCGTCGGCCCGCTGCTCGCCAACGCCCTGCGCCACGCCCGCACCCGCGTCGTCGTCCGCGTCGGCGGCGAGCCGGATCGGGTCCGCATCGACGTCACCGACGACGGCCCGGGCGTACCCGCCGCGTTCACCGGGCAATTGTTCCGGCCGGGACAGCGCGCCGACCCGCACGACGGCCACCACGGCGCGGGACTCGGCCTCCCCCTCGCCCGCCGCCTGGCCCGCTCCGCCGGAGGCGACGTCACCCACGACCCCGACCACGCTCCCGGCGCCCGCTTCACGGTCACCCTGCCACCCGGTTGACCACGGCGATCCCCGGCGGGCGCTACACCGTCACCCTGCCGCCGGGCGACCCCGGCGCACCCTCGCGGGCGCTCCACCGTCACCCTGCCGACCGGCTGACCACGGACGGCCCGCAGCACCCGACCCGTCGCCACCGGCCGACCCCCGCCGCACCCGATCCGCAGCCACCCCGCCACCAGCCGACCACCGCCGCCCCCACCACGGCCGATCCACCGGCCGACCACACCGGCCCCCGCCCCCGAACCTGAACGCATCCTGACCGCCGCGCGGCATCCGGCCCGTGCCGCGGCCCACCGGTGGACGATCGCTGCCATGACCGTCCCGCCCGCCCCCGCTTCCTCCTCCGCACCCTCCGCCACGCCCTCCCCCTCCCCCTCCCCCTCCCCCGCTCCCTCCTCCTCCGATCGCCTGGCCTCCTGGCTGCGCCGACGGCTCGGGCGGGCCGTCGGGGTCGCCTATCTGCTGGCCGCGCTGCTGCCGGGGCCCGGCGTGTGGCTGCGCGGCCCGCATCCGTCCGGTCCGGGTCCGCTGCACCAACTCCCGCTGCACATCACCCCGTTGCTCCTCGGCCTGGTGCTGTACGCGGCCGGCGTCCAGGTCCCCGTACGGGCGCTCGGCCGCCTGGTACGGCGACCCCGCGCCCTGCTCGCCGGGCTCGCGCTGCACCTGGCCGCGCCGCTGCTGATCGTGCCGCTCGTCGCCTTCGTGCTGCGCCGCACACCGGACAGCGACGGCGGCAGCGGTCTGGTCACCGCGATGATCCTGATCGTGGCGATGCCGGTCGCGGCGGGCGCGACCGTGTGGACGGGCAAGGGGCAGGGGGACCAGCCGACGATGGTGGGCCTCGTGCTGGCGTCCACGCTGCTCAGTCCGCTCACCGTCCCGGTCACCGTCCGGGCGCTGACCCCGCTGCTCAGCGGCGGCTACGCGGGCAGCCTGGCCGCCGCCGGGCACGCGTCGAGCGGCGGCTTCGCGCTGAGCGGGGTGGTGCTGCCGTGCGCGGCGGGCATCGGCTGCCGGCTCGCCCTGCCCGCGTCGTGGCTGCGCCGCCTCCTCACCGGGGTCGTGCCGACGGCCCTCGCCGGTTCCCTCGTCCTGACGTACGCCAATGCCAGCGGCGCCCTGACCTCCTTCCTCGCCCACCCGCGCCCGCTGCTGCTGGCCGCCGCGCTGACGGTGGCCGGCGCGGTGTGCGCGCTGTCGTTCGCGGTGGGCCGGATCGCGGCCCGCGCCCTGCGCCTGGACGCCCCGGCCGCCTCGTCGGTGACGTTGGCGTGCGGGATGAACAACAGCAGCGCGAGCGCCGTGCTGCTCACCACGGCGCTGCCCGACAGGCCGCACCTGCTGCTGCCGGTCCTCGCGTACGGACTGTTCCAGAAGACCGCGGCGAACCGCGTCCTACGCCCACGCCCGCCCCGCGCCCCCGTCGTTAGGGTGGCCCGGTGACCACCCTTGACTACGCCACATACATAGCCGGGCTGCCCCGCGTGCTGGTCGGCGCCGCCACCCTGTTCCGGGACGGGGACGGCCGGGTCCTGCTCGTCGAGCCGAACTACCGGGAGGGCTGGGCGCTGCCCGGCGGCACCGTGGAGTCGGACGACGGGGAGACACCGCGGCAGGGCGCACGGCGCGAGACGCTGGAGGAGATCGGGCTCGACGTCGCGCCGGGCCGGCTGCTCGCCGTGGACTGGGTGCCCGGCGCGGGACGCCCGCCGCTGGTGGCGTACCTCTACGACGGCGGCGTCCTCGCCCCCGAGCAGGTGACGGCGATCAGGCTCCAGGAGGCGGAGCTGCTGTCGTGGCGGTTCGTGGCGCGGGCCGAGCTCGATGCGCACCTGCCGGGCCCGCTGGGGGGCCGGGTGGCCGCCGCGCTCGACGTGCTCGACGGCGGCAGCGGCGCGGTGGAGCTGGAGAACGGCGAACCCGTGGCCTGAACGACCCCCTCCGGTTTTCGGAGGTCCGCACAAGGCAGCACCTCCGGACTTGGTCATCTACGCGCGTTGACAACTCGTGTGGCGCCCGGTGAGCTTTGCGTGGACAGTTTTCTCCACCGGAGCAAAGGGGCTCGAACCGTTGGCCAGGAAGATCATCCTCGACTGCGACCCGGGGCACGACGACGCGATCGCGATGCTGCTCGCGCACGGCAACCCGGACGTCGACCTCGTCGCCGTGACCACCGTGGTCGGCAACCAGACCCTGGAGAAGGTGACCCGCAACGCCCTGTCCGTGGCGGCGATCGCGGGCATCACCGGCGTCCCGTTCGCGGCGGGCTGTCCGCGCCCCCTGGTCCGGGAGATCGAGACGGCGCCGGAGATCCACGGCGAGAGCGGCCTCGACGGTCCCGATCTGCCCGAGCCCGCCTTCGGACTCGACGGCCGGCACGCCGTCGACCTCATCATCGACACCGTGATGGCGCACGAGCCGGGCGAGATCACCCTCGTGCCGACGGCGGGACTGACGAACATCGCGCTGGCCGCCCGCAAGGAGCCGCGCATCGTCGAGCGGGTCCGCGAGGTCGTGCTGATGGGCGGCGGCTTCCACGAGGGCAACTGGAGCGCGGTCGCCGAGTTCAACATCGTGATCGACCCCGAGGCCGCGCACATCGTCTTCAACGAGAAGTGGCCGCTGACCATGGTCGGCCTCGACCTCACCCACCAGGCCCTGGCCACCCCCGCCGTCGAGGAACGGATCAGGGCCGTCGGCACCGAGCCGGCCCGCTTCGTCCTGGAGCTCCTCGACTTCTTCCGCGAGGCGTACCGCGAGAATCAGGGCTTCGAGCACCCGCCGGTGCACGACCCGTGCGCCGTCGCGTACGTCATCGACCCGGCCGTGATGACCGTGCGCAGGGCGCCCGTCGACATCGAGCTGCGCGGCGCGCTCACCCTCGGCATGACGGTGACCGACCTGCGCTCCCCCGCGCCCGCCGACTGCCACACCCAGGTCGCCGTCGACCTCGACCACGACCGGTTCTGGGACCTCGTCGTGGACGCCCTCGTCCGCATCGGAGACCCCGCAGCATGAACGTCGCCGCCTCCCCCCACACCCCGGCCGGCGATCCCCGCGCGGGACGCCCGGCCCGGGTCGGCGCCCTCATGGTCGCGCTGCTCGCGGCCAGCTTCGCCTTCCAGCTCAACGCCTCGATGCTCAGCCCCGCCCTGAGCACGATGGCCGAGGAGCTGCACACCACCGACTCCGCCATCGGCGTCACCCAGACGGCCTTCTTCACGGCCGCCGCGCTGTTCTCGCTGTTCCTGCCGCGCCTGGGCGACCTGATCGGCCGCCGCAGGGTGCTCACCGCGATGATGGTCCTGATGGCCGTCGGCTGCGTGGTGTCCGCGCTCGCCGGGTCCGTCGGGATGCTCGCGGTCGGCCGCGTCGTCCAGGGCGCGTCCGGGCCGACGATCCCGCTCGCGCTGATCATGCTGCGCGTCGAGGTGCCCGACCCCAAGCGGTACGGCACGCTGCTCGGCGTCGTCACGGCCGTCAACGGCGGCATCGCCGGCGTCGACTCGTTCGCGGGCGGTTCGCTCGCCGAACACCACGGCTACGCCTCGATCTTCTGGGTCATGACGGCCTTCGCCGCCCTCGCGGCGCTGCTCGTCCGGTTCTTCGCGCCCGAGTCGCGGGCCGACGAGCGGCCGCCGATGGACTGGCCGGGCGTCGCGCTCCTCGTCGTCTCCGTCGGCGCGCTGCTGATCGCGTTCAACGAGGCGGGCAAGCTCGGCGACGCGAACTGGGCACTGGCGGCCGGCCTGACCGTGCTGGCCGCGCTCGCGTTCTGGGCGTTCTGGCGGATGGAGAACCGTGCGAAGCATCCGCTGGTCACCACGCACCTGCTGAAACGGCGCGCCACCTGGTCGCTGCTGCTGTCGACGATGCTCACCATGACCGGCGTCTTCGCGATCATGAACGGGCTGCTGCCCGGCTTCGCCCAGGACACGGCGGTCGGCCTCGGGCTCGGCGCCCAGGGCGCCACCTGGTGGACGCTCACCCCGTACGCGCTCGCGGGCCTGGCCATGGGCCCCCTCGCGGGCCGTCTCGCGGCGACGTACGGCTACGGCCGCGTCCTGCGCATCGGCCTGGTCGCCACGGCCGCCGCCACGGTGCTGGCGCTGCTGACCCTGCACACCGGCTCGTCGGGCCTGCTCCTCACCTCGTCGATCCTGCTCGGCGTGACCTACGCGGGCACGGTCAACATCATGCTCAACGGTCTGGGCATCCTGCTCTCCCCGCACGAGAACCCGGGCTTCCTGCCGGGCCTGAACGCGGGCTGCTTCAACCTGGGCGCGGGGCTGAGCTTCGTCGTCCTCTACGCGGCCGTGAACGCGGTCGCCCCGTCCGACGGGTCGTCCGTCGGGGGCTACAGCGCCGGCGTCGTGGCGGGTCTCGTCCTCATCGTCGCGGCCCTGTTCGCCTCGCTGCTCATCCCGAAACCGGTGGACGCGACCGAGGCCCCCTGACCTACGGTGGGCGCCATGACCCTGGTTGCGATCCTCTCCGGCGCCGGCATCAGCACGGACTCCGGCATCCCCGACTACCGCGGTCCGAACGGGGTGTGGCGCAAGGATCCGGACGCCGAGAAGCTCGTCACGTACGAGTACTACATGAACGACCCGGAGATCCGGCGCCGCGCCTGGCAGGTGCGGCTCCGGGCGCAGACGCTGACCGCCGAGCCGAACGCGGCGCACCGTGCGATCGCCGGCCTGTCGGCGTCCGGCGTCCCGGTCCGGGTCCTCACGCAGAACGTGGACGGGCTGCACCAGCTCGCCGGGCTGCCCGCCCGCAAGGTGCTCGAACTGCACGGCTCCGCGCGGCGGTTCGTGTGCACGGAGTGCGGGGAGCACGGCGCGATGGAGGCGGCGCTGGCCCGGGTCGAGGCGGGCGAGGACGATCCCGGCTGTCCGCTCTGCGGCGGCATCCTCAAGTCGACGACGGTGATGTTCGGCGAGCGCCTCGACCCGGTGGTGCTCGCCGAGGCGGTCTCGATCACCAAGGCCTGCGAGGTGTTCCTCGCGGTCGGCTCCAGCCTCCAGGTGCAGCCCGCGGCGGGCCTGGCCGGGCTGGCCGCGGAGCACGGCGCCCGCCTGGTGGTGGTGAACGCCGAGCCGACCCCGTACGACGACGTCGCCGACGAGGTCGTGCGGGAGCCGATCGGCACGGCGCTGCCGCGCCTGCTGGGCGAACTCGCCGGAGCCTAGGGCTGTCGTCGGGCCCCGAGGCTAGAAGAGGGCCGTCCCGCGCTCGAAGTCGAGCAGGCGGCGCTTGCGGTCGAGGCCGCCGCCGTAGCCCGTGAGGTCGCCGTTCGCGCCGATCACCCGGTGACAGGGGACGATGACGCCGACCGGGTTCTTGCCGTTGGCGAGGCCGACGGCGCGGGAGGCGGCCGGATTGCCGAGGGCCTCGGCGAGTTCGCCGTAGGTGCGGGTCTCGCCGTACGGGATCTGCCGGAGCTGCGCCCAGACGGAGCGCTGGAACGGGGTGCCGGCCAGGTCGAGCGGCAGGTCGAACTCCGTCAACTCGCCCTGGAAGTAGGCGTTCAGCTGGTCGATGACGGCGCCGAAGGGACGCTCGTCGCGGGCCCCGAAGGTCTCCTCGGCGGGGCGGTGGCGCTGGTCGGTCATGTAGAGGCCGGACAGGGTCCCGCCGGTGGCGACGAGGGTGAGCGGGCCGTAGGGGCTGTCGATGACGGTGTGCTGCTTCATGTGGTGCTGCTTCATGTGGTGCTGCTTCATGTGGTGCTGCTTCGCATGTTGCTGCTTCGTGTGCTGCTTCATGTGGCGCTTCCCTTACGCGGGCAGGAAGTTGATGGGGTGGTCGTCGGTGGCCCACAGGTACTGAGTGGCGTACGCGCGCCAGGGCCGCCAGGCCGCGGCCCGCGCGGTGAGGGCCGCCGGGGTGTGGGGCAGGCCGAGCTCCTGGGCGGCCCGGCGCATGCCGAGGTCGGTGGGCAGGAAGGCGTCCGGGTCGCCGAGGGCCCGCATGGCGATGGCCTCGATGGTCCAGGGCCCGAAACCGGGCAGTTCGGCGAGCCGGGCGCGGACCTCGGCCCAGTCCGACTCGGGCCCCAGCGCCAGCTCGCCGTCGGCGAGCCGGCGGACGAGCGTGGTGAGGGTCGTGCGCCGGCTGCGCGGCAGGGCGAGGGACTCCGGGTCGAGCGAGGCGAGGGCGGCGGGGTCCGGGAAGAGGTGGGTGAGGCCGCCCTCGGGGTCGTCGACCGGTTCGCCGTGGGCGAGGACGAGACGGCCTGCGTGGGTGCGGGCGGCCGCGGTGGAGACCTGCTGGCCGAGCACGGCCCGTACGGCGAACTCGGCCTCGTCCACGGTGCGCGGCACGCGGCGGCCCGGCGCCTTGTCGACCAGGGGCGCGAGCAGCGGGTCGGTGCGCAGCTGGTCGTCGACGGCGACGGGGTCGGCGTCGAGGTCGAGCAGCCGGCGGCAGCGGCTGATGGCGACGGTCAGATCGCGCTGGTCGGTGAGGATCAGCCGGCAGCCGATGTGCTCCGTGCCCGGGGTGAGGGCCACGATGCCGTGCCCGTACGGGAGGCGCAGCGTGCGCCGGTACGCGCCGTCGCGCCACTCCTCGACGCCCGGCACGGCGGTCGCCGCGAGGTGTCCGAAGAGGTTGTCGGGGTTGAGCGGGGCGCGGAACGGCAGCCGGAGCGTGAGCGCGCCGCCGCGGGCGGTCGGGCGGCCTTTGGGCGCGCGGGTGCGCAGTTCACCGGGGGTGAGGGCGAAGACCTCGCGAACGGTGTCGTTGAAGGTGCGGATGGAGGAGAAGCCTGCGGCGAACGCGATGTCGGCCATGGGCAGCGCGGTCGTCTCGATGAGCAGGCGTGCGGTCTGGGCCCGCCCGGCGCGGGCGAGGGCGAGGGGGCCCGCGCCCAGCTCGGCGAGGAGCTGGCGCTCGACCTGCCGCTCGCTGTAGCCGAGGCGCCGGGCGAGACCCGGCACGCCGTCCCGGTCCACGACGCCGTCGCCGATCAGCCGCATCGCGCGGGCGGTGACGTCGGCGCGCCGGTTCCACTCCGGGGAGCCGGGGGTGGTGTCGGGGCGGCACCGCTTGCAGGCCCGGAATCCGGCCTGCTGGCAGGCGGCGGCGCTCGGGTGGAACACCATGTTCTCCGGCTTGGGCGGCACGACCGGGCAGCCGGGCCTGCAGTAGATGCGGGTGGTCAGGACGGCGGTGAAGAACACCCCGTCGAACCGGGTGTCCTTGGCCTGCACCGCCCGCACGCACCGCTCGGTGTCGAGGTGCATGGCGGTGGTGGGGCGGTCCGGGCCGGGAGCCGTGCCCTGAACCGTGCCGCGATCCGTGCCGTGAGCCTTTTCGGTGGACATGGCTCCAGCATCGGGCATGGTGAGCGGCACGGCTGGCGGAAATCCGACATCAACGTGGGGCCCGGGTGCCCCGGGTCGGGGTCAGGCCGCGGCCGGGCGCCACATTGTCCACAGCACCGGCCCGCCGGCCGGCACCGTCAGCTCGTCGCGGACCTTGAACCCGAAGTGCTCGTAGACCGGGACGTTGGACTCCTTGGACGACTCCAGGTACACGGGCATGCCCGCCGCGTCGGCCCGCGCGAGGCCGGAGCGCAGCAGCGCGGCTCCCTGGCCCTGCCCCTGGGCGGCCGGGTCGGCACCGATCAGCGCGAGGGACCAGTGCGGTTCGGCCGGGGTGTGGGCGGCGGCGGCCTCGACGGTCCGCCCGAACAGCGCGGCGCGGTCCCCGAGTATCGCCCGGAGCTCCTGGACGGTGTCGGCGTCGGGCACGGCCTTGGCCTGGTCCTCGGCGGGCACCCAGAACGCGGCGGCGGACGCGGTGCGCTCGCAGAGCCCGTGGTGGACGTACTGACGGCCGAAGACGGTCGTGAAGTACCGCTCCATGGACGCCTGTCGGGTCGTGGCGTCGGGGAAGAAGCAGCGCATCATCGGGTCGTCGTCGAAGGCGCGGGCGAGCAGGCTCCCGATCTCGGGGGCGTCGTCGGGCACGGCGGTACGAAGGGTGTTCGTTGTCGACATACCGGCCATTCTGCCGTTGTTGATCTTGGTCGGCGCCAGCGGGTCCCGGTGGAACCGGGTGGAACCCGGACGGCTACCCGTTCTCGGCCAGGTGCCGGGCGAACGCCTCCTCGGCCCGGTCGTCGAAGACCACGAAGCGCACCTCCTCGACCGTACCCGGCGCGGCCGAGCGCACCGTCGCCACCGCGATCCGCGCCCCGTCGTCCAGGGGCCAGCCGTAGATCCCGGTCGAGATCGCCGGGAAGGCCACGGTCCGCGCACCCAACTGGGCGGCCACGCGCAGCGATTCGCGGTAGCAGGACACCAGGAGCTCCGACCGGTCCTCCGTCGCCGACCAGCGGGGCCCCACCGTGTGGATGACGTGCCGCGCGGGCAGCCGCCCGGCGGTCGTCGCCACCGCGCGGCCCGTGGCGAGCCCCTTGCCGTAGTGCGAGGCCCGCAGCTTCCGGCACTCCGCGAGGATCTCGGGGCCGCCGCGCCGGTGGATGGCGCCGTCCACTCCCCCGCCGCCGAGCAGCGACGAGTTCGCCGCGTTCACCACGGCGTCCACCTGCTGCTCGGTGATGTCGCCGCGGACCAGGGCGAGGCGGGGAGGGGTACGGGGCTCCCTGTCGGGGTTCATGACGCGCGCAGCCTCCTCCAGACGGCCTTCGCCGCGTTGTGACCCGACATGCCGTGCACGCCGGGGCCCGGCGGGGACGACGACGAGCAGATGAAGACCGCGGGATGCGGGGTGGTGTACGGGGACAGGGACAGCTTGGGTCGCAGCAGGAGCTGGAGGCCGCTGGCCGCGCCCGCGGCGATGTCACCGCCCACGTAGTTCGCGTTGCGCGCGACCAGTTCGGGCGGGCCCGCGGTGGCGCGGGCGAGCACCAGGTCCCTGAACCCCGGGGCGAATCGCTCCAGTTGACGCTCGACGGCGTCCGTCAGGTCACCGTCCCAGCCGTTCGGGACGTGCCCGTACGCCCAGAACGTGTGCTTGCCCGCGGGTGCCCGCGTCGGGTCGGCGACGCCCGGCTGCACGGTGATCAGGAACGGCACGTCGGGCGCCCGGTCCTCCTGCGAGACGGCCCGCAGGGCGCGGCGGATGTCCGAGCCGTACGGGCCCACCTGGACGGTGCCGGCCGATCTGGCCTCCGGGGCGGTCCACGGCACGGGTCCGTCGAGCGCGTAGTCGACCTTGAAGACGGCCGCCCCGTACCGGAACCGGTCGTAGTAGCGGCCGAGGCCCGCGATCCGGGCGAGGGCGCTGGGCGAGGTGTCGAAGACGTAGGCGCGGGCGGGCGGCAGGTCGTCGAGCCGCTTCACCTCGTAGTCGGTGTGGATCGCGCCGCCGAGGTCCTTCAGGTATCCGGCGAGCGCGTCGGCGATCGCCTGGGAGCCGCCGCGGGCGACGGGCCAGCCGCGCGCGTGGGCCGCGAGGGCGAACACGAGGCCGATCGCGGACGTCGCGAAGCCGCCGAGCGGGGCGATGACGTGGGCGACCAGGCCCGAGAGCAGGGCGCGCGCCTTCTCGTCGCGGAACCGGCGCAGCAGCAGCGTCGACGGCGGCAGCCCGACGAGGCCGAACCGGGCGAGGGTGACCGGGTCGCGCGGCAGCGCCGTGCGCGGCAGCGCCATGAAGTCCCGCACGAGGTCGTCCCAGTGCGGCAGCAGCGGGTCGATGAGCCGCCGGTACGCGCCGGCGTCCCGCGGCCCGAACGACGCGGCCGTCTCGCCGACGGACCGGGACAGGACGGCGGCGGTGCCGTCCGGGAACGGGTGCGCCATCGGCAGCTCGGGATGCGCCCACCGCAGCCCGTACCGCTCCAGCGGCAGGGCGCGGAACGCCGGGGAGTTGACGCCCAGCGGGTGCGCCGCAGAGCACGGGTCGTGGCGGAACCCGGGCAGCGTCAGCTCCTCGGTGCGCGCCCCTCCGCCGACGGTGTCCTTGGCCTCGAACACGGCCACGGAGAAGCCCCTCCTGGCCAGTTCGACGGCGGCGGTCAGCCCGTTGGGCCCCGCACCCACCACGACGGCATCGAGCATCGACGGCACCTTCGGACTCCTTCGTCAGCCGGTGTCCACACTGCGCGCCCAGGATATGCCGCGGCACCGACAGCACCGGGCGGCGGGGCCCGGGGACGCCGGACGACCGTGAAGGAGGCGCGCGCCCGTCCGGCCCCCGGCGCGCACCGGCCGGGTCGGCGCCGGCCGGTGCGCGGGTAGGGTGCGCCGGATGACGCAGTGGTTCCGGAGCAGCGAGGGAGCCCTTCACCGCTGGGTGGAGGTCGGCGACGGTGGGCTCGTGCTGCGGGAGGCGCTGTTCGACGAGCGGGTCAGGCCGCCCGACCTGCTTCCCCCGTCGAAGCCCGTGCCGTGGGGCGCCGCGGTGGTGGCCGCGTCGCGGCCCGAACTCGCCCGCGTGACCTGGCGGTTCGGCACGCTGGGCGCGCGGATCTACCACAAGATCTACGGCCGGCTCACGGCGCGGACACGGCCCGCCGCGACCGTGTCCGACATCGAACCGGTGTCCCGGTCGGACTTCGCCGTGGTCTGGGGGCGGGCCCGCAGCGACCGGCAGTGCACGCGCCGGCTGGACGGTCCGCTGCCCGACGGGACGCGGGTGACGGGCACGGTCGAGGCCGTGCCGTGGGGGCCGGGCGTCACCGGGCTGTTCGTCCGGCCGGCGTCCGAGGTGCCGTTCCAGGCCTTCGTCGACATGGGGGCACTGCCCGGGGTGCCCGAGCAGTGGCCGGCGGTGGGCACGGCCGGGGAGTTCGAGGTCCTCGACGTCAGGATCGACGCCGAGTTCGAGCGGACGCCGAACATCCAGGTCAGGCTCCGCCCGACAGCACCCCTGCCACCCGCCGTGCCGTAGCCGCGTCCCGCGCCGCCGTGAACGGCAGGGCGTTGTCCCCGGTGATCGTGAAGGGCACGCCGTCGCGCGTGAGGTGGGCGCCGCCCGCCTCCTCGACCAGCAGCAGCCCGGCCGCGTGGTCCCAGGCGAGCTCCCAGCTGAAGGCGGTGGCGTCCAGGGCGCCGCGGGCGACGGCCAGGTACTCCAGGCCGGCCGAGCCGCACGGCCGCGGGGCGAATCCGTCGCTGCGCAGGCAGAGCAGGGCGCGCTTCTGGTCGTCCGTCGTGTAGTCGGGGTGCGAGGTCGCGATCCGCAGGTCGCGGTCCTGGTCGGGTGAACCGGCGTGCAGCGCCCGCCCGTTGAGCCGGGCGCCCCGGCCGCGGGCGGCCACGGCGAACTCGTCGAGCGCGGGCGCGTACGTCCAGGAGGCGAGCACGACGCCGTCCAGGGCGAGGGCGACGAGGGTGCAGAAGCCGGGGTCGCCGTGCACGAACTGGCGGGTGCCGTCGACCGGGTCGACGATCCACACCGGGGCCGCGCCCCGGATCGCCTCGTACGTCGCCGGGTCGGCGGCGACGGCCTCCTCGCCGACCACGACCGAGCCGGGCAGCAGGGCGCCCAGCTCGCGCGTGAGGTACTCCTCGGCGCGCTTGTCGGCGACGGTCACGAGGTCGTGCGGGGCGCTCTTCTCCTCGATCTCGTGGGCGGCGAGCCCACGGAAGCGGGGGGTTATCTCGGCGGCGGCCGCGGCGCGGACGATCCGCTCGACGTCGGTGAGCAGCTGGTCGGTCACGTACTGGTCCAGAAAGTCGTCGATGCTTTCCGTGATGGTTTCGATCATGGGTCCATGAGAACACGAGCCACTGACAATGCGTTCCGCTGGGGTGAACGAGAGGTGGAATCCCAGGGAAGACCGGGATTCCACCTCTCATGGGGTCAGCGGCCGACGGCGTACCCCTGCATGCCGCGCGGGTTGGCCGCGGCCGACAGGACGCCGGTGCGCGGGTCGCGGGCGACGGCGCACAGGCGGCCCTCGGACCAGGCGTCGCCGACGGTCACGTCGTGGCCGCGCCGGCGCAGCTCGGCGACGACCTCCTCGTCCATCCGCGCCTCGACGGTGACCGAACCCGGCCGCATGCCGCGCGGGAAGAAGGACCCGGGGAACGAGTCGTTGTGCCAGTTCGGGGCGTCGATCGCGCCCTGGAGGTCGAGGCCGCCGCGCACGCTGTCGCGCAGCGCCACCGCCAGGAAGAAGTGCACCTGCCACTGGTCCTGCTGGTCGCCGCCGGGCGTGCCGAACGCCAGGACGGGCACGCCGTCCTTGAGGGCGAGGGACGGGGTGAGGGTGGTGCGCGGGCGGCGGCCGGGGGCGAGCGAGTTGGGCAGGCCCTCGTCGAGCCAGGCCATCTGCAGCCGGGTGCCGAGGGGGAAGCCGAGCTCGGGCACCACCGGGTTGGACTGGAGCCAGCCGCCGGACGGGGTGGCGGCGACCATGTTGCCCCAGCGGTCGACGATGTCGAGGTGGCAGGTGTCGCCGCGGGTCAGGCCGTCCTCGCGCACGTCGGGCTCGCCCGGCACCGGGGACGCCGGGCTCTTGGCGACCGTGGGCTCGCCCGCGCCCGCGACGCCCATCGCGTCGAAGCCGGGCTCTCCCGCGGCGACCGCGCTCGCGTGCGCGCTGAGCCGCGGCTCAGCGCCGAGCGGGCTGCCGGGGCGCAGCTCGTACGACGCCTTCTCCGCGTCTATCAGGGCGCGCCGGGCGGCGTTGTACTCGGCGGACAGCAGCGCGTCCACGGGGACGCCCGCGGGGTCCGCGTCGCCGTACCAGGCCTCGCGGTCGGCCATCGCGAGCTTGCAGCCCTCGATGAGGAGGTGGACGTAGTCGGCGGACCCGTAGGCGGGCAGCTCGGGCGGGAGCAGGGCGAGCTGCTGGAGGAAGGCGGGGCCCTGGCTCCAGCCGCCGGCCTTGCACAGCGTCCAGCCGTTCCAGTCGTAGGTCGCCGGGGCCTCGTAGGTCGCCGACCAGCCGGCCAGGTCCTGCGCGGTCAGCGTGCCGGTGTGCCGCTCGCCGCTGGTGTCCATGGTGGGGCGCTGCGCCTGCCGGACGAGGGCCTCGGCGATGAAGCCCTCGCGCCAGATGCGGCGGGCCTCCTCGATCTGCGTGACGCGGTCGGCGCCCGCCGCCTCGGCCTCGTCGATCAGCCGCTTCCAGGTGGCGGCGAGCTGCGGGTTGCGCAGCAGTTCGCCGGGGCGCGGGGACCGGCCGTCGACGAGGTAGACCGCGGCGGAGGACGGCCACTCGGTCTCGAAGAGTTCGCGCACGGTCTCGACGGTCTCGCCGACGCGCTCGACGGGGGCGTGCCCGTCCTCCGCGTAGCCGATGGCGTACGCGAGGACCTGGGCGAGGGACTTCGTGCCGTGGTCCTTCAGGAGCAGCATCCACGCGTCGAAGGCGCCGGGCACGGCGGCCGCGAGGGGGCCGGTGCCGGGCACGAGGTCGAGGCCCAGCTCGTCCTTGTAGTGCGCGACGGTGGCGCCGGCGGGGGCCACGCCCTGTCCGCACAGCACGCGCACCTCGCCGCCGGCCGGGGCGAGGATCAGCGGCACCTCGCCCGCGGGCCCGTTCAGGTGCGGCTCCACGACGTGCAGGACGAAGCCCGCGGCGACGGCGGCGTCGTAGGCGTTTCCGCCGTCCTCCAGGACGGCCATCGCGGACTGGGAGGCGAGGTAGTGCGTGGAGGACACCATGCCGAAGGTGCCCTGGAGGGTCGGCCGGGTGGTGAACAAGAGGGCTCCTAGCGGGTGGCGGTGCGGGTGGTCGGGATCGTACGAGAGGGTGCCGCGGCGGCGTCGGGTGCGGTGCCGTCGTCGGCGACCAGGTGGCAGGAGACCTCGCGGCCCCCGTCCAGGGTGCGCAGGGCGGGCACCTCCGTGCGGCACCGGTCGACGGCGAGCGGGCAGCGCGTGTGGAAGCGGCAGCCGGGCGGCGGGGCGAGCGGGCTGGGCAGTTCGCCGCTCAGCACGATGCGTTCGCGGGTGCGCTGGGTGACGGGGTCGGGGACGGGGGCGGCCGACAGCAGGGCCTGGGTGTAGGGGTGCTTGGGGTCGGCGAACAGTTCGCTCGTGGGCGCCTGCTCGACGATCTGGCCCAGGTACATGACGGCGATCCGGTCCGCGAGGTACTCGACGGCCGCCAGGTCGTGCGTGATGAACAGGCAGCCGAAGCCGCGGTCGCGCTGGAGGTCGGCGAGCAGGTTGAGGACGGAGGCCTGGACGGAGACGTCGAGCGCGGACGTCGGCTCGTCGGCGACGAGGAGGGCGGGGTCCACGGAGAGCGCGCGGGCGATGGAGATGCGCTGGCGCTGGCCGCCGGAGAGTTCGTGCGGGTGCCGGTCGGCGTGCTCGGGGCGCAGCCCCACCTGGCCGAGGAGTTCGGCCACGCGCGCGCGGGCGGCCTCCCCCTTGGCGATCCCGTGCAGCTTCAGCGGTTCGGCGACGATCTCGCCGACGGTCATCCGCGGGTCGAGCGACGAGGACGGGTCCTGGAAGACCAGGTGGAAGTCCTTGCGCAGCGGCCGCAGGGCACGGCGGGACATGGTGGTGACGTCGGTGCCGTTGATGCGGACGGTGCCGCCGGTGGGTTCGTCGAGGCGGACGGCGCAGCGTCCGACGGTCGACTTGCCGCTGCCGGACTCGCCGACGAGGCCGACGACCTCGCCGTGTCCGACGGTCAGGGTGACGCCGTCGGCGGCGCGCACGGTGCCGCCCGCGCCCGCGAAGTGCCGTTCGAGGCCGGTGAGTTCCAGCGCGGGGGCGGTGCTCATGAGGCGGTCTCCTGGAGGGTGTGCGGGTGCCAGCAGGCGGCGCGGTGCGCGGCGTCGGCCCCGGCGGCACCGTTCTTGTCGGGGACGGCCCTGAAGCCGGGGCGGCCCGCGGTGCAGGTGTCGTCGGCGCGGGCGCAGCGCGGCGCGAACGTGCAGGCGTCGGGCTGGGTGTCGAGGCTCGGCACGAGACCGGGGATCTCGGGGAGGCGGTCCTTGGGGGTGCCGGGGCGGAGCACGGCGGAGAGCAGGCCGCGGGTGTACGGGTGCCTGGGTGTGGCGAACAGTTCGTCGACCGGGGCCTGTTCGACGGGGCGGCCCGCGTACATGACGAGGACGCGGTCGGCGATGTCGGCGACGACGCCCAGGTCGTGGGTGATGAGCACGATGGCGGTGCCGAGCCGTTCGCGCAGCGACTGCAGGACCTCCAGGATGCCCGCCTGGACGGTGACGTCGAGCGCGGTCGTCGGCTCGTCGGCGATCAGCACCGCCGGGTCGCAGGCCACCGCGATGGCGATCATCACGCGCTGCCGCATGCCGCCGGACAGCTGGTGCGGGTACTCGTCGACGCGCTGGGCGGGGGCCGGGATGCCCACGAGGTCGAGCAGTTCGACGGCACGCGCGCGTGCCTCCTTCTTGCTCAGTCCCTGGTGGCGGCGGAGCACCTCGCCGATCTGCCGGCCGATGGTGAGCACCGGGTTCAGGGACGTCATCGGCTCCTGGAAGATCATCGCGATGTCCTTGCCGCGGATCTTCCCGTACGTCTTGTCGTCGGCGCCGGCGAGTTCGCGCTCGCCGAGCCGGACGGAGCCGGTGATCTGCGCGGTGGGCGGCAGCAGTCCCATGACGGCCATCGAGGTGACGGACTTGCCGCAGCCCGACTCGCCCACCACGGCGAGCACCTCGCCGGCGTGCAGGTCGTAGGAGACGTGGTCGACGGCGTGCACGGTGCGGGTGTCGGACCTGAAGGAGACCGACAGGTCGCGCACGCTCAGGACTGGCTCGGTCATCGGGTCGCTCCACGGGGGTCGAGGACGTCGCGCAGGCCGTCGCCGAGCAGGTTGAACGCCAGGGTCGCGGCCACGACGGCGAGGCCGGGGAACACCGCCATCCAGGGCGCGGGCGCGAGGAAGGACTGGGCGGACGAGAGCATCACGCCGAGGGACGGCTCGGGCGGCTGCACGCCGAGGCCGAGGAAGCTGAGCAGGGCCTCGCCGATGATGGCGGCGGGGATGCCGACGGTGGCCTGCACGGTCAGCGCGGACGTCGCGTTGGGCAGGATGTGGCGGAACAGGACGGTGCCGTCCCCGCCGCCGTTGGCGACGGCCGCGGCCACGTAGTCGACGTGCTTGAGGCGGAGCGTCTCGGCGCGGGTGATGCGGATGACGGCCGGGATCTGCGAGATGCCGATGGCGATGGTCGCGTTGGTGAGCGAGGGGCCGAGCACGGCGGCGAGGCCGACGGCCAGGACCAGGAACGGGAACGCGAGCATCGTGTCGGTGACGCGGGAGACGACGCTGTCGGTGAACTTGCCGTAGTAGCCGGCGAGCAGGCCGAGCGGGACGCCGACGACGAAGGCGAGGACGACGGCGAGGACGCCGACCTGCATGGAGGCGCGCGCGCCGTAGACGACGCGGGACAGCTGGTCGCGGCCGAGGTCGTCGGTGCCCAGCCAGTGCGACCAGCCGGGCGCGGCGAGGACGTTGTCGAAGTTCGGCTGCGCCGGGTCGTAGGGCGCGACGAGCGGGGCGAACAGTGCGGCGAGCACGAAGACCACGGCGATGATGCCGCCGGTCATGGCCAGCTTGTTCCTGCGCAGGGCGCGCAGTTTGCCGCTGCGGGCCGCGCGGGCCCGGATTCCTGTGAGGGCGAGCGTGGTCACCGGGCACCTCCGAGCCGGATGCGCGGGTCGATGACCGAGTACGCCACGTCGACCAGCAGGTTGATGAAGATGTACGCGAAGGAGGTGCACAGCACCACGCCTTGCAGCGTCGCGTAGTCACGGGTGAAGACGGCGTCGATGGTGAGCTTGCCGAAGCCGGGGAGCACGAAGATCTGCTCGGTGACGACCGCGCCGGAGATCAGGTGGCCCAGTTGCAGGCCGAGGACGGTGACGACGGTGACGAGCGAGTTGCGCAGGGCGTGGCCGCCGATGACCTCGCGGCGGGACAGGCCCTTGGCGCGTGCCGTGCGGACGTAGTCGGCGGAGAGCGAGTCGAGCATCGCGGCGCGGGTCTGGCGCATCACGACGGCGGCGAGTCCGGAGCCGAGGACGATCGCGGGCAGGATCATGCGGCGCAGGTTGTCGAGCGGGTCGGTGCCGAAGGGGACGAATCCGGAGGCGGCGAAGACCGGGACGGCGATGGCGAAGGCGAGTACGAGGACGATGCCGAGCCAGAAGGTGGGGATCGACAGGCCCAGCAGGGCGAGGGCGTTGGCGATCCACTCGGCGGGCCTGCCGCGCCGCACGGCCGCGACGACACCGGCGCCGATGCCGAGGACGATCGCCAAAAGCAGGGAGAGCGCGGCGAGTTCGAGGGTGACGGGCAGCGCCTCGGCGATGGCGTCGGAGACCGGCAGGCCGGTACGGGAGGACGTGCCGAGGTCGCCCTGCAGCGCGTGCCCGATGAAACGCAGGTACTGGATCACGACGTTGTCGTCGAGCCCGTACTCGGAGCGGATCGCCGCGAGGGCCTCGGGGCTGCGCTCCTCGCCGGCGAGGGCGAGCGCCGGGTCGCCGGGCAGCGCGCGGATGCCGGCGAAGACGACGATCGAGACGAGGAAGAGCGTGATGACGGACTGCCGCACGCGGGTCAGCAAGTACTTGGCCATGGGGTGCCCGGCGAGCAACCCCCGCCTCTTGAGCGAAATCTGAGCGGTCGTCACTTGGCGTACCCCGCATCCTTCACGCGGATCAGGCCGTCGCCGTAGACGTGTACGCCCGCGACGTCCTTCCCTGCGACGACGTAGTTCTTCTGGCGGTAGAGGTAGACGAGCGCGTGGGCGTCGTTGACGCGGCGGATCAACTCGCCGTAGATCGTGGCGCGTTCACCGGCGTCGGGCTCGGTGCGGCCGCGGGCGATGAGGTCGTCGACCTTCTGGTCGGAGTAGCCGTAGGCGTTCATCGCACCCTGCGTCTGCAGGAAGCTGGCGATGTTGCCGTCGGGGTCGAGCCGTCCGGACCAGCCGCTGTTGAAGGCGTCGTAGTGGCCGTCGTCGGTCTCCTCGAGCATCGTGGCGTACTCGGTGGGGCGGAGTGTGACGGCGAAGCCCGCGTCCTTGGCCATGGCCTGGATGACCTGGCCGATGCGGCTCCACTCGGGGGTGGTCGACGTCTTCAGCTCGATGTGCAGCGGCGTCTTCACGCCCGCCGCCTTCAACAGCCGCTTGGCCTTGGCGACATCGCGCTTGGGGCACGCGGACGACTTCACGCCCGGGGCGAGCGCGGCCTCGGGGGAGATCGGCCCGCACGCGGGCTCGTACATGCCCTGGAAGACGACCTTGTTGATGAGGTCTCGGTCGATGGCCAGGTCGAAGGCCTCGCGGACGCGCACATCGCTCGCGAGCGGCGTGTCGATCTTTCCGGGCTTCTTGCCGAGGCCCTGGGTGTTGCCGACGTTGATGCCGATGCCCTGGTAGCCGAGCGAGGGCGAGTTGAAGAGCTGGAGCTTGTCGTCGGTCAGCGCGCTCTTCACGTCGACGGGCACCATCTGGTCGCCGACCTGGACGTCGCCGGAGCGCAGGTTGGCGAGGCGGACGCTGCCGTCGGGGATCGGCTTGTAGACGACCTTGTCGAGGTGCACGTCGTCCGCGTCGTAGTAGTTCTTGTCCTTGGCGAGGACGATGCGGTCGCCGCCGACGCGCTCGACGAACGTGAACGGGCCGACGCAGGAAGGGTGGTTGGTGAAGTTCTTGCCGTACTTCTTCAGCGCGGCCGGCGACATCACCATGCCGGAGCGGTCCGCGAGGACCGCGGTCAGCGGCACGTACGCCTGCTTGAGGGTGAGCCGCACGCTGTACGGGCCGGTCGCCTCGGCGTCCTTCAGCGGCGCCAGTTCGGTGGCGCGGGCGGATCCGGCGAGGTCGCGGTGGCGCAGCAGGGACGTGACGACGGCGGCCGCGTCGAGGTGCGTGCCGTCGCTGAACCGCGCGTCCTTGCGGACGTCGAAGGTGACGGTGCGGCCGTCGTCGGACACCTTCGGGAGTGCGGTCGCGAGCTGGGGCACGACCTTGCCCTTCGCGTCGACGTCGTAGAGCTTCTCGCACATGCCGGCGAAGACGGTGCGGCCCACGAGGGTCTGGGCCAGCGTCGGGTCGAGCTTGTCGGGGTCCGCGTTGAGGGCGACCGTGAGGGTGCCGCCGTCTCGTACGGGCCGGTCGTCGGTCATCCGCTCCCCGCCGACCTCGGTGGCCGAGGACTGGAGGGAGCCGCAGCCCGCCGTTGTGGACATCACCAAGGCAACTGCCGCGAGGGCAACCGCTGTTCGGCGCACGAGGACATACCTCCGCCAGGAAAAGGATCCGCAGGGACCGGTGAGGGGCCACAGGAAATCTGTGGGCGATCAAGGAATACAGCAGAACGTATTTCGCATACAGTCCGCAGGACAAGGGGGTTGTCCGGATGCCGGACGACATTCGATGAAGATTGAATAACTGGGCCCGACATAAAGGGACTCCCGGGGCAGATCGGCGCCGCGGACCGCCCGCCCGGGTCCGGGAACGCGACGGGGCCCGGACCGAGTACGACGACTCGGCCCGGGCCCCGGGCGGTTCGGACGCTCAGCGGCGGCCGCGGGTCAGCTGTCCACCCAGCCGTGCTTGCGCCCGCTCTGCACCAGCTCGCGGCGGATCGCCAGGATCTGCTCGCCGGTCAGGGAGGGGGCGGCGCGCAGCAGCAGCTCCGTGACCTCGTTCGTGAACTCGTCGACGCGCAGCACGTCGCACAGCACGTCGTCGCCGTCGGCCGCGGTGTGCCGGCCGGGCGCCGGTGCCGAGGCGCCCTCGGCGAGCTGGACCGAGGACGCCTTGGGGCCGCGGTCGCCCTCCTCGATCTCGAACTCGACCTTGAGGCCGGTGCGCAGGTACGACTCGGGGATGAGGAGGTCGTTCACGTGCAGGAACACGTCCTCACCGCCGTCGTCCGGCGCGATGAACCCATAGCCACGCGCTCCGTCGAAGCGCACCACACGACCAGCGACCACGCCGACCCCCAGCCACCACGGCGGACCCGGTGTCCGCGCCCTCAACATCTTGCTGCGGATCCTAGCGGGACGCCGTCAGCCCTTGTGCCAGGCCGTCGTACCGAGCCGGCCCGTGCTGCCGAGGTCGAGCGGCGGGTCCGGGACGACGGTCTGCGTGCCCCGTCCGAGACCGGGATCGACCGTCACCCGGTCGACCGTGACCGGCGGGTACGTCGTGTCGGCGTACGTGTTGCGCCAGACCAGGGCCGTGACGGCGCTGTCGCCCGGGCGCAGGGTGAGGCGGCGCGGGCCCGGGTCGCCCACCGCGAGGGTGACGTCCGCGGTGCCCTTCAGGACGCGCACGCCGTCGACGGGGGTGCCGTCCGACTCGGCGAGCCCCAGCCGCGGGTACCCGTACAGCTCGAACGTGCCCTCGCCGCAGTTGGTGAGGACGACGTCGAGGACGCGCAGGCCCATCGCGGGGTTGGTGAGGCCCGGCACGATCCGCATGCCGGAGTCCGGGCACGGCCCGGACGGCGTCGCCGGGCCCCTCGTGTGCGGGAGTCCGGCGCTCGGATACGCCGTGGGAGCCGGGGTCGGGCCGCGCGTGTCCAGCGTGTCGGCGTGCACGCCGCCCGGTGCCGGGTCGGCGGGCCCGGCCCCGCCCGCCGCCGTCCGCATACCGCACCCCGCCACGAGCAGCGCCGCCACGACCGCCGCCGCCGACCTGGGCACGCGCCCGCCGATCCTCTTGGTCCCCTCGGTCCCCATCCGGCGATCTTACGTACCCCGCGCGGCGACGAGCCCCGACTCGTAGGCGAACACGACGAGTTGGGCCCGGTCGCGGGCCGCGAGCTTGGTCATGGCGCGGCTGATGTGGGTCTTGGCGGTGAACGGGCTGATCACCATGTGCGCGGCGATCTCCTCGTTGGTCAGGCCGCGGGCCGCGAGCGCGGTGACCTCGCGCTCGCGCGGGGTGAGGCACTCCAGGCCGGGCGCGGTGGCCCGGTCCGGCGGCCGGGCCACGAACTCGCCGTTGAGGCGGCGGGTGACGGACGGCGACAGGAGGGCGTCGCCGCGGGCGACGACGGCGATCCCGGCGAGCAGGTCCTCCGGTTCGCTGTCCTTGAGCAGGAACCCGGACGCGCCCGCGCGCAGCGCCTCGAAGACGTACTCGTCGAGGCCGTAGTTGGTGAGGATGACGACGCGCACGCCGGCCAGGGCGGCGTCGTTCGCGATCCGCCGGGTCGCCTCGATCCCGCTGGTGCCGGGCATCTGCACGTCCATGAGCACGACGTCCGGAACGCTCGCCCGGACCAGCGCGACCCCTTCCTCCCCGTCGGACGCCTCCCCCACGACCTCGATCCCGTCCTCGGCGTCGAGCAGCGCCCGGAACCCGGCCCGCATGAGCGCCTGGTCGTCGACGAGCACGACCCGGACGAGCGGCGTCACGGGGTGACCGCCGATGCGGAGGCCACCGGCGTCGTCCGTGCGGGGCCCGCGGCCGGGTCCCCGGGGAGCGGCAGGACCGCCCGCACCACGAAGCCCCCCGCCCCGCGCGGCGCCGCCGTCAGCGTGCCGCCGAGCGCCGTCACCCGCTCCCGCATCCCGGTCAGCCCCGTGCCCTCCTGCGGCGGACGGTCCTCGGCGGCGGTCCCGTCGTCCGTGACGCACACCGTCAACTCGGTCTCCCCGTAGGTGAGATGGACCGCCGCCTCGGCGTCGCGGCCCGCGTGCCGCGCCACGTTCGTCAGCGACTCCTGGACGATGCGGTAGACCGTGCGGTCGTGCGCCGCGGGCAGCGGACGCTCGGCCCCGGTGACCGTGAGCGTGACGGCCACGCCCGCCGACCGGGCGCGCTCGACGAGCAGCGCGGGGCTGCCGGCCGGCTCGTCCGTGCGCAACACGCCGAGCGTGGCCCGCAGTTCGCGCATCGCCTCGCCGCTCGCCTCCTGGATGGCGAGCAGCGCGGGCGGCACCTCCTCGCCGCGCTTGCGGGCGAGGTGCACGGCGACGCCCGCCTGGAGCTTGACGATCGAGATGCTGTGGGTCAGCGAGTCGTGCAGCTCCCGGGCGATCCGCAGCCGTTCCTCCCCGGCCCGGCGCAGCGCCGCCTCCTCCCGGGTGCGCTCCGCCTCCAGGGCGCGCTGCTCGGTCTGGTGGAGGTACGCCTGCCAGTTCTTGTCGGCGAGACCGGTGACGACGGCGCACAGGAACCAGCCCGCGAGCAGCAGACCGCGCGTCGTCGCCCCGTCGTCCGCGAGCGCGTCACAGGTGATGTACGCGGCGAGGAACACGCCACCGGTGGCCGCGGCCACCCCTCGACGGCCCGCCCGCGCCGCCGTGTGCACGGCGGCGAGCACCGGCAGCGCCGCGAGCGGATCGGGCCGGGCGTGCACGACGTACGCCAGCGTCACGGCGGTCGAGGCCAGGAGCACGGCCCGGGGCGCGCGCCGGTACCCGGCCAGCGGCACCGCCGACGCCACCATCAGCGCGTAGTCCACCGGCTCCGCGCCGTCCCCGAGCGCCGCCGCGAGCACCACGACGGCGCCGACGACCGCGGCCAGGGCCGCGTCGGCCAGATCGCGGCGCCAGGTCGGCGGCGGCGTGCCCCGCTCCGGCGCGCCGGCCGGCACGGCTGCTGTGCTCAAGTCCCCCTGCATGGCTCCACGGTAGGGGCGGGCCCCGACGGCGTCGTCCGCCGCGAGAACGGCACCGGCCGCCCGGCTACTCCCTGGGGAGTAGCCGCCGGTGGGCTCCGCCGTACGACGCCCCGGGCGGGCCGCCGGGCGAGTCTGGGCGGGTCAGGGGCGACCGCCCTGAGCCGACCCGAGGAGCTCGTATGTCCGGCCCGTACCGCTACACCGAACCGCCGTCGCCGAAGGCCGCCACCGGCACCACCGCCGCGGTCCTCGCCCAGGCGGAGACCGACTTCGGCATCCCGAAGCCGTCGACCCTGATCGTCCTGTCGTCGGCGCCCGAACTCCTGGCGCCCGTCTGGGCGTTGCTGCGCGAGTCGCTGATCGCGGGCAGCGGCTCGCGGACCGACCGGGAACTCGTCGCGGCCGGTGCCTCCCTCGCGAACCGCTGCCCGTTCTGCGTCGACGCGCACGCCGTGCTGCTGCACGCGACCGGCGACCACGCGCTCGGCGAGGCGGTGGCCCGCGCCGAGACCCCGGCCGACGAGCGGGCGGCGCGGATCCTGGAGTGGGGCCGGGCCAGCCGCGTCCCCGGCTCGCCGGATCTTGCGCCGCTGCCTTTCCCTCGCGACCACCTCGCCTCCCACCTGGGCACGGCGCTCGCCTTCCACTTCATCAACCGGATCGTGTCGTCGCTGCTGACCGAGAACCTGCTGCCCGCGGGCGCCCAGCGCCTCCAGGCGGTCCGTTCGCTGGCGGGCCGCGGCGTCTCCCGCGTCGTGCGCGCCGCACACCGGCCCGGCGCGTCCCTGGCCTTCCTCGACTCCCCCGACCCCGGCCCGTCCTGGGCCGCCGGCACCTCGGTCGGACCGGCCTACGAGTCCCTGCGCACCGCCGCCACCACGGGAGCGGGCCTCCTCGACGACGCCGACCTCGCCCTCGTGCAGGAGACCGTCGCCCACTGGGACGGCGCGCACCCGCCGACCGGGTGGGAGGCGCTGCCCGACCGGCGCGAGCGGCCCGGGGCGCGGCTCGCGCTGCTCGCCGCGCTCGCGCCGTACCGGATCACCGACGAGGACGTCGCGGCGTGGCGCGTCCCGCCGTTCACCGACCACTGCCTGGTGCACCTGATCGCCTACGGGGCGTTCGCCGCCGTCGACCGGATCGAGTCCGCACTCCCCCTGACCGCCCTCCTGGAGACGACATGACCACCACGGAGAACCGCACGCCCGACCGCACGGACAGCCCGTGGGACGGGGTGCTCGGCGAGCACTGGGCCGCCCGGCACCGGGAGTTCGACGCGATGGTCGGCGGTGTCGACGACGCCCTGTTCGAGGCCGCCGCGATCGCGCCCGGCGACCGGGTCCTCGACGTCGGCTGCGGAGCCGGTGCCACCACCCGGGCGGCGGCCCTGCTCGCGGCGCCCGGCCACGCGGTCGGCGTCGACATCTCGGCACCGCTCCTGGCCCGCGCCAGGAAGAACACGGCCGCCGAGGGGGTACAGGGTGTCGCGTACGTGCGGGGCGACGCGCAGACGCACCGCTTCGAGCCGGGCGGCTACGACGTCGTGATCAGCCGCGGCGGCGTGATGTTCTTCGCCGACCACGTGGCGGCCTTCGCGAACATCGGGCGGGCGCTGCGCCCCGGCGGCCGGATCGTGTTCGTCTGTCCGCGCCGGCCGGGGACGGACACCGAGGAGAGCCAGGTGCTCGGCCGGTTCGCCCGGATCCTGGAGGAGGGCGCCGAGCCCGTACGCCCGGACCCGGCGGTGGTCGCCGCGCACACCGCGATGGCCTCGCTGTCCGAGCCGCACCTGATCCACGGCGCGCTGCACCGCACGTTCACGGAGATCGCCGTCAACCCGGTGGACCTCCACACCCGGTGGGGCGAAACCCCGGCGGACGCCGTCGAGTTCCTGCTCTCCCGCACCCCGGACCGGCACGTGCCCGCGGCGACGCGCGCCGCCCTCGAGGACACGCTCTGCCCGTACGCGACCGCACGCGGCGTACGGACGCGCGCGGGCGTGTGGCTGGTCACGGCCGTGCGCCGGGGCGATGGTGCCGCTGTGTGATTCCGGCGTGACGGAAGTGGCGGTATCCCCGCACAGCAACTCATGTGACACTGGCGTCCCCCACCCCACTGACGTAAGGGACGTACGCCGTGCGTTCTCTCCCGCTCCCGGTCACCCTCGCCGTCCGGCTGCTGCCGGTCACCGTCCTCGCCTGCGTGGGCTGGGCCTGGTCCACCGGACCGATGGCCGAGCCCGCCGGGCAGGAGCACCACGACGCGGCGCCGCAGTCGTCGGCGGAGCCGGAGAACCCCAGCGCGAGCGTGGCCGCCCAGACGTACGCCGAGCCGCCCGCACCGTGCGGCACCGTCGGCGAGAAGACGGTCACGTCCCTGGTGCCGGGGGCGAAGACGGCGGGCAAGGAGCTCTCGGCCACCGACGAGTCGGTGCGCCGGGGCTGCTCCTGGAGCGCGCTGGAGGGCTACGACTACCGCTGGCTCGACGTGTCCTTCGAGATGAAGGCGTCCGACGCGCTGGCGCAGCAGGCGTTCAAGTCCGCGGGAGAGGACGGGAAGGGCACGGCGCAGTCCGGTCTCGGCGACGAGGCCCGGCTGACGACCGGCCTCACCACCAAGGACAAGCAGGAGACGCGCGAGGCCGTCGTGACCGTCCGCAAGGGCAACGCCCTGGTGACGGTCACCTTCAACGGCAGCGACTTCGAGTCCAAGGGCGCCCCGTCCGCCGACACGATCAGCAAGGGCGCACTGCGGGCGGCGGGCGACGCGGTGGCCGGTCTCGGCCCGGCCGAGAAATCCGACGACTGACCGGACAGGCCTGCTTCACCACGATCCCTGACGGGACTCGCGGAATTGCGAATCTTTGCAATTCATTAGATGGTGTGGTGGCCGTGCCCGTGGACCCTGCCTGTGGTGTCGCTCCCGCGGGCGCGGCTGCCTGTCGTGTGCGCGCCCGGGCGGGGCGCGGTTCGGGGAGTGGGTTGCGTGTCGGTTCCGCTGTACCAGGCCAAGGCCGAGTTCTTCCGGATGCTCGGTCATCCCGTCCGGATAAGAGTGCTCGAACTGCTGCAGGACGGACCGACCCCGGTACGGGACCTGCTGGCGGAGATCGAGGTCGAGCCGGCCGCGCTGTCCCAGCAGCTCGCGGTGTTGCGCCGGTCCGGGATCGTGACGTCCCGGCGGGACGGCTCGACGGTGGTGTACGCGCTGGCCGGCGGGGACGTCGCCGAGCTGATGCGGGCGGCCCGCCGGATCCTGACCGAGATCGTGGCCGGGCAGAACGAGCTGCTCACCGAGTTGCAGGCGGGTGACCGGGACCAGCACCGGGATCGGGACCGGAACCAGGACCAGGACCAGGACCGGGATCCGGCCTTCGAGGTCACGGCCCGGTGAGCCCCCGCTTCCGGCGCGCCCGATCCGGGAGCGGCCGCCCGTGATGCTCGCCGGTGAACTCGCCGGGCTGCCCTACCGGCACGTGCTGACCCTGCCGACGATGCCGCAGGCGGTCCGGATGGCGCGCGAGACGGCCGAGCAGGCGCTGGCCGAGTGGGGCGTCAGCCCGCGCCATCCGGTCGTGGGACCGGCCCTGCTGATCCTCGCCGAGCTGGTCACCAACTGCGTCCGGCACACCCCCGAGGTGTCGCCGCAGCTGACCGTCCTGCTGGCGGCGGACCGGGACACCTTCGCGTTCGGCGTCCACGACCGGCACCCGTACCAGCCGGCGCTGTACGGAGCGGTGCACGGCGGTCTGGCCACGGTCGCGGAGCTCACCCTCGCCCTGTCCGGCACGGCCGCCGTACGCCCCGACGCCGACGGCTGCGGCAAGAGCATCTGGATCACGCTGCCGCTGTGAACGGCACCGGCCGCAACCGGCGAAAATGGCTGCATGCTGATGATCTCTGAACGGATGCGGTGGCCGGAGCGCGCGGGGCGCGACGGCCGCGACGAGAACGGGACGGGGAGGACGCCGCGTTGAGCACGCCCCTCTACCAACTCAAGGCCGAGTTCTTCAAGACGCTCGGACACCCCGCCCGCATCCGGGTCCTGGAGCTGCTGAGCGAGCGCGAGCACGCGGTCGCCGAGATGCTGCCGGAGGTGGGGATCGAGCCGGCCCACCTGTCGCAGCAGCTCGCGGTGTTGCGCCGGGCGAACCTCGTGACGACCCGCAAGGAGGGCTCGAACGTCTACTACTCGCTGGCCAATCCGCACGTGGCGGAACTGCTGCGGGTGGCGCGGACGATCCTGACCGGGGTGCTCAGCAACCAGGCGGAACTCCTCGCCGACCTCCAGGCCGCCGCCGGCGACCCGCCGGCCCGGTCCTAGCCGGTCTGCTGCGGCACCGCCGCCTCCCGTCGGGAGGCGGCGGCCCGGTTCAGACCCGCCGCCTGCCGCCCGCCATCAGCGCCGTGTACACGATCAGCGAGGCCCCGAGCCCGACGGCCCAGCCGTAGTCCGCGAGCGGCTTCAGGAACGGGACGATCCCGTCGAGCGGGAACGGCCCGGCCTTCTCCCCCTTCGCGTCGAGCGTCGAGTACGACCCCCCGACCGCGAGCACGCCGCCGACCCCGAAGGCCACCACCGCCCGCCAGTTCCAGCCGCCCGCGTACCAGTACCGGCCCCCGGCGACGTACAGGTCGGCCAGGTGCAGCACGGTCCGGCGGATGATCCAGTAGTCCGCGATGAGGATGCCGGCGACCGTGCCCAGCAGTCCGCCCACCACACCGAGCCAGGTGAAGATGTACAGCTCGGGCGTCGACGTCAGCTTCCACGGCATCACGAGGACGCCCACGATGCCGGTGATGATCGCGCCCGTACGGAAGTTGATGACCTTCGGCGCGAGGTTCGCGAGGTCGTACGCGGGTGAGACCACGTTCGCCGCGATGTTCACCGAGATCGTCGCGACGAAGACGGTGACGAGCGCGAAGAGCAGGCCGAAGACGTTGTCGGTCTTGCCGGCCAGGGCGACCGGGTCCCAGATCGCCGCCCCGTACACCTTCTCCGAACCGGCGGTCACCAGGACCGACATCAGCGCGAAGAGGGTCATGGTGGTGGGCAGGCCGAGCGTCTGGCCCCACACCTGGGCCCGCTGGCCCTTCCCGAAGCGGGTGAAGTCCGGGATGTTCAGCGACAGGGTCGACCAGAAGCCGATCATGCCCATCAGACCGGGGAAGAAGACCTTCCAGAAGTCCGGCCCCCAGCCGACCTTCGACGGCTCGTGCAGCAGCGGCCCGAACCCGCCGGCCTTGTTCGCGATCCACACGAGGAGCACCGCGGCGCCGACGAGCACGAACGGCGCCGCCCAGTTCTCGAAGCGGCGCAGGGTGTCCATGCCCCGGTAGATGATGGCCAGTTCGAGCACCCAGAAGACGACGAAGCAGAGCCACAGCGTCCACGGGTAGCCGCCGATCTGCCCGGCGTCCGTCCACCCGCCGAACATCTTCCCGAGCAGGATGAAGATGCCCTGGCCGCCGATCCAGGTCTGGATGCCGAACCAGCAGCAGGCCACCGCCGCCCGCACCATCGCGGGCAGGTTGGCGCCCCTGATGCCGAACGAGGCCCGCGCGAGGACGGGGAAGGGTATGCCGTACTTGGGTCCCGCGTGCCCGGTCAGCAGCATCGGCAGCAGGACGATCACGTTCGCCAGGGCGATCGTGAGGACCGCCTGCTTCCAGTCCATGCCGAGCGCGACCAGGCCGGAGGCCAGCGTCCAGGACGGGATGCAGTGAGCCATGCCGATCCACAGGGCCACGAAGTTGTAGGTGGTCCAGCGGCGTTCGGAGAGCGGGACGGGGCGCAGGTCGTCGTTGGCGTAGCGGCTGTCGGCCGGGTAGGCGTCGGCGGTCAGCTCGACCGCGCCCCCGGGTATGGGCGGTCTGGCGGTGGTGTCGGTCATGGGCAGTCCGTTCTACGGAGGAGGACGGGGGAAGGCGGCCGTGCGGATGCCGTGAACTGCCGTGCTGTGTGGGGGTGTTGTTAAACCGGTGGGGTCGCTGTTCATACGGTGCTCAGCGCGGGCATGACGTCCCGGCCGTACCGGTCGATCACCGCCTCCTTCGCGTCGTGCATCGCGTACACGGCGAACTGGTCGACGCCCAGCTCCCGCAGCGCGCGCAGCTTCTCGATGTGGGCGGAGGCCGGGCCGATCAGACAGAACCGGTCCACGATCTCGTCGGGCACGAAGGCGGTGTCCGGGTTGCCGGAGCGGCCGTGGTGCGCGTAGTCGTAGCCCTCGCGGGCCTTGATGTACTCGGTGAGCTCGTCGGGGACCATGCCGGAGTGCGCGCCGTACTTGGCGACCAGGTCGGCGACGTGGTTGCCGACCATGCCGCCGAACCAGCGGCACTGCTCACGGGCGTGGGCGAGCGCCTCGGGCGAGTCGTCGTCGGTGACGTAGGCCGGGGCGGCGACACAGATCTTCACCGCCGACGGGTCGCGGCCGGCCGCGGCGGCCGCGTCCCGCACCGCCTTGACCATCCACTCCGTCAGGAACGGGTCGGCGAGCTGCAGGATGAAGCCGTCGGCCTCCTCGCCGGTCATCTTCAGGGCCTTGGGCCCGTACGCGGCCATCCAGACGGGGAGTTCGGCGCCGGGCCGCACCCACGGGAACCGCACCACGGCGCCGCCGCCCAGGTCCGCCTCGTCGCCCCGCGCGAGGGCCCTGATCACCTTCATGGCGTCGCTGATCCTGGCGAGGGTGTTCGGGCTGCGCCCCGCGACGCGCATCGCCGAGTCGCCGCGGCCGATGCCGCACACGGTCCGGTTGCCGTACATGTCGTTGAGCGTCGCGAAGGTGGAGGCCGTCACCTCCCAGGTCCTGGTGCCCGGGTTGGTCACCATCGGGCCGACGATCAGGCGCTCGGTCTCCGCGAGGATGCGGCTGTAGATGACGAACGGCTCCTGCCACAGCACGCACGAGTCGAACGTCCACCCGTGGCTGAAGCCGGCCGCCTCCGCCCGCTTCATCAGGTCCACGACCCCGGAGGCCGGCGGGTCGGTCTGCAGAACGAGTCCGAAGTCCATGATGGGTTCCCTCACTTGCTCAGTTCAGGTTCAGTTCAGGTACTGGCAGGTGCCGCGCGGGGTGTACGCGCCGTGTCCGGCCCGGCCGGTGAACTCCCGGTCGGTGATGACGAGTTCGCCGCGCGAGAGGACGGTCTCCACGCGGCCGGTCAGGCGCTTGCCCTCGTACGCGGAGTAGTCGACGTTCATGTGGTGGGTGTCCGCCGAGACCGTCTGCTCGGCGTGCGGGTCGTAGATCACGATGTCGGCGTCGGCGCCCGGCGCGACGGTGCCCTTCTTCGGGTAGAGGCCGAACATCCGGGCCGGGGTGGCGCAGGCGATCTCGATCCAGCGGCGGCGCGAGATGTGGCCGTCGACGACCGCCTGGTGCAGGAGGTCCATCCGGTTCTCGACGCCCGGCATGCCGTTGGGGATCTTCGAGAAGTCGCCCCGGCCCAGTTCCTTCTGGCCGGTGAAGCAGAACGGGCAGTGGTCGGTGGAGACGACCTGGAGGTCGTTGGTGCGCAGTCCGCGCCAGAGCGCCGCCTGGTGCTCCTTGGGGCGCAGCGGCGTCGAGCACACGTACTTCGCGCCTTCGAAGTCCGGCTCGGCGAGGTTGTCGGTCGACAGGAACAGGTACTGCGGGCAGGTCTCGCCGAAGACCGGGAGGCCCTCGTCGCGGGCCCGCGCCAGCTCGGCGACGGCCTCCTGCGCCGACACGTGCACGACGTACAGGGGCGCGCCCGCCACCTGCGCCAGCTTGATCGCGCGGTGCGTGGCCTCCGCTTCGAGGAGCGCCTTCCTGACCTCGCCGTGGTGGCGCGGGTCGGTCTCGCCGCGGGCCAGGGCCTGTTCCACGAGCACGTCGATCGCGATGCCGTTCTCGGCGTGCATCATGATCAGCCCGCCGTTCTCCCCGGCCCGCTGCATGGCGCGCAGGATCTGCCCGTCGTCGGAGTAGAAGACGCCCGGGTAGGCCATGAACTGCTTGAAGGAGGTGACCCCCTCCGCCACCAGCAGGTCCATCTCCTTCAGCGTCTCCTCGTGCACGTCGGAGACGATCATGTGGAAGCCGTAGTCGACGGCGCACTGCCCGTCGGCCTTGGCGTGCCAGGCGTCGAGTCCCTCGCGCAGGCTGTGGCCGACCGTCTGGATGGCGAAGTCGACGATGGTGGTCGTGCCGCCCCAGGCGGCGGCCCTGGTGCCCGTCTCGAAGGTGTCGGCGGCGTAGGTGCCGCCGAACGGCATCTCCATGTGGGTGTGCGCGTCGACGCCGCCCGGGATGACGTACTTCTGGCTCGCGTCGATGGTGCGCGCGTCCGTCCAGGACGCGGCGGTGTCGCTGCCGGTGGCCGCGAGGGCGACGACGCGGCCGTCCTCGATGAGGACGTCGGCGTGCATCTCGTCGGCGGCGGTGACGACGAGACCGCCGCGGATGACGGTACGGACGGCGCTCATGCTCTCCTCCAGGTACGGACGGGGACTGCTACGGGCGGGTCAGGGGCTCGTACGCCTGCGGCGCGCGGTCCCGGTAGAACTGCCAGCGGTCGCGGACCTCGCGCAGCTTGGCCAGGTCGAGGTCGCGGACGACGAGTTCGGGCGCCTTGTCGTCGGCGACCTCGCCCACGAACCGGCCCTCGGGGTCGACGAAGTACGACGTCCCGTAGAAGTCGTTGTCGCCGTACTCCTCGACGCCGACGCGGTTGATGGCGCCGACGAAGTACTCGTTGGCGACGGCGGCGGCCGGCTGTTCGAGCTGCCACAGGTAGCGGGACAGACCGCGGCTGGTGGCCGAGGGGTTGAAGACGATCTGGGCGCCTTCGAGGCCGAGCGCGCGCCAGCCCTCGGGGAAGTGCCGGTCGTAGCAGATGTAGACGCCGATCTTGCCGACGGCGGTGTCGAAGACCGGCCAGCCGCTGTTCCCCGGCCGGAAGTAGAACTTCTCCCAGAAGCCCTTCACCTGCGGGATGTGCGTCTTGCGGTACTTGCCGAGGTAGGTGCCGTCGGCGTCGATCACGGCGGCGGTGTTGTAGAGGACGCCCGGCTGCTCCTCCTCGTACATGGGCAGGACGAGGACGATGCCGTGCTCGCGGGCCAGCTCCTGGAAGCGGCGCACGATCGGTCCGTCGGGGATCGCCTCGGCGTACTCGTAGAACTTCGGGTCCTGCACCTGGCAGAAGTACGGGCCGTAGAACAGCTCCTGGAAGCACAGGACCTGGGCGCCCTGCGCGGCGGCGTCACGAACGGCCTGTTCGTGCACCTTGATCATGGATTCCTTGTCGCCGGTCCATGCGGTCTGGAAGATCGCGGCGCGGATCACGGGGCTCATCGGGACCTCCTGCGGAAGGCTGCGGGGGTGCTCGGTGTGCCCACGACGATAGGAATTCCGGACGCGGTGGCCGAGTTGCACCGTGTCACGTCCGGGGCCGGGTGTCGTTCCACCGTGTCACGTCTCCTGTGCGTCGTGCGCGAGCAGCGCGATGTGCACGGACGCGGCCTGCTCGAAGTCGTCGAGGTCGACGCCGAGCAGTCCCTCGATGGCCTCCAGGCGGCGGTAGAGGGCGGGGCGGCTCATGTGGTGCAGCTCGGCGGACCGTGACTTGTTGCGGCCGGTGGCGAGGTAGGTGCGCAGCACGGGCAGCAGCGCGTCGGCGTCGTCGGCGTACAGCAGGCCGTCCAGCTCCCGTTCCGCGAAGGACAGGACGCGCGGGTCGTCGCGCAGCAGCCGCATCAGGCCGCGCAGCCGTACGTCGCCGAGGCGGACGACGGCCGGCAGGTCGAGCGGTGATCCGGCGACGGCGTCGGCGACGTGCAGCGCCTCCCGCAGCCCGTCGGGCACCTCCTCCCAGCCGGTGCGGGCGGGGGCGGCGGCGACGACCGCGGGCCGGCCCGTCTCGGCGCGCAGCCGGGCGGCGAAGTGGGCGGCGAGCGGCTCGGCGGCCTGGTCGCGAGCGAGGCTGAGCAGCACGGCGGTGGAGTTCTCGGCGAGTTCGGCGACCAGCCCCGGCAGCCCCAACAGCCGCATTACGCGGTCGAGTTGGGCGGGCTCCCCGTCCCGTACGACGAGGGGGACGAAGGTGCGGCGGTTGACGGGCAGGCCCGCGGCCCGGGCCCTGGGCAGCAGCTGGCGGGCCGGGACGGCACCGGACACCAGGTCGGCGAGCAGGCACTGCGCGGACTGCTCCTCCCAGCTCGCGGCGGAGCCGGCCAGCATCCGGTGCAGGACGAGGGCCTCGGCGGCCCGGTCGGCGAGCAGCCGCCCCGACGCGCCGTCGCCGCGGTGCCCGCACAGCACGACGGAGCCCCAGCGTTCGCCGCGGCCGCCGAGGTCGGCGCGGATCCAGCCCTCGCCGTCGACCCCGCCCGGCTGCCTGGCGATGCGGTCCCAGTCGCGCAGCACGTCGTCGACGGCGGGGCGTTCGCCCGCGGTGGCGAGGACGCGGTGGGCGAGGTTGGTGACGACGACCGGGCAGGCGCTGTGCGCGGCGACCTCGTCGAGCAGGCTCTGCAGCGGGGCGCCCGCGGTGATGAGTCCGGTCAGCGCGGTGCGGATGCCCTCGGAGAGGCTGACGGCCGCGAACTTCCGCCGCACCAGCCGGGACTGGACCTCCTCGGTGAGTTCGGCGAAGGGGAACGGGCGGTGCAGGACCACCATGGGCAGGCCGTGCCGTTCGGCGGCGCGGCACATGTCCTCCGGTGGGGACGGGAAGGCGCGGCCGAGGCCGAGCACGAGTGCGGCGGCCTCCGCGCGGTGCAGCGACTTGATGTACTCGGTCCTGGCGTGCGGGTCGCCCGCGAGCAGGACGCCCGTGGTCAGCACCATCTCGCCGCCGCTGAGCATGACGCCGACGTCGGCCGCCTCGGCGACGTGCACCCAGCGGACGGGGCGGTCGAGGTGGTCGGCCGCCGCGACCACCTCGGGCTCACCGGCGGCGATGCGTTCGAGGGCGAGTATCTGGCGTACGGACAGGGCGTGTTCGGTGCCGGGTGCGGTCGGCATGGAGGCCGCCCTCCTCTCTGGTGCGGATTCACGCCGTGGGCACATGCCTCTCAGCCGTGTGCGGGTTCGTCGTGGCTGGTCGCGCAGTTCCCCGCGCCCCTGGAGGGCGGGTCGATCAAGCCCCTCCGGCGATTGAGGAGCGGGGTCCGGGGCGGAGCCCCGTGGGCGGGGGCACGTCTACGACACGCTCCGCAACGCCCGTTCCAGGATCGCGGCGCCCTCCTCCGCCTCGCTCACCGTCAACGACAACGGCGGCGCGATGCGGAGCACACTCGTGTCGTGGCCGCCGCCCTTGCCGATCAGCAGCCCGTTCTCCCGGCAGGTCTCCAGGACCGCCGCCGCGACCCGGGGCGACCGGTCGGCCAGTTCCACGCCGATCATCAGGCCCCGGCCCCGCACCTCCCGTACGACGGAGGCGCTCGCCGCGATGGCCCGCAGGCGCTCGATGAGGAGTCCGCCGACCCGGCGCGCGTTGCCCTGGAGGTCGTGTTCCAGGAGGTAGGAGAGGTTGGCGAGGCCCGCGGCCATGGTGACCGGGGAGCCGCCGAACGTCGAGATGGAGTTGGCGTCGAGGCAGTTCATGACCTCGGCGCGGGCCACGACGCCGCCGATGGACATGCCGTTGCCGATGCCCTTGGCGAAGGTGAGGATGTCCGGCGGCCCGGACTGGCCGTGCGCCTGCCAGCCCCAGAAGTGCTCGCCGGTGCGGCCCCAGCCGGTCTGCACCTCGTCCGCGATCCAGAGGATGCCGTGCTCCTGGAGCACGTCACGGAAGCGGGCGTACAGGCCGTCGGGGGGTGCGGTGAAGCCGCCGACGCCCTGGACGGGTTCGGCGATGAGCGCCGCCACGTCGCCGCGGGTCTGGCCGAGCACGTCGCGCAGGTCGGCGACGCAGGCCTCGATGAAGTCGGCGTCGGAGAGGGCGGCGTACGGGCCGCGGCTGCGGACGCCGCCGTGCACGTACAGCGTCTGCAGAGGCGACAGGCTCGTCGGCGACCAGCCCTTGTTGCCGGTGATGCCGACCGCGGAGAACGAGCGGCCGTGGTAGCTGTTGCGCATCGCGAGGATCTGGTTCGAGCGGCGGTGCGCGGTGGCCAGCAGCAGCGCCGTGTCGTTGGCCTCGGTGCCGGACGTGGTGAAGAAGACGCGGGCGTCGGGGATGCCGGACAACCGGGCGACGCGCTCGGCGAGTTCGACCATGGGGCGGTTCAGATAGAGCGTGGAGGAGTGGATGATCCGGCCCGCCTGCTCGCTCACCGCCTTCGTCACCTCCGGCAGGGCGTGCGCGGTCATCGTGGTGAGGATGCCGCCGAAGAAGTCGAGGTACTTGTTCCCGTCGGCGTCCCAGACGTGGCGGCCCTCGCCGTGGGTGAGCTCGATCGGGTCGGCGTAGTACAGCGCCAGCCAGTCGGGAAGGACGGCGCGGGTGCGGGAGTGCAGAGAGGGGTTCACGGGTGCGGCATCCCTTCGTCGGTCACGGCTTGGGTGTGGCGTTCACGGCTGGACGAGGCCGTCGTAGGCGTCGGGGCGGCGGTCGCGGTAGAACGCCCACTGCTGCCTGACCTCGTCGATGAGCCCGAAGTCCAGGTCGCGGACGAGGAGTTCCTCCGTCTTGTCGCTCGCGGCGTCGCCGACGAGCTGTCCGCGCGGGTCGACGAAGTACGACGTGCCGTAGAAGTCGTTGTCGCCGTAACTCTCGACGCCGACGCGGTTGATGGCGGCGACGAAGTACTCGTTGGCGACGGCGGCGGCCGGCTGTTCGAGGCGCCACAGGTACGCGGACAGGCCGCGGCTGGTGGCCGACGGGTTGTAGACGAGCTGGGCGCCGTTCAGGCCCAACTGCCGCCAGCCCTCGGGGAAGTGGCGGTCGTAGCAGATGTAGACGCCGACGCGGCCGACGGCGGTGTCGAAGACCGGCCAGCCCAGGTTCCCCGGCTTGAAGTAGTACTTCTCCCAGAAGCCCTTGACCTGCGGGATGTGGTGCTTGCGGTACTTGCCGAGGTAGGAGCCGTCGGCGTCGATCACGGCGGCGGTGTTGAAGTAGAAGCCGGACTGCTCGACCTCGAAGACGGGGACGACGATCACCATGCCGGTCTCGCGGGCGAGTTCCCGCATCCGCGTCACGGTCGGACCGTCCGGTACCGGCTCGGCCCAGCGGTAGTGCTCGGCCTCCTGGACCTGGCAGAAGTAGGGGGCGTTGAAGACTTCCTGGAAGCCGATCACCCGCGCGCCCTGCCGGGCGGCCTCGCGGGCGTGTTCCTCGTGTTTGGCGATCATGGATTCGGTGTCGCCCGTCCAGGTGGCCTGGACGAGTGCGGCGCGTACGACGTGGGCCACGATCCGCTCCTTTGCCTGAGCCTCTACGCCCGTAGACCGGGCCGTAGAGGGACGAACGTAAGCCCACCCGGAAGGCTTGCCAAGACCATCGTCGTCAACCCGCTGGATCGATCACGTTTCGACACTCGTGCGGGTGAGCCGGGGGCTCAGGCCGTCAGTCCCGCGACGCGCAGTGCGTGCACCACGTCCCGGTACCGCTCACCCGACACGGCGCGCGCCGCTTCGGCGATCAGCGGGACGAGCCGGCCGGGATCGACCTGGGCGCTGGCGGCCGCCTCCTCGGGGGTGCGGCTGCGCACGTACGCGTCGAGGAGGGTCTGCGCGGCGCGCCGCCGGCCGTCGGCGTGCAGCAGGCCGACCGCGTCGCCCATCTCCGCGGGCGGCCGGGCGACGCCCTGGCGGAGCAGTTGGCGGGCGTCGGCGTCGCGACCGGCGGCGGCGAGCGCGTCGGCGGCGTCGACCACCCGGTCGGGCGGCAGGGAGGCCGCCTCCCACAGCAGGGTGGCCCAGTCGGCGCCGAGCCCGGCGCGGTGGAGTTCGGCGGCGAGCGGCGGCAGGTGGGCGGCGGGCCCGTGGGCGGCGTCGACGAGCACGATGTGGGCGTCGCCGCTCCTGCCCTCCGTGCGGTGCCGGACGAGGGCGTGCACCGTCGCGGCGATGCGGGCGTGGGTCATGGAGTCCACCTGCGGCGGGGGCGGGGCCACGACGACGTCCTGCTCGGCTCCGGCGAAGCGGGCTCCGCGCGGTGTGACAACGTCCGCTTCCGGTGCGGGAGTTGACGGCTGGACGGGCGGTACGGGGGTGTCGTCCTGCGGCAGTCCGGCGAAGCGGGCACCGCCGCGCTTGCGCTTCTTCGCGGGCGAGGCCGGGGCCGGGGCCGCGTCCGCGCGCCCGTCCCGGGTCCGAGGTGTCGGCGGGGCCGCTTCCGTGCCGCCCAAGTCGGCCAGCCGCGAACGGAGTTCGGCCACGCGAGCCGTCGCCCGGTCGTAGTCGTCCCTCGCCCAGGCCAGGTCCCGGCGGACCGGGTCGGCCTCCTCCAGGGTGGTCGCCGCGTCGAGCCGGCCGGCCAGTTCGCGCAGACGGTCGGTGGCGCCGCGCTGTTCGCGGGTCATCACGTCGATCCGGCCGACGAGCGCCTCGCGACCGCCGGGCACCGCGTCGTGCACCCGCACCGACGCCCGGTACAGGGCCCTGGCCCGACCGGTCTCCCACGTCGCCCGCTCCGGGCCGTGGGCCGCGGCGAGGTCCTGGAGCAGCGCCTCGACGACGTCCCAGGGCGGCACCTCGCGCCCGTCGAGACAGGCCGTCATGCCGTCGGGATCACGCTGCCAGAAGACTCCGCACCAGCCCGCTCCCTGGTCGATCCGGGCGGTGAGTCCGCGCAGATACATCGCGAACTCCCTTGCCCGTTCCGGGAGTTGTTCCCCGTCCGTGACGCACCCCCACCGATCGCCGCACCCCTGGAGCACTACGCTCCGGAAGGAAACACCCTCCGTGTTACGGGGCTGCTACGCCCGCTTTTCCGGGGTGCGCACGCGGCCGCACGGTCAGGCACGCGCGGCCGCACGGTGATGCGCACGCGGCCGCGCGGTCAGGCGGGCACCAGGGCGCAGCGGATCACCAGCTCGTCCATCGAGATGCCCAGCTCGCGGGCGAGGGCGGCGACGGTGAAGAACGCCGGTGTCGGCGCCCGGCCCGTCTCGATCTTGCGCAGCGTCTCCACCGAGACGCCCGCGGCCGCGGCGACCTCGGTCATGCTGCGCTCCTGCCGTGCCGAGCGCAGCAGCTGCCCGAGCCGCTCGCCGCGCTCGCGCTCTTCCGGGGTCAAGGGGGTTCGCACCATGCCGACAGTCTACCCGAGCACCGATTCCTATACCGGATTCAAATACCGGTATAGTTATTGGCATGGTGGAACTGAAGACGGACACATCGATCGACGCGATGCGGGAGGCGGGCCGTGTCGTGGCGCAGGCCCTGGCCGCCGCACGCAAGCACGCCGCCGTGGGCGTGAGCCTGCTGGAACTCGACGAGGTGGCGCACCAGGTGCTGCGCGACGCGGGCGCGACCTCGCCCTTCCTCGGCTACCGGCCCTCCTTCGCGACGACCCCCTTCCCCGCGGTGCTCTGCACGTCCGTGAACGACGCGATCGTGCACGGCATCCCCACGAAGTACCGGCTGCGCGACGGGGACCTCGTCTCCATCGACTTCGGGGCCCGGCTGGACGGCTGGGTGGGCGACTCCGCGGTCAGCTTCACGGTCGGCACCCCGCGCCCCGCGGACCTCACGCTCGTCGAGACCGCCGAGCGGGCCCTGGCGGCGGGCATCGCGGCGGCCGTGGTCGGGAACCGGATCGGCGACATCGCGCACGCGGTCGGCACGGTCTGCCGCGCGGGCGGGTACGGCGTCCCGCAGGACTTCGGCGGACACGGCGTGGGGCGGCAGATGCACGAGGACCCGTCGGTGCCGAACGAGGGACGCCCGGGCCGCGGCATGCCGCTGCGCCACGGCATGGTCCTGGCCATCGAGCCGATGCTGATCGGCGGCGGCACCGACGGCTACCACGAGGCGTCGGACGGCTGGACGCTGTGCACGAACGACGGCTCCCGCGCGGCGCACGCCGAGCACACGGTGGCGATCACGGACGCGGGGCCGCGCATCCTGACCGCCCTGTAGGACCTGTCGCGGGCGACGTCAGCGGTCCTGGCGGTCCAGGACCTCCATGACGTAGAGGACCGCCCGGCCGGCCGGCGCGGCGACGCCGCCCCTGGTCGTGGTGAAGCCGGGCCGGTAGCGGGCGGGCACGGCGATCTGCACCCGGCTGCCGACCCGCACCCCGCGCAGCGCCTCGAACACCCCGGGCGGCACCGCGTCCGGGGTGACGACGAACCCGTTCGGCCCGGTCACCGCGTACGTGGAGCGGTACGGCGCCCGCTGCCCCCACGCCCAGGACGCGTACTGCACGACGGCGACGTCGCCCCGCTGCAGCACCGGTCCGCGGCCCTCGGCCAGCGTGCGGACGTCGAGCCTGCGCGGCGCGCCCCGGCCCCAGCTGGTCACCTGGGGCGCCCGGTCCGCCCGGACGGCGACGACCGGCGTCCCGTCCCGCGCACCCCCCGGCCCGCCCGGCGCCTCGGCATCGACGGGCGGGATGCGCTGGTCGACGCCGTACCCGCCGATCACGTCGAAGACGAGCACCACGTGGTCACCGGCGGCGACCCGGGCGGGCGCCACGTCGCGCGGCGCGAGACCGCTCGCGGCCGGGCCGACCAGCAGCACCCGGCTGCCCGCCCGGCGGCCGACGAGCGCCCGGTCCCAGGCGCGCGGCCCGTGCGCGCCGTCGAAGGCGACCGTCGTCGGCTGGGTGAGGCCCCAGGTCGACAGGAGCTTCCTGTTGCCCTCCCAGCTCCTCATCTCCACGTCGGTGACGACGACCTGCCCCTTCTTCACCTCGGGGCCCGGCCCCTCGTGCAGCACGCTCGTCCGGGCCCCTTCCGGGGCGGGCCGGTCCGGCACGGCGATCACCGGCCGAGTGCCGACCGCACCGCTGACGTCGGGAACGTTCTCGGCTGCGGGGGCCGCGCAGGCCGCCGCGCCCGCGGCCAGCAGGGCGAAGGCGGCTGCGCCGGTGCGCACGGACGACGTCGGCACGGAGGTCCTCCAGGGGTGTGGGGGCGTTGGTGTCCGAGCGTGGCCGCAGCGGCCGCCGGGGTGCCGCATCCGTGCCCCGACACACCGGTCGCCGTACGCCTGGCGGGTGTACGGCGACGGGTACCGCCCGGCGGACGCCCGGGCCGGGAGCAGTACGGGCGGGCGCGCGGGCCCGCCCCGGCGGAGCCCTCAGCGGGACGGGGTCACGAGCCCCAACTCGTATGCGGTGATGACCAGTTGCACACGGTCCCGGGCGCCGAGCTTGGTGAACAGACGGGCCACGTGCGATTTGGTCGTGGCGACGCTGATGAAGAGCTCCTCGGCGATCTCCTGGTTGGAGCGGCCGAGCCCGACCAGTGTCAGCACCTCCCGCTCCCGCTCCGTGACGCCCTCGACGGGGCGCGGCGAGCGCGCGGCCTCCGGTCCCGGGCGTCCCACGAAGTCGGCGATCAGCCGGCGGGTGACGGCGGGCGCGATGAGGGCGTCCCCGGCGGCGACCACCCGGACCGCCGCGAGGATCTCCTCCAGCTGCATGTCCTTCACGGCGAAGCCGCTGGCGCCCGCGCGCAGCGCCCCGTACACGTAGTCGTCCTCGTCGAAGGTGGTCAGCACGAGCACCCGGCTGCCGCTGTCGCCCGCCATGATCCGCCGGGTCGCCTCGATGCCGTCCGTGCCGGGCATCCTGATGTCCATCACGACGACGTCGGGCCGCAGGCTCGCGGCCAGTTCGACCGCCTCCGCCCCGTCGCCCGCCTCGCCGACGACGTCCAGGTCGTCGGTGTCCGCGATGAGGACGCGCAGCCCGGAGCGGACCAGCGGCTGGTCGTCGACGAGCAGCACCCGTACCTTCTTCGCCGTCTGCGCCGTCATCTCCGTCATCGCGCCGCCTCCGGCAGCGGGATCCGCGCCGCCACCCGGAATCCGCCCTCCGGCCGTGGCCCCGCGCTGAACTCGCCGTGCAGCAGGCTCACCCGCTCCCCCATCCCCGTGATCCCGAACCCCGTACCCGGTGATCCTGCCGCGGGGCCCCGCCCCGCGTCCACGATCTCCAGCGCCAGGTCCCTGTCGCCGAACGAGACCAGGACCCGGCACGTGTCGGTGCCGGCGTGCCGGACGACGTTGGTGAGGGACTCCTGCACGATCCGGTACGCCGCGAGGTCGACGTCGGCGGGCAGCGGCCGTTGCGCGCCGCTGCGGACGACCTCGACGTGCACGCCCGCGTCCCGTGCGGTGACTTCGGTGAGGCTGCCGAGGTCGGCGAGGCCGGTGGCGGGGGTCAGGGGCGCGGCGCCGGGTTCGGCGCGGCGCAGGGCGACCAGGGTGCGGCGCAGGCCCTGGAGCGTCTCCCGGCTGGTCGTCTCGATGGCCTCCAGCGCCTCGCGCGCCTCCTTCGGCCGGGTCTCGATGACCCGGCTCGCGACCCCCGACTGGATCGCGATGACGCCGATGCTGTGGGACACCATGTCGTGCAACTCCCGTGCGATCCGCAGCCGTTCGGCGGTCACGGCCTCGGCGACGGCCTGCTCGCGCAGGGCCGCGGCGTGCTGCCGCCGCTCCCGTCCGAGCAGGCCGACCATGCACGCGACGAGCAGGACGAGCAGGGCGACGACGCCGAACCCGATCTGGTTCTCGGGACGCGCGAAGAACGCGATGCCGACGGCCTGCGCGACGAAGGAGAGCGCGATCCCGGCGACCGCCGTCCCGCGCGACCCCCGGGCGATCAGATACCCGAGCACCACGTCGGCCGAGACGAACGCCACCAGGTTCGCCTGCCGCGAGTCGTCGAAGGGGCCGTACGTGGGCTGCGCGGCGACCGCGAGCAGGGTGCCGGCCAGCGCCACGACGAGCCCGAACAGCGGCGCTCGCCGCACCACCCCCACCAGGAGCACGGCCGACAGGGTCACGCCCAGGGCGCGCACCGACGGCAGCACCATCGACGAGCCGAACAGCGACAGGGACACCGCGAGCGGGTACAGGACGAGCCCGCACCAGGCGGCGGCACCCCGGGCGGAGGAGGTTGCGTTCACACAGGTGAGCGTACGAGGGCGGGTGCGCGCCCGGCATCCGTCCACGGGATGCATCCCGTGGGCCGATGCGGGCCCGCGCCGCGCGGCGGCACGGTGGCGTACGTGATCGAAGTCAGCGAACTCACCAAGCGGTACGGCCGCAGGACGGCCGTCGACGGCCTGTCCTTCACGGTGCGGCCCGGGGTCGTCACCGGGTTCCTCGGACCGAACGGGGCGGGCAAGACCACGACGCTGCGGGTGCTGCTCGGCCTGGACGCGCCGACCGCCGGCACGGCGACGGTGGACGGGGTGCCGTTCGCCTCGCATCCGCGCGGCCTGCGGCACGCCGGCGCCCTGCTCGACGCGCAGCAGGTGCACGGCGGCCGGACCGCGCAGGCCCATCTCGCCGCGCTCGCCCGCAGCAACGGACTGCCCGCGCGGCGGGTGTCCGAGGTGCTCGCGGAGGTCGGCCTCGGGGCGGCGGCGCAGCGCCGGATCGGCGGCTTCTCGCTGGGCATGAAACAGCGTCTCGGGGTCGCGGCGGCGCTGCTCGGCGACCCGCCGGTCCTGCTGTTCGACGAGCCGTTCAACGGGCTGGACCCGGAGGGCGTGCTGTGGCTGCGCGGTCTGTTCCGGCGGCTCGCCGACGAGGGCCGCACGGTGTTCCTGTCGAGCCATCTGATGTCCGAGATGCAGTCCACGGCGGACGAGTTGATCGTCGTCGGGCAGGGCCGGCTGGTCGCGGCGGAGCCGCTGAGCGCGTTCGCGGCGCGGGCCGAGCGGCTGAGCGTCGTCGTGGGCTCCCCGGACGCGGCGGAGCTGGCGCGGCGGCTCACGGCGGCCGGCGCCGAGGTGGTGCCGGAGTCGGCCGAGCGCCTGGTCGTGACCGGGCTGCCCGCGGACCGGATCGGCGCGCTCGCCCTCGCGCACCGCGTCGTGCTGCACGAACTGACCATCCGTACGGCCTCGTTGGAGGAAGCCTTCATGGCACTGACCGCCGGCCACGTCGAGTACCCGGCGGGGGCCGCCCGATGAGCGCGGCGACCGGGCGGGCGCGCTTCGGCGACCTCCTCGCCGCCGAGTGGATCAAGATCAGGTCGCTGCGGTCCACGCCGTGGGTGCTCGCGCTGGTCACGCTGACCGTGCTGACGAGCGCGGCCCTCGCCGCGTACGGCGACTACCGCAACTACCCGCACTACAGCGGGCGGGACCAGCGGGAGCACGTGTGGTCGCTCGGCGACGCGTTCCCCGCGGAGGGGTATCTGACGCTGATGCTGGCGGCGGGCAGCGTCGGTGCGATCGTCGTCGTCAGCGAGTACGGCAGCGGGCTGATCCGGACGACGACGGTCGCGGTGCCCGCACGGCGTGCGGTGCTGCTGGCGAAGGCGGTGGTGACGGCGCTGCTGTGGACGGGGGTGGGTCTGGTCTGCGCGCTGGGCTCGTTCGCGGTGTCGCAGGGGATCCTGGCCGGCCGGGACGCCGCGGTGCCGCTCACGGACGCGGGTGCGCTGCGGGCGGTCGCCGCGTCGGCGCTGCTCGCGCCGGTGTGCGCGCTCATCGGGTTCGGCCTGGGAGCCCTGGTGCGGCACGGCGCCACGACGATGGTCGGGACCGCGTTCACGCTGCTGATGCTGCCGGTGTTCTTCTCCTCGCGCGAGCCCTGGGTCCAGCGGATCGACCACCTGATGGTGCAGAGCGCCTGGCAGCGGCTCGTCACGCTCTACGGCTGGGGTCCCGAGGCGTACGGCGGCGCGACGGTCGCCGGGGCCTGGACGGTGTTCGCCGTCTGGCCGCTGGTGGCCGTCGCGCTCGCCCTGCTCGTCGTACGCCACAGGGACGTCTGACGTCCTGTCACTTGCCGGGCGCGACCACCATCGCCGAGCCGCCGCCGCGCCGCACCTTCTCGGCCGCCGCGAGCCACTTGCCGCCCGGCAGCCGCTGTACGCCGGTGGCGGCGCCGATCTCCGGGTTGAGCTTGAAGGAGTGTCCGATGGCTTCGAGCTTCGCCCGCGACGCGCTGTCGTAGAGGCCGGGTTCGAGCTCGGTCTGCGCCGCGTTGCGCTGGCTGGCGCGCGGCGCCGCGATGGCGTCGACGAGCGGCAGGCCCCGGTCGAGGAACCCGGTCAGCGTCTGCAGCACGGTGGTGATGATGGTGGCGCCGCCGGGCGAGCCGACCGCGACGACGGGCCGGTTCGCCTTGTCGAGGACGATGGTCGGGGAGATGGACGACCGCGGCCGCTTGCCGGGGCCCGGCAGGTTCGGGTCGTGCACGTCGGGGCTCGCGGGCGCGAAGGAGAAGTCGGTCAGCTCGTTGTTGAGCAGGAAGCCGCGGCCCGGCACCGTGATGCCGCTGCCGCCGGTCGACTCGATGGTGAGGGTGTACGCGACGACGTTGCCCCACTTGTCGGCGGCCGTCAGGTGCGTGGTGTTCTCGCCCTCGAACGTGGTCGGGGCGGCCTTGTCGCCCGCCTCGCCGCACTTCCCGGGGTGGCGGGGGTCACCGGGCGGCACCGGGCTGGTGAGCACGGCGTCGTCCTTGATCAGGCAGGCCCGCGAGTCGGCGAACTTCTGCGACAGGAGCCCGGCGGTCGGCACGGACTCGAAGGCCGGGTCGCCGACCCAGCGGCCCCGGTCGGCGAACGCGATCCGGCTCGCCTCGATGAACCGGTGCAGGTACCGCACGTCGGACGCCTTCGAGAGGTCGGTCCGCTCCAGGATGTTGAGGGCCTCGCCGACGGTCGTGCCGCCGGACGACGACGGCGCCATCGAGTAGACGCCGAGTCCGCGGTACGAGGTCTTCGACGGCGCCTGGTACTTGGCCGTGTACGCCGTGAGGTCCTTGGCCGACAGCTGCCCGGGGCGCGCCCGGTAGCCCGAGGCCGGGTCGACCGGCGGGTCGTTGACCGTCCGCACCACGTCGGCGCCGATGTCACCGCGGTACAGCGCCCCGATCCCCTTGCGGCCCAGCTCGTCGTAGGTGCGCGCCAGGTCGGGGTTCTTGAACGTCGATCCGACGACCGGCAGCTGCCCGCCGGGCAGGAACAGCTTCGCCGTGTCGGGGAAGTTCCGGAACCGGGCCTCGTTCGACGCGGTCTGCGAGCGGAAGGTGTCGTCGACGGTGAACCCGTCGTGGGCCAGCTTCCGCGCGGGCTTCAGGACGGTGCCGAGCCGCTTGCTGCCCCAGGCGTCGAGCGCGGACTGCCAGGTGGCCGGGGTGCCGGGCGTGCCGACGCTCAGACCGCTGGTGACCGCGTCGTTGAAGGCGAGCGGCTTGCCGTTCTCCAGGAAGAGGTCGGACCCGGCCGTGAGCGGCGCGGTCTCCCGGCCGTCGATCGTGTGGACCTGGCGCGTCCTCGCGTCGTAGTAGACGAAGTAGCCGCCGCCACCGACTCCGGACGAGTACGGCTCGGTGACGCCGAGGGCGGCCGCGGTGGCGACGGCGGCGTCCACCGCGTTGCCCCCGTTGCGCAGGACCTCGATGCCGGCGGCCGAGGCGTCGGCGTCGACGCTCGCCACGGCGCCGCCGGACCCGACGGCAACCGGAACCTTCGGCGGGGTGCCCGACGAGCCGGAAGCGGACGAAGGGGGCGCCGCGGCCCCGACGGCGACCATGCTCGCCGCGACCGCGCACATCGACAGATTCCGCCCAACTGAACGCCTCATCAGTACCTCCAGTCAACAGCCGTCTGCGCAGCGTAACTTGACTTCCGGGAGCCGTCAGGACCCCCTCGAACACCGGTCCGCCGGTTGGCTAGAGTGCGCCCCCATGACTGAAGACGTGCGCAACATCGTCCTCGGCCTGATCGCAGCGGGCATCAGCGCCGCGCTGGGCTGGCTCGCCCGTACCTACCTGTGGAAGCGGAGGCTCCGCCGCAAGCAGGCCTTCTTCGGGCTGCCCGACAACTCGGAGTCGCTGCTGGTGGTGAACCGCGACGCGGGCGGCGCCGAGCTGACGGTGAAGCGCCACGACGTCTTCGCCCTCCTCGAACTCTCCGCCCTCATCAAGGACTGCGGCGCCCACGCCCAGGTCGTCGCCCACGACACGGCCCAGCAGGGCTTCGGGGAGCGTACGGAGTTCTGCGTGGGCGGCCCGGCCTCGAACCGCCGGATGGCCGCCCACATGGTGAGCCTGCTGCCCGGGATCCGCGTGAACACGGATCCGGAGCCGGGGCCGGACCGCGGCGCCTTCCAGATCGGCTCCGAGCGCTACCGCCTGGAGCCGGGCAGGACCGAGTACGTGATCCTGGCCCGCCTCACCGCCGGGGAGTCCAAGGAGGCGAGACCCGTCTTCCTGTTCTGCGGCCAGCTCCCCATCACCAACCAGGCCGCCACCCGCTATCTCGCCCGCCACCACGAGCGCCTCGCGCGCAAGCACGGCAACAGTTCGTTCGTGCTGCTCCTGAAGGTCGTCAACTCCGGGGCGTACGGGCCGGACGTCGTCGAGCTGGTCGCCGACGTCACCAAGTCCGCCCAGACTCCGCTCCCGGCGGCGGCGACCGCCCCGCGGAACTCGCACCGGGCCAAGTAGCCCCTGACACCAAGGAGAGCGGTGCCCCCGTCGCGTACGAATGCGACCGGGGCCCGCTCGGCCTCGGCAAGCAGGCGCGTCCCGTCCGTCGTGCGCACAGCTGACCTTCTTCCCGCGGGTGCGGGGAGTGATCTCCGACTGCGGCCGGCCGGGGACTGCCCATGCTCCGGCTACTGCACTCCTGGCAGCAGCGTCCCTGGTTCGGCAGGCGCGACATCCGCCGCCTCTGTCTTGGGACTGCGCCGCTGTCGCCTGGCCACCCACTGGGCGAACCACGACAGCAACATGCACATCCCGATGTAGATCGGCGAGATGACCATCACCACAGGGATGAAGGGCAAATCGTAGTCGAGGTTCGACGCGATCAGCTTCCCGGCGTGGAGGAACTCCTCATAGGTGATCAGGAAGCCGAGCGAGGTGTCCTTCAGGGCCACCACGAGCTGGCTGATGATGGCGGGCATCATGGCCCGGACGGCCTGCGGCACCAGCACGTGCGCCATCACCTGTGTCTTGCGCATCCCGAGCGCGTACGCCGCCTCGCGCTGGCCGCGCTCCACCGCGTTGATGCCGGAGCGGAACACCTCGGCGAGCACGGAGCCGTTGTAGAGCGTCAGGCCGGCGACGAGCGCGGGCAGCGGCTCCACCTTCAGGGCCACGTAGATGAAGAAGATCATCACGAGGACCGGCATCGCGCGGAAGAACTCCACGAAGAGCGTCGCGAGCCAGCGCACGGGCCGGTGGTCGGAGAGCCGCCCGACGGCGAGGAGGGTGCCGAGGACGAGGGAGAGCACGGCCGCGATGGCGAACGCCTTCAGCGTGTTGCCGAGGCCGCGCAGCAGCAGCTCCTGGATCCCCTTGTACTGGAAGGGCATCCACTTCGTGTACGTGAACTGGTCGGTGTCGAACAGCAGGTAGACGATCCAGCCGACGAGCGCGAGCACGAGCAGCGTGGAGAGGGCGCCGTACAGCTTGTGGCGGCGCTCGGTCCTGGGGCCGGGGATGTCGTAGAGGGCGGTGGCGCCGTGGTCGAGTGCTTTCATCGGGCGACTCCCCAGCGCTTTTCCAGGATGTTGAAGACCGCGCTGATGGCGAGCGTGATCACGAGGTATCCGAGCGCGATCCAGACGAACGTCCAGATGATGTTGTAGCCGAGCTCGCTGAGCGTCTTGTACGTGCCGAGCAGCTCGGTGACGCTGAACGCGCCCGCGATCGCCGAGTTCTTGGCGAGCGCGATGAGGGTGGAGCCGACGGGCGGGATCACCGACCGGAAGGCCTGCGGCAGGATGATCGTGGTCAGCGTCTGGCTGAACGTCATGCCGAGGCTGCGGGCCGCCTCGCCCTGCCCCTTGGGCACGGTGTTGATGCCGGACCGCAGCGCCTCGCAGATGAACGCCGAGGTGTAGCAGCCGAGCGCGAGCACCGCGAACACGGTGAAGGGCAGCACGAGCCCGAACCGCGGCAGACCCAGCAGGACGGCGAAGAACAGCAGGGTCAGCGGGGTGTTGCGCAGGACGGTGACCCAGGCGGTGCCCAGCGCCCGGAAGGAGCCGACGGGCGCGACCCGGAACGAGGCCATGACGAACCCGAGCACGAGGGCCAGGATCGAGGCGTAGACGGTGAGTTCGACGGTACCGAGGAAGCCTTTCCAGTACGTCGAGATGTTGTCGGTCAGGACGTTCACGTGACGCTCCTCAGCTCGCCGGGTAGCGGTCGATGGGCGGCGGCGTCGGGGCGGGCACTCCGGACAGTCCGAGCGTGGCCTCGAACGCCTTCTTCCAGTCCCCGTTCTTCTGGCGCGCCTCCAGGGCGTCGTTCATGGCGAACCGGAGCGCGTTGTCCTTGCGCGGGACGCCGATGCCGTACGGCTCCTCGGAGAAGGGCTCGCCGGCCAGCTTCAGCTCGTCGGGGGCCTTGGCGGCGAAGCCGAGCAGGATCGCGTCGTCGGTGGTGACCGCGTCGACCTGGAACGTCAGCAGGTTGTCGACGCAGATGGAGTACGTGTCGTACGCGACGAGTTCGGCCTTCGGGTAGTCGGCCTGGATGCGCTGGTACGGGGTCGATCCGGCGGCCGAGCAGACGCGCTTGCCCGCGAGGTCCTGCGGGCCGTTGATGTCCTCCTCGTCCTTGCGCACGAGCAGCGACTGGCCGGCCATGAAGTAGGGGCCGGCGAAACCGACGAGCTTCTTGCGGTTGTCGTTGATCGTGTACGTGCCGACGTAGTAGTCGATCTGCCCGTTCTGCAGGGCCGTCTCGCGGTTGGCGGAGGCGATCGTCTTGAAGGCGATCTTCTTCGGGTCGAGGCCGAGCGAGGCGGAGATCATCCTGGCGATCTCGATGTCGAAGCCCGAGTAGACGCCGTTGGCGGGGTTCTTCTCACCGAGGTAGGGCTGGTCCTCCTTGGCGCCGACGACGAAGTGGCCGCGCTTCGCGGCCCTCTTCCAGGTGGGCGAGTCGGGCAGCGAGAACCCTTGGGCCACTTGGTACTTGGGGAGCTCCTCGGCCGACGGGCCCTTGACCGGCGGGCTGCCTTCCTTGCCGCAGGCGGTGGCGGCGACGGCCGTCACGAGCAGGGCGGCGAGCAGCCGTAGCGACTTGGCGATCATGCGTGCTGCACTCCCCCGTCAGTGCTTGAGGATCTTGGAGAGGAAGTCGCGGGCGCGCTCGCTCTCCGGGTGGGTGAAGAAGTCCTCGGGGGCGCGGTCCTCGACGATCTTCCCGTCGGCCATGAAGACGACGCGGTCGGCGGCGGTGCGGGCGAAGCCCATCTCGTGGGTGACCACGACCATCGTCATGCCGTCGCGGGCGAGTTGCTGCATGACCTCCAGGACCTCGTTGATCATCTCGGGGTCGAGGGCCGAGGTCGGCTCGTCGAAGAGCAGGGCCTTGGGGTCCATGGCGAGGGCGCGGGCGATGGCCACGCGCTGCTGCTGGCCGCCGGACATCTGCGCGGGGAACTTGTCGGCGTGGGCGGCGAGTCCGACCCGGTCGAGGAGTTCGCGGGACCGCTTGTCGGCCTCGTCCTTCTTGCGCTTCCTGACCTTCACCTGGGCCAGCGAGACGTTCTGCAGGACCGTCTTGTGCGCGAAGAGGTTGAAGGACTGGAAGACCATGCCCACTTCGGCCCTCAGCTGCGCGAGCGCCTTGCCCTCCTCGGGCAGCGGCTGTCCGTCGAGCCGGATGGTCCCCGACTGGATCGTCTCCAGCCGGTTGATCGTCCGGCAGAGCGTCGATTTGCCCGACCCCGAAGGGCCGATGACCACCACCACCTCCCCCTTGCCGACGGTGAGGTCGATGTCCTGGAGGACATGCAGCTCCCCGTAGTACTTGTTCACGTCACGCAGCTCGATCAACGGATCGACGGCCATGGCAGTACCTGCCCACTCTCAGCTGTGTCGGTCCGCGCAAACTATCCACGCCGATATGGGACTTAACGGACGACACGCACTTATGGCCATTAACCGTATTTGCGGCTCAACTGCGGTTCACATGCCCGGCCCTCCCTCCCGGGCCTACGACTCGCTGGCCTCCGCGTAGAACTGGGAGAGTTCGGGCGCTCCGCTCGCCGCCCACTCGTGCCCCACCTCGACGACGTCGATCTCCCGGCCCGAGGCGAGACACACCACGGGCTGGCCGTCGGGCCGGATCACCCAGGCGGCACCGGGCACCTGGTGGACCAGGATCGTGCCGAGGTAGAGGCCCGCGTCGTTGCCGAGCCAGTGCAGCGTCTCCTCGTCCTCGCGCCAGCGCGGCACCAGTTGGTCGAGGGCCGCCAACGAGCCGACGGAGTCGTCGAGTTCGACGCCCTCCTGCTCCGCCTGGGCCCGCAACAGCTCGCATTCGGAGAGGAGTTCGGCCACGCCCTCGGCATCGCCGCCGTCGGGCGGGAACACCGCGAGGGCCCGCGCTCCCGGCTTCTTCCGCCAATTACCCACGAAAGGGATCTTCATACCGACAGCCTCGCATTTGGCCCCGCGCAGGCACCACAGGCGCGCGGGCCTGTGTTCCCGGCGAGTTCACGCCGCTTTCCGGCGCACCTCATTGACGCGTTCCCGCCCCCTCCCTACGTTCATGGCGCACCTGTCACGCCAGCCGCACCACGGAGGGGAGCCGGTCTTGCGCCGACGCACCTGGGGAACAGCCGTCCTACTGGCCGTCTGCGCGGGGCTCACACCCGTCACGACGGCCCAGGCCGCCCCGCACAGACCCGGGCCGCTCCCGCTGGAGCGGCTCTTCGACAACCGGGCCGTCAGCGACGACGCGCGGCCCGGCGAGGCGGACTTCGACGGCGCGGGCGGCTCGCTCTCCGCGCAGGACCTGACCGCGGCGGGCTGGACTCCCGGCCGGACGCTGGGAGTTGACGGCGCGCGCCTGAAGTGGCCGAGGTCCGCGGGCAGCGGCCCCGACAACGTGACGGCGGACGGGCAGCAGGTCCGGGTGACCGGCCGGGGCGACGCGCTGGCGTTCCTGGTCGCCGGGACGGGCGGCGACGCGGCCGGCACCGGCACCGTCCGGTACGCCGACGGCTCCCGCTCCTCGTACACGCTGACCGCGCCGGACTGGCGCACCGGACCGCTCGCCACGAAGTCGGTCGCGCTGCCGCACCGGAACACGCCGGACGCCCAACTCACCGAGAAGACCCGGCTGTACACGGTCACGGTGCCGGTGCGGAAGGGCCGCCAGATCACGTCCGTGGAGCTGCCGGACGCCTCCGGCGACGGGCGGGCGCTGCACGTCTTCGACGTCTCGGTGCGCGCGGCGACCACCGGGTGGACGGGCACCTGGTCGGCGTCCACGGCCGGCTACACGACGGTGGGGCCGTGGGCGGACCGCACGGTGCGGCTCGTCGTGCACACCAGCACGGGCGGCCCGCGGGTGCGGATCCGGCTCGACAACACGTTCGCCTCGACGCCGGTGCGGATCGGCAGCGCGTCGGTGGCGGTGCAGGAGGCGGGGGCGGCGGCGCGGAGCGCGCCGGTGCCGCTGACGTTCCGGGGCGGGGCCGGGGCACTGCTGCCGGCGGGCACCCAGGCGTGGAGCGACCCGGTCGGCTTCGACGTGCCGGCGGACGCGAACCTCCTGGTGAGCTTCCACCTGCCGGAGCCGGTGGCCGCGGCGCCCGTGCACAGCCAGGCGATCCAGCGGTCGTACGTCAGCGCGCCCGGCGACCACGCGGCGGAGGCGGCCGGCACGGCGTACACGTCGACCCTCTCGTACTGGCCGCTCCTCACCGGCGTCGACGTCGGCGGCGGGCCGGGCTCCGTGGTGCTGCTCGGCGACTCCATCACGGACGGCGTGAAGTCGACCCAGGACGCGAACCACCGGTGGCCGAACGTGCTGTCGACGCGGCTGCTCGGCCAGTCGGAGGTGCCGCGGTACGGCGTGCTGAACCAGGGCATCTCGGCGAACCGGGTCGTCGCGGACCGGTACCCGGGCGACGGCATCTCCACCGACACGGGTGGGGTGAGCGCGCTGCACCGGCTCGACCGCGATGTGCTCGCGCAGACGTCGGCCCGGACGGTCGTGGTGTTCATGGGCGTCAACGACGTGCGGTGGGGCGCGTCCGGGGAGCAGGTCGTGGCCGGGCTCCGGGAGGTCGCGGCGCGGGCGCATGCGCGGGGGCTGAAGGTGGTCGGGGCGACGATCACTCCGTGCGAGGGGGAGGCGCTGTGCACGGCCGCGGCCGATGTGGAGCGGGTCGCTGTCAACTCGTGGTTGCGGAAGGGTGGTTCGGGGTTCGACGGGGTGCTGGACTTCGACGCCGTCGTGCGGGATCCGGCGCATCCGGCCCGGATACGGGCCGAGTTCGACAGCGGGGATCATCTGCATCCCGGGGATGCGGGACTGAAGGCACTGGCCGACTCGGTCGACCTGAGACTGCTCGCGCCTTAGCTCCGGACCACCGATGATCGCTGCGAGCCGGCGGGGGCTGGTCGCGCAGTTCCCCGCGCCCCTGACATACCGACTGCGTCTGCCGAGTGGGCTTCCGTCGCGACCTGCGGGTACGTGGGGCTTCTCGCGCAGTTCCCCGCGCCCCCAACAGCGCGACTGCGTCTGCCAGGCGGGCTTCCGTCGCGGCCTGCGGGTGCGTGGGGGTTCTCGCGCAGTTCCCCGCGCCCCCAACAGGACGACTGCGTCTGCCGGGCAGGTCCTTCGTCGCGGGCTGCGGATTGTGGTGGGTTGCTCGCGCAGTTCCCCGCGGCCCTGGAAGGCATGCGCTGCGCGCAGCCTTTCCCGGTGGGGAGATGCCGCACCGCAGGTGCGCATCTCAGGGGCGCGGGGAACTGCGCGAGAAGCCCTACGCACCCGCAGTCGCGCTACACGTCCAGATCCACCACGACGGGGGCGTGGTCCGATGCCCCCTTGCCCTTGCGCTCCTCGCGGTCGACGTAGGAGTCCTTCACGGCGCCGGCGAACGCGGCGTTCCCGTAGACCAGGTCGATGCGCATGCCCTTGTTCTTCGGGAAGCCGAGGGCGCGGTAGTCCCAGTACGTGAAGGGGTGGTCGTACTTGAGGGGGCGCGGCACCACGTCGGACAGGCCCGCCTCGCGCAGCGCGGCGAGCGCGGCCCGCTCGGCCGGCGTGACGTGCGTGGCGCCGTCGAAGAGGGAGATGTCCCAGACGTCGTCGTCCGTCGGCGCCACGTTGTAATCACCCATCACCGCGAACGGGCGCGAGCCCGCCGCGTCGCCCGCGACCGCCGCCTTCAGGGCCTCGAACCACTGCAGCTTGTACGCGTAGTGCGGGTGGTCCACCTCCCGGCCGTTCGGCACGTAGACCGACCAGACGCGGACCGGGCCGCAGGTCGCGGAGACCGCGCGGGGCTCCTCGGCGCCGTCGTAGCCGGGGTCGCCCGGCAGGCCCTTGACGACGTCCTCCAGGCCGACGCGGGAGAGCAGCGCCACCCCGTTCCACCTGCCGTTCGCGTTCACCGCCGACTCGTAGCCCAGCTCCCGCAGCTCGTCCGCGGGGAACTGCTCGGCCGAGCACTTGGTCTCCTGGATGCACAGCACGTCCGTGCCGCTGGTCTCCAGCCAGGCAAGGAGGCGCGGCAGCCGCGCGGTGATCGAGTTCACGTTCCAGGTAGCAATGCGCATGCCTCACAACCTACCGGGCGGGTGTGACAACGAGCCCGTCCGGCACCCCAGGATAGACAGGCAACCTTGCAAGTTTTCCTGTTAGGCAGGTAGCCTGCCGAACATGAGCACCAAGAGCCCCCTCTCCCTCGACGAGCGCCCCGCGCTCGTCCTCATCGACCTCCAGAACGGCATCCTCGGCCTGCCGACCGTGCACCCCTCCGACGGCGTCCTGAAGAACGCCGCGCGGCTCGCCGACGCCTTCCGCGCCAAGGGTCTGCCGGTGGTGCGGGTGCGCGTCGCCTGGTCGCCGGACGGCGGCGACCTGCCGGTGAGCCGGTCCGCCGCGCCGGGGCTCACGCAGGCGCCGCCCGCCGAGTTCGCCGCGTTCCCCGACGAGCTCGGGCCGCTCGGCGACGACATCGTGATCACCAAGCGGCACTGGGGCGCGTTCACCGGCACCGAGCTGGACCTCCAGCTGCGGCGGCGCGGGGTCACCCAGATCGTGCTCGGCGGCATCTCGACGTCGATCGGCGTCGAGTCGACCGCGCGCTCCGCGTTCGAGCTGAGCTACCACCTGGTGGTGGTCGACGACGCGACGACCGACACGGACGCCGCGTCGCACGAGCACACCTTCGGCAAGATCTTCCCGCGGATCGCCGAGCTCGGTTCGACCGAGGACGTGCTGCGGCTCCTCGGCTGACCCGGAGCGGGCGTCAGATCCGGGCGGCGTCGCCCGGCGCCAGCCGCAGGTGCTCCGTGCCCCCGAGCGCGCCGACCTGCCTGTCGTAGATCGGGCGCGCGAGGTCCGTCAGGAGCGCGTCGTGGACGTCGTAGGCGCGGCGCGGCTTGACCTCGCGCACGTAGTCGATGACCTCGGAGATCTTGTTCCAGGGCGCCATGACGGGCAGCATCAGCGTCTCGACCGGCTGGTCGGGGACGGTGAGGGCGTCGCCGGGGTGGAAGACGGTGCCGCCGTCGATGAGATAGCCGACGTTGGTGATGCGCGGGATGTCGGGGTGGATGACGGCGTGCAGTTCGCCGTGGACCTGGACGTCGAAGCCCGCGGCCGTGAACGTGTCGCCGTGGCCGACCGTGTGGACGCGGCCGGGGAACGCCGTCGAGATCTTCTCCGCGACCGACGCCAGGGTCCAGATGTGCGCGCCGGGACTGGCCTCCATCCCGGCGCGCAGCCGGTTCTCGTCGAAGTGGTCCGGGTGCTCGTGCGTCACGAGGATCACGTCGGCCCCGAGGGCGGCGTCATCCTCGGAGAAGCCGCCCGGGTCGATGACGAGCGTCTGCCCGTCCTTCTCCAGGCGGACGCAGGCATGGGTCTTCTTCGTGAGCTTCATGCCTCCCATCCTGCGCTCATTCCTGCGGTGTCGTCTCCTCGCGGATCACCTGCTGGGCCACCTTGAACGCGGAGTTCGCCGCGGGCACGCCGCAGTAGACCGCCGTCTGGAGCAGGATCTCCTTGATCTCGTCGGCGGTCAGTCCGTTGCGCAGGGCGGCGCGGGTGTGGAAGGCCAGTTCGTCGAGGTGGCCGCCCGCGACAAGGGCCGTCAGCGTCACGGACGAGCGCATCCGGCGGTCCAGGCCGGGACGGTTCCAGACCTCGCCCCACGCGTAGCGGGTGATGAGCTCCTGGAAGTCGCCGGAGAACGCGTCGGCCGCGGCCAGGGCCCGGTCCACGTGCGCGTCGCCGAGGACCTCGCGGCGCACCTTCAGACCCGCGTCGTGCGGGTCGGGGCGGACGGCGGCCTCGGGCTGCAGCACGGCGGCCGCTATCTCGGCGACGGGCGCGGCGGGCGGCGGCGGGGGCGCGAGGACCGGCTTGACCGGGGCCGCCGGGATGGCGTGCTGGCCGGTCTCGTAGGCGGGCAGCCAGGCCGTGGAGAAGTGCCGTACGAGGAGGTCGGTGACGGCCGCGGGCTGCTCGACCGGCGCCAGGTGCGAGGCCCCGGGCACCACCGCGAGGCGGGCGTCCGGGATGCCGGCGACCAGGGTGCGCGCCTCGGCGGGTCCGGTCACCTGGTCCTCGGAGCCGACCAGGACCAGCGTCGGGACGCCGATGCTGCCGAGCTCCGCGCGGATGTCGAAGGCGGCGAGCGCCTCGCAGGCGGCGATGTAGCAGCCCGGGTCGGTGGTGCGCACCATCTGCACGGCCCAGTCCGTGATGGCGGGCTGGGCCGCCGCGAAGCCGGACGTGAACCAGCGCTCGGGCGAGGTACGGGCGATGGGGTCGAGCCCGTTGCTGCGCACGATGACGCCGCGCTGGCGGAACTCGTCGGCCGTGCCGAACCGGGGCGAGGCCGCGATCAGGGCCAGGGACGCGACCCGCTCGGGGTGGCGCAGCGCCAGCTCGGCGCCGAGCGCGCCGCCGAGCGAACAGCCCGCGTACCCGAACCGCTGCACGCCCGCCTCGTCGAGGGTGGCGAGCAGCCGGTCGGCCAGTTCGGCGACGGAGCCTGCCGGGTGGGCGCCCGCGCCGCCGTGCCCGGGCAGGTCGAAGCGGAACACCCGCCACTGCCGGGCCAGCTCGGCGATCTGCCGGTCCCACATGTGACGGGTCGTGCCGAGGGACGGTCCCAGGACCAGGACCGGCGCGTCGTCGGGCCCGTCGAGGCCGTACTCCAGAGGCTTGTTCGTCGTCGTGCTCACGCGCCCACGCTGCCATACGCCGGGCCGGGAAACGACAGCGGGTCACAGGTGTGGAGAGGTCCGGCCAGGTTGGTTCGGCTCCCGTGAAGGCGTGTTCACACCAGCCTCACCGGCCGGTCCTGTGGCCGAAGCGGGCCCACAGGACGCGTTGCAGGAGCAGTGTGCCGACACCGGCGACGAACATGCCGGCCAGGTTCACGCCGAGTTGGGTGAAGGAGGCGCCGACCTCCTTCCAGTGGGCGAGCGGCACGGCGACCGCGATGTTGCCCGCCGCCGGGACCGTGGTGACCGAGATGAAGACGCCGACGAGCGAGGACGACTTGCCCGCGGTCAGCGCCAGGATGCCGGCGATCCCAGCGAGGACCGCCACGATGAACGACCACCGGTCGGGGTGGATGATGAAGTCCGTCAGCGGCCGGTCGTCGAGCATCTCGGGGGTGATCCAGCCCAGGCCCCGGCTGACGGCGGCGCAGGCGGCCGTGATCGCCATCGCCACGGCGAAGCCCGCCACCAGCGACCACACGGCGGTGCCGACGAAACGCGGCCTGCGGCGCACGATCCCGAAGCAGACGGCGGCCACCGGCCCGAACTCCGGTCCGAGCACCATCGCGCCGACGATCAGGATGGGCTGGTCGAGAAGGACGCCGATGGCGGCGATCTGCGTCGCCAGCGCGAGGAAGGCGAGGTAGGACCACGTCATCCGGGTGTCGGCGGTCACGCGGGCGGCCAGTTCGGCCCAGACGACCGCGTCGGCCGGGTCGCCCGGGGCGGCCTCCTCGGCCCGCTCGGCGGCGGTGGAGATCGACAGGTCGATCTGTTCCACCGTGATGGCTCCGGTGTCCTTGAGGCCCAACTCCCCCAGACTGCCCAGCACGTGGTTGGCGGCCTCCCTGGCGACGTTGAACTCCACCACGTCGCCGGGCGGCGCCGTGGCGGCGCCCAGGAAGCGCACGACGTTGACGACGCCCACGGACTGCCCCGCGATGCGCAGGACTTCGTCGGTGCGGTCGGCCGGACTGATCACTCGTACATGCAGCACGAGAGGCATTGTGCCCTGGCGTCGTCGCGGTGTGGTCAGGGTTCCGTGGTGGAGACGACGTAGACCATCGGGTGGTCCGGGTTCGAGCGGTTCACGACGACGCTCTGGGTCGGCTTCGGGTCGGGCTGGTCGTGGGTCAGGCCGTACCAGGGGCCGGGGCCCGAGAAGTTCCAGCCCGCCACGGAGCGGTCGCGGTCGCTGATCGGGAGGACGTTCCTCTTCAGGTCGGAGGCGTCGCTGTCGATCTTCTCCAGGAACGAGTCGAGGCCCTTGTCGCTGGTGAGGAACTGCGCGTACAGGCGGCTGACCTTGTAGTTGTTCGTCTCGTAGTAGGCGACGTTGCGCGAGTGGGCCGGGATCGGGATCTCGTAGAGCCGGCGCTGCACCTTGGACGGCCAGCCGATGGTGAGGCCGGTCGCGGAGTACTTGGCCTCCTTGTCCTTGCCGCTGTTGCGGCTCTGGTTGGCGGAGATCACCAGGTATCCGGCGGGGATGCCGATGAGCAGCACGATGGTCAGGAGCGTGAGGGCACGGCGGCGGATCACGCGGCGGCGGGCAGCGGCCCGGCGCGACTCCTCGTCGTCGGGGGACGAGGGCTGGCGGGGCACGGTCGTCATGGTGGGCATTTCCTGTCGCTGTTCCCGGCCCTAGCCTTCGGCACCGCTACGGGTACGGGTGTAGCGCTCGTACCGCTCGTAGCGCTCCACGCGGCGGCGCTTGGCGCGGCGGAAGCGGCGGGCGACCAGCCGGGCCAGGTCGGCGGCGCCGACCATGCCGGCCTCCGGGCCGAGCTGGGCGCGGGCGATCCGGGCCTCGGGGCGGTAGCCGCGCCCGGTCAGCTGGCGCTTGAAGGCGTCCCTGGCGGGGGCGATGAGCAGGTCGTCGGCGGCGCTCACGCCGCCGCCGATGACGAAGCAGGACGGGTCGAGGGCGGCGGCGAGATTGGCGATGCCGACGCCGAGCCACTGGCCGATGTCCTGGAGCAGCTCGACGCACATGGCGTCGCCCTCGCGGGCCAGCTCCGTGATGAGGGGGCCGGTGATGTCGGGGATGTTGCCCTTGACCCGGTCGATGATGTTGTACGCGACCGGGGAGTCGGCCGCGGCGAGCTCGCGGGCCTCGCGGACCAGCGCGTTGCCCGAGCTGTACTGCTCCCAGCAGCCGCGGTTGCCGCACGGGCAGCGGTGCCCGCCGGGGACGACCTGCATGTGGCCGAACTCGCCGGCGACGCCGTACTTCCCCCGCTTGACCTGGCCGTCCTCCAGGATCGCGCCGCCGATGCCGGTGCCCAGCGTGATCATGACCAGGTGGTCCTCGCCGCGGCCCGCGCCGAACCGCCACTCCGCCCAGGCGGCGGTGTTCGCGTCGTTGTCGACAAGCACCGGGACCGCGAGGCGGCCCGCGAGGCGGTCGCGGAGCGGTTCGTTGCGCCAGGACAGGTGGGGGGCGAACAGGACGCGGTTGCGGTCCGCGTCGACCCAGCCCGCCGCGCCGATGCCGACCGCGTGCACGTCGTGCCGGTCGGACAGGTCGAGGACCAGCTCGCAGATCGTGTCCTCGACGACCTTCGGGCTCTTCGACTTGTCCGGGGTCTCCGTGCGGAGCGTCTCCAGGATGGTGCCGTCCGCGTCGACGACGCCCGCCATCACCTTCGTGCCGCCGATGTCGATGCCGACCGTCGGGACGCGGGGGGCGGTCAGGTGCGAGCGGCGTTCCCTGGTGCCGACCGTCCGCAGGACGGTGGCCCGTGCGCTGCCACGGTGTGCGAGGTCGCGGTAGGTGCTCATTGCGGCGATTCTGCCTCACGCAACGGCTCCGCCGCATGCCGGGTTTCGCGCCTCAGGGGCGGGGTGGCCGGTCTCTCGTGGGCGGGTGCGGGTGCGTGGGGGCCGGTCGCGCAGTTCCCCGCGCAGGACCCGGCAGCCGAGACGGCGCGTCGGGCGGGGCGCTACTTCTCGGTGCCGTCGGGCGTGTGGCCGCCCAGATGCGTGGGCACCGGCGCCCGCTCCAGCTCGTGCCGGAGGTCGTCGAGTTCGGAGCCGCCCGCCATCTGCCGGGTGAGCTCGTCCAGGGTGATCTCCTCGCGCGCGTGGCTGCCGAACATCGCGCCGCGCTTGAGCAGCACGAACCGGTCGCCGACGAGGTACGCGTGGTGCGGGTTGTGCGTGATGAGGACCACGCCGAGACCCGCGTCACGCGCGGCCGCCACGTACTTGAGGACGACGCCCGACTGCTTGACGCCGAGCGCCGCGGTCGGCTCGTCCAGGACGAGGACCTTCGCGCCGAAGTAGACGGCCCGGGCGATCGCCACGCACTGGCGCTCACCGCCGGACAGCGTGCCGATGGGCTGGTCCACGTCGCGCAGGTCGATGCCCATGCGGAGCAGCTCGGTACGGGTCGTGCGGCGCATCAGGTCGACGTCCATGCGCCGGAAGGGGCCCGTGCCCTTCGTCGGCTCGGAGCCGAGGAAGAAGTTGCGCCACACCGGCATGAGCGGGACGACGGCGAGGTCCTGGTAGACCGTGGCGATGCCGAGGTCCAGGGCCTGCCGGGGGTTGGAGAGCTTCGTCTCCTCGCCCTCGATCCGGAAGGAGCCCGCGTCGTGCTGGTGCAGACCCGCGATGATCTTGATCAGGGTCGACTTGCCCGCGCCGTTGTCGCCGAGCACGCAGGAGATCTCGCCCGCGTTCACGACGAGCGACACGTCCTCCAGGGCGCGGATGTTCCCGTAGTACTTGCTGACGCCGTCGAGCTCCACGAGAGGAGTGCGGTCTTCCGTCATTTGCTCGCCTCCGCGCGCTTGCGGACCCACGCGTTGAGCAGGGTCGCGAGGAGCAGCATCGCTCCGAGGAAGAACTTGAACCAGTCGGAGTTCCACTCGGCGAACACGATGCCCTTGCTGGTCATGCCGAAGATCAGGGCGCCGATGGCCGCGCCGACCGCGGAGCCGTAGCCGCCGGTGATCAGACAGCCGCCGATGACGGCCGCGACGATGTAGATCAGCTCGTTGCCGACGCCCTCGCCGGACTGCACGACGTCGTACGAGAAGAGCAGGTGCTGGCCGGAGATCCAGGCGCCGAAGGCGACGCCCATGTAGAGGCCGATCTTCGTCTTGTTGACCGGGACGCCCACCGCGCGCGCCGCGTCCACGTCGCCGCCGACCGCGAAGATCCAGTTGCCGACGCGGGTGCGCAGCAGGATCCAGGTCGCGACCAGGACCAGGGCGAGCCACCAGAGGATCGTGATCTTGAAGTCGACGCCGCCGATGGTCAGCGTCGAGGCGAAGACGTCCTTGGCGGAGGAGAAGCCCTCCATGTCGGCGATCGACTTGGTCGACACCGTGCCGCTGATCAGCTTGGTGAAGCCCAGGTTCATGCCCGTGAGCATCAGGAACGTGCCCAGCGTGATGATGAAGCTGGGGAGCTTGGTGCGGGTCAGCATGACGCCGTTGAAGACGCCGATGGCGAGGGTGACCAGGAGCGAGACGCCGACGCCCACCCAGGTGTTCGCCGTCATCTGGTAGCTGAACATCGAGGAGATCAGCGCCGACGACGTCACCAGGACGCCCGCCGACAGGTCGAACTCGCCGCCGATCATCAGCAGGGCGACCGGGACGGCCATGATGCCGAGGGTCGACGACGCGTACAGCACGGTCGCCAGGCTGGACGCCTGGAGGAAGCTGTCCGCGATGATCGAGAAGAAGACGAAGACGGCGATCGCGCCGACCACCGAACCGAGCTCGGGGCGGCCGAGCAGCTTCTTCCAGGGCGAGCTCTTCACGAGCCGTTCGTCGAGCCGCGGCTCGGGCGGCCCGCTTCCCGGGTGCTTCTCGGGCACCGTCGTGGTCATCGTGTCCCCCGCTTCGCGTATTCCTCCAGCTCGGCGGCCTGTTCCTTGGTGACGATCTGCGGTCCGGTGAGGACCGGCTTGCCGCCGCCGAGCACGTTGGCGTTGTACTTGTAGAGCCAGAGCAGGTCCACCGCCTCGTAGCCCTGGAGGTAGGGCTGCTGGTCGACGGCGAAGCCGAGGCTGTCGTCCTGGAGGCCCTGGGCGACCTTCTCGTTCAGGTCGAACGTCTCGATCTCGGCCTTGCTGCCCGCGTCCTCCCTGGCCTTCACGGCGGTGGCGGCGAACGGCGCGCCCAGCGTGACGACGGCGTCGATGGACTTGTCGGACTGCAGCTTGGCCTCGATGGAGGACTGCACGTCGGGCATGTTCGTGCCCTCGACGTAGAGGTTCGTCATCTTGCCGTCGAACGTCGACTTCGCACCGGCGCAGCGCTGCTCGTGCCCGACGTTGCCCTGCTCGTGCAGGACGCAGAGGGCCTTCTTCTTGCCGCGCTTGTTGAGCTCGTCGCCGACGGCCTCACCGGCGATCGTCTCGTCCTGGCCGATGTGGGCGAGCGCGCCGAACCTCTTGGACTCCTCGGAGCCCGAGTTCACCGTGATGACCGGGATCCCGGCCTTCTCGGCGCGGGCCACGGCCGCCTTCATGGCGTCCGGCTTGGCGAGCGTGACGATGATGCCGTCGACCTTCTTGTCGATGGCGGCGTCCACGAGCTGCGCCTGCTGCTGGGCCTCGTCGCTGTGCGAGTAGAGGAAGTTGATGTTGTCCTTGACCGCCGCCTGCTCGGCGCCGCTCTGGACGATGTCCCAGAAGGTGTCGCCGTCGCCCGAGTGGGTGATCATGGAGACCGTCCAGCGGGGCGTGTCGACCGCGGCCTTGCCCTGGGCCTGCTGGGCCTTTCGGGCGTCCTCCGCCCGCTTGCCGCCGGTGCTGCTGCACCCGGCCAGCGTGAGGCCGAGGGCCCCCGCTACGGCGATGCTCACCCAGGTCCGAAACCGTGCCACGAGGCCGTGCCCTTCTTGGTCTGCTGCGTCGTTCACCGGGATCGGCGGCGAGCCGGTCACGGCGGACCGTTTGCCGGTCCTTGGGGACCACTTTGCGGTCCCAAACGCACAAGTATGGGTCACGGGGATCATGCATCCATTCACCGGGTACCGCGCGCGGTGTACTTCTCCAGCTGCGGCACGTCCTTCTCGGTGACGAGGGCGGGGCCGGTGAGGACGGGCTTTCCGCCGCCGAGGACGTTCGCGTTCGTCTTGTACAGCCACAGTTCGTCGACGGCCAGATAGCCCTGCAGATACGGCTGCTGGTCCACGGCGAAGGCCACCTCCTTGGCCTTCAGCCGCCGTACGACCTCGGCGTTCAGGTCGAACGTGGCGATCTCCGCCTTGCTGCCGGCGTCGTCCTTCGCCTTCACCGCGAGCGCCGCGATGGGCGCGCCGAGCGCGACGATCCCGTCGATGGACTTGTCGGCCTGGAGCTTGGCCTCGATGGAGGACTGGGAGCCGGGGGCGTTGGTGCCGTCGACGTTCAGGTTCTCCACGGTGCCCTTGAACGTCTTGCGCACGCCGTCGCAGCGCTGCTCCAGCGAGACGTTGCCCTGCTCGTGGATGACGCAGAGGACCTTCTTCTTGCCCTGGTCCGCCAGCTCGGTGCCGACGGCCTCGCCGGCCACCGACTCCTCCTGGCCGATGTGGCTGAGCGCGCCGAACTTCGCCGAGAACTCGGAGCCCGAGTTGATGGAGACGACCGGGATGCCGGCCTCCTTCGCCTTGCCGAGGACCGCCTGCATGGCCTGCGGCTTGGCGAGGGTGACGACGATCCCGTCGACCTTCTTGTCGATCGCCGCCTGGACCAGCTCGGCCTGCCCCTTGGCCTCCTTGTCGTTGGAATACAGGAACTGGACGTTGTCCTTGGCCGCCGCCTGCTTGGCGCCGCTCTGCACGATGTCCCAGAAGGTGTCGCCCTCGCCGGAGTGCGTGACCATCGCGATCTTGAGGCGCGGTGTGTTCACGCCCTGGCCGCCGCCACCGCCGGAGGCGTCCGGCTTGTCCTCGGATTCCTTGCCGCCCGAGCCACTGCATCCGACGGCGAGGGCGATCACCGCGACGAGGGCCGCGGCCGTGCGGGCTGTACGCGTCGTGCGCATGGTGGAGCCACCTCTCCTCCGGCCGCCCGGTGCGGCTGGAGGTGTTTGTAGCGGGGTCCCACGGCAGCGTCAATGAATTTGTCAGAACATTCGGACGTCGTGCCCGTTCCGTGTCCCGGGGAGCTCAGGACCGGACGAGGAGCTGGAACTCGAAGGAGTAGCGGGACGCCCGGTACGTGTGGGAGCCGAACTCGACCGCGCGCCCCTTGTCGTCGAACGTGGTCCGCTGCATGGTCAGCAGCGGCGCCCCGGCCGGCTCGCCGAGCCGCTCGCCCTCCTCGGCCGTGGCGGCGCGGGCCCCGACGGACTGGCGGGCGCTGTGCAGTGTGATGCCCGCGGCCCGCATCAGCCGGTACAGGCCGGTGGCCTCCAGGCGGGCGTCCTCCAGGGCGAGCAGTCCGGTCGGCAGGTGGTTGCAGAGGTACGCGACGGGTTCGCCGTGGGCGAGGCGGAGCCGCTCGATGCGGTGCACGTCCTCGCCCTCGCCGATCGCCAGGGCCGCGGCGACCTCCGCGGAGGCGGGCACCAGCGTGTTGCCGAGGACCCGGGTCTCGGGCCGCTGCCCGGCCGCCTCCAGGTCGTCGTAGAGACTGCTCAGCTCCAGCGGGCGCTTGACCTGGCTGTGCACGACCTGGGTGCCCACGCCGCGGCGCCGCACGAGCAGCCCCTTGTCGACGAGGGACTGGATGGCCTGGCGGACGGTGGGCCGGGACAGGCCGAGGCGGCCCGCCAGCTCGATCTCGTTGCCGAGCAGGCTGCCCGGGGTCAGCGCGCCGTGCTCGATCGCCGCCTCCAGCTGCTGGGAGAGCTGGAAGTACAGCGGGACCGGACTGCTGCGGTCGACGCTGAGTTCGAGGTGGGAGGTCGGGTCGGCTACGGGTTTGGCCACGGGGCGAGATTAGCGGCGGGAGAAGTTGACGGGAAGTCCGGAAGTTCGATTGTCCGGACAAATCAGAGCCCGGCGGGGGCGGTGTCGTCCGTGTGCAGCCAGCAGCGGGCCTCGTGGCCCGCGCCGCCGACGGTCACCACGGGCGGCGGCTGTCCGCAGCGGTCGGTGGCGAAGGGGCAGCGGGCGCGGAACCGGCAGCCGCCGCCGTCCCTCGCCGTCTCCCGCAGCTCGGCC
>NZ_JASERH010000005.1:0-48555 GCF_030766975.1 Streptomyces sp. KL116D | reverse complement strand
GGCGCGGTCGGCTCGGGCACGGCGATGGTGACGGCAACGCCGGACGGCTCGCGGGCACCGGTGATCGTCACCAGTTCCTCGTCCGTGGAGCGGACCTGCGTCGTCCGGGGCTGGATCTTGGCGTCGCGCATCAGGCGCTGCACGTCCCGCTTCTGCTCGGGCAGGACCAGCGTGACGACGCTGCCGGACTCGCCGGCCCGGGCGGTGCGGCCGCCGCGGTGCAGGTAGTCCTTGTGCTCGGTGGGCGGGTCGACGTTCACGACGAGGTCGAGGTCGTCGACGTGGATGCCGCGCGCCGCGACGTTCGTGGCGACGAGGGCGGTGACCCGGCCGTCCTTGAACTGCTCCAGGGTGCGGTTGCGCTGCGGCTGGCTGCGGCCGCCGTGCAGCGGGGCCGCGTAGACGCCGTCGGCGAGGAGCCGCTTGGCGAGCCGGTCGGCGGAGCGCTTGGTGTCGACGAAGAGGATGACGCGGCCGTCGCGGGCCGCGATCCGGGCCGTGACGGCCTTCTTGTCGGTCTCGTCCTGGACGTGCAGGACGTGGTGCTCCATGGTCGTGACGGCACCCGCGGACGGGTCGACGGAGTGCACGACGGGGTCGGTGAGGAACTGCCGGACGAGACGGTCCACGTTCCGGTCGAGCGTCGCCGAGAACAGCATCGTCTGACCGCCCGGCGCGACCTGCTTGAGCAGCGCGGTGACCTGCGGCATGAAGCCCATGTCGGCCATCTGGTCGGCCTCGTCGAGGACGGTGATGCGGACCTGCGCGAGGTCGCAGTCACCCCGCTCGATGAGGTCCTTGAGGCGGCCGGGGGTGGCGACGACGACCTCGGCACCGCGGCGCAGCTGGCCCGCCTGCCGGGAGATCGACATGCCGCCGACGACGGTGGCCATCCGCAGGTGCAGCGAGGTGGCGTACGGGGTGAGGGCGTCGGTGACCTGCTGGGCGAGCTCGCGCGTGGGGACGAGGACGAGCGCCAGCGGCGTCTTCGGCTCGGCCTTCGCACCGGCGGTGCGGGCGAGCATCGAGAGCCCGAAAGCGAGGGTCTTGCCGGAGCCGGTGCGGCCGCGGCCGAGCAGATCGCGGCCGGCGAGCGAGTTGGGCAGCGTCGCGGCCTGGATCGGGAAGGGCGCGGTGACGCCCTGCGCGGCCAGGGTCTTCAGGAGGGCCGCGGGCATGTCGAGTGCGTCGAAGGTGTCGACCGGCGGCAGCGCGGGAGAGGTGTTCTCCGGCATGGTGAACTCACGCGGCGGGGTGGGCTGTTGCCTGCGCCGCTGCTCGGGGGCGCGACGCTTGCCACCCTCTGCGGGACGGGGGGCGCGGCGGCGGGACGGGCGGGCTGAGCTGGCCATGCGGCATGCCTTCCGGGGACTTCCAAAGACAGGGGACAGCATGAGCCGGGGCCCGCACCGTGAAGGTGCGGGCCCCGGCCCGGTGATGCTGTGATCAGGCGGGGAGGATGTTCTCCGCCTGCGGGCCCTTCTGGCCCTGCGTCACGTCGAACGTGACCTTCTGGCCCTCCTGGAGCTCACGGAAGCCCGAGGTGGCGATGTTCGAGTAGTGGGCGAAGACGTCGGCGCCGCCGCCGTCCTGCTCGATGAAGCCGAAGCCCTTTTCCGAGTTGAACCACTTCACGGTACCGGTGGCCATGTCATTCTCCTTGAACAGGTAGCAGCCCCCATTCCGGAAACGCCCCGGCAAAAAACAATAATGCGCCTGAGGAACATTCCCGTCAGGCGCACATAAAGTCTATGGGTACCAAAACTGCAACGTCAGCAAGCCTAGCACGATCTCTCAACGTGCGGCGATTCCGTCCAGCACCATGGTCAGGTACTGGCGGGCGATCTCCTCGGGACTGTGCTGGCCACCGGGCCTGTACCAGGACGCGGCGACCCACACGGTGTCGCGCACGAACCGGTAGGTGAGCCGGATGTCGAGGTCGGTGCGGAAGACGCCGTCGGCGACGCCCCGCTCCAGCGTGGTCAGCCAGGTCTTCTCGAAGCGGCGCTGGGACTCGGCGAGGAAACCGAAGCGCTCCTGTGCGACGAGGGCACGCGCCTCACGCTGGTAGATGGCGACGGCGGAGCGGTGCCGGTCGATCTCCCGGAAGGACTCGGTGACCAGGGCCTCCAGGGTCTGGCGCGGGCCGAGGTCCGCGTCGAGCACGGTGTCGTAGCCGGACCACAGCTCGTCGAGGAACGTGCGCAGGATCTCCTCCAGCATCGATTCCTTGGAGTCGAAGTGGTAGTAGAGGCTGCCCGCGAGCATGCCCGCGTGGTCCGCGATCTTACGGACGGTGGTCGCGTTGTAACCCTGCTCGGCGAAGACCTCGGCCGCGGTGTGCAGGAGCTCGCCGCGCCGCTCCGGGGCGGCGGTGGTCGTCGACGGGGACTTCTTCGGGGGCTTCGCAGGCTTCGTAGGCACGGGCCCATTGTGGTCCCCGTGGCCGGGCTCACAGCGACAGGGCCCGGTGGTCCCGGGGTGCGCGGCGTGCGGGGCGTGCGGCGGCCGTGCGCGTCGGGGCGGGTCACGTCCGCTCCCCCGGGTCGCGCGGCCCGCGCGCCGGCATCCGGCCGGCGGACGCGCCGCCGTCCGCGGCGACCTCGGCGCCGGTGAGGTAGGAGGCGCCGTCCGAGGCGAGGAAGGCGACGAGCCGGGCGACCTCGTCGGGCCTTCCGATGCGGCCGAGCGCGGCGGCCGGGTGGTCGGTGGTGCCGAGGTGCGCGGTCATCGCCGTGTCGATGGCGCCGGGGAAGACGGCGTTGACGCGGATGCCGTCGCCGCCGAGTTCGAGGGCGGCCGTCCGGCTGAGGCCGCGCAGCCCCCACTTCGCGGCGCCGTACGAGCCGTGTCCCCAGATGCCCTGGAGGCCGGCCTGCGAGGAGATGTTGACGATCGAGCCGCCCGCCGCGCCGGCCCGCATGGCGGGGACGACGGCCTGGATGCCGAGGAACGGGCCGACGAGGTCGACCTCGAGGATCCGGGCCAACTGCGCCGGGTCCTCGTCGACGATCGGTGCGGTGGTGTAGATCGCCGCGTTGTTGACGAGCACGTCGAGCCGGCCGAACGTGGTGACGGCGGTCTCGACCGCAGTCGTCCAGGACGCCGCGTCGGTGACGTCCAGCCGCACGAAGCGCGCCGCGTCACCGAGTCCGGCGGCGGCCTTCTCCCCTTCCGCCACGAGCACGTCGCCGAGCACGACCCGTGCCCCGCCCGCCACGAGCTCGCGGGCGACGGCCTCGCCCATGCCGCGGGCCGCGCCGGTCACCAGGGCGACCTTTCCCGCCAGTCCCGCCAGTCCCGCCAGTCCCGCCAGTCCCGCCGGGCCTGCCGGTCCCGTAGGTCCTGTCAGCCCCGTCGGTTGTCCCTCGCTCATCCGCGTACGCCTCCCCTCGGTTTCCTGCGCCTGCTCCGCGCGGCCTCGGTCACAGGCGCTCGATAACCGTGACGTTGGCCTGGCCGCCTCCCTCGCACATGGTCTGGAGGCCGAACCGGCCGCCGGTGCGCTCCAGTTCGTGCAGCAGCGTCGTCATCAGCTTGGTGCCGGTCGCGCCGAGGGGGTGGCCCAGGGCGATGGCTCCGCCGTTCACGTTGACCTTCTCCGGGTCCGTGCCGGTCTCCTTGAGCCAGGCGAGGACGACCGGGGCGAACGCCTCGTTGATCTCGACGAGGTCGATGTCGTCCATGGTGAGGCCGGTCTTCTTCAGCGCGTACGCGGTCGCGGGGATGGGCGCGGACAGCATCCGGATGGGGTCCTCGCCGCGTACGGAGAGGTGGTGGATGCGGGCGCGGGGCGTAAGCCCGTGTTCCCGTACGGCCCGCTCGGAGGCGATCAGCATCGCGGCCGCGCCGTCGGAGACCTGCGAGGAACAGGCGGCAGTGATGGTGCCGCCCTCGACGACGGGCTTCAGCCCGGCCATCTTCTCCAGGGTCGTGTCGCGGCGCGGTCCTTCGTCGACGGTGACGTCCCCGTGGGCGACGGTCTCCTTCGTGAACCGGCCCTCGTCGATCGCCCGCAGGGCCCGCTGGTGGGAGCGCAGCGCCCACGCCTCCTGGTCCTGCCGGGTGATGCCCCACTTCCGCGCGATGAGTTCGGCGCCGTGGAACTGGTTGACGGGCTGGTCGCCGTAGCGGGCGCGCCAGCCCTCGCTGCCCGCGAACGGGCCTGCGGTGAGGCCGAGCGGCTCGGCGGCCTGCCGGGACGCGAAGGCGATCGGGATCATCGACATGTTCTGCGTGCCGCCCGCGACGACCAGGTCCTGCGTGCCGGAGAGCACGCCCTGCGCGGCGAAGTGGATCGCCTGCTGCGACGAGCCGCACTGCCGGTCGACGGTGACCCCGGGCACCTCCTCGGGCAGACCTGCGGCCAGCCAGCAGGTGCGGGCGATGTCGCCGGCCTGCGGGCCGACGGTGTCGAGGCAGCCGAAGACGACGTCCTCGACGGCGGCCGGGTCGATGCCGGTGCGGGCGACGAGCGCCGTGAGGACGTGGGCGCCCAGGTCGGCGGGGTGGACGGCGCTGAGTCCGCCCTTGCGGCGCCCGACGGGGGTGCGGACCGCGTCGACGATGAAGGCCTCGGCCATGGTGCTTCAACTCCTGACGTGCTGGGGGTGAGGGGGCTTGGCTATCCCGTCGAGGACCATCGCCAGGTATTCGCCGGCGATCTCCTCGGGGCTGTGTCTGCCGTCCGGCCGGTACCAGGACGCGGCGACCCACACGGTGTCGCGGACGAACCGGTACGTGAGCCGGATGTCGAGGTCGGCGCGGAACGCCCCGGCCGCCACCCCTTCCTGGAGGGTGGTCAGCCAGGTCTGCTCGAACTTGCGCTGCGACGCGGCGAGGAACGCGAACCGCTCCCTGGCCGCGAGGGCCTTCGACTCCTTCTGGTAGATGGCGACGGCGGGCCCGTGCCGGTCGATCTCCCGGAACGACTCGGTGACCAGGGCCCGCATCGTGTCCCGCGGCCCGAGCCCGGCGGCGAGCACCGTGTCGTAGCGGCCCCACAGCTCGTCGAGGAAGCCGCGCAGGATCTCCTCGACGATCGAGTCCTTGGAGTCGAAGTGGTAGTAGAGGCTGCCCGCGAGCATGCCCGCGGCGTCGGCGATCCGGCGCACGGTGGTGGCGTCGTAGCCGTGCGCCGCGAACACCCCGGCCGCCGTGGCGAGGAGTTCGCGGCGCCGCTCGGGCGAGGGGCTCATGCGTGCTGGCTGCTGACGGAGACGACCTCGCCGGTCATGTACGAGGAGTAGCGGGAGGCGAGGAAGACCATCACGTTGGCCACCTCCCAGGGCTCGGCGTACCGGCCGAACGCCTCCTTCTCCGTCAGTTCGGCGAGGAGTTCGGCGGAGGTGACCTTCACCAGGTGCGGATGCATGGCGAGGCTCGGCGCCACCGCGTTGACCCGCACGCCGTACTCGGCGGCCTCGATCGCGGCGGTCCTGGTCAGCGCCATCACTCCGGCCTTGGCGGCGGCGTAGTGCGCCTGCCCGGCCTGGGCGCGCCAGCCGATCACGGACGCGTTGTTGACGATCACGCCGCCGCGGCCGGAGTCACGGAAGGCGCGCAGGGCGGCGCGCACGCAGCGGAAGGTGCCGTTCAGCGTGACGTCCAGGACGCGCCCCCACTGCTCGTCGGACATGTCGACGAGGGCCGAAGTGCCGCCGAGTCCCGCGTTGTTGACGACGATGTCGAGTCCGCCGTGGCACTGCGTGACCTGCGCGAACAGTGCCTGGACCTGCTCCTCGTCGGTCACGTCGCAGGCGAGCGCGGCGACCCGGTCGGCGCCGAACTCGGCGGCGAGCGCCTGCTCGCTCTCCTTGAGGCGCCGGGCGTGCGCGTCGCTGATGACGACGCGGGCGCCCTCCTCCAGGAAGCGGCGCGCGGTGGCGCCGCCGATCCCGGCGCCGGCGGCCGCGGTGATGACGGCGGTGCGTCCGTCGAGCAGCCGGTGGCCGGGGACGTACTCGGGAGCGGTGGGCCTCGTCATGCGCACGCCTCTTCTCTCGACTCGGCTTGCTCGCCGCGGAGTTCCCGCTCCGGCCGGCCGCGGGAGCCGGCCGGGAAGTCCTCGACGCTGTCCATGCCCATAAGCTAACCTACCAAACACTTGTTAGGGAAGGACGGTTCGGATGCCCGCAGAACGGCCCGCAGGACAGTCCGCAGGAGAGTCCGCAGGACAGCCCGCACCGCGGCCCGTCCGCTACGAGGTCAGCGGCTCGGTCGCGTACGTGACGATGAACCGGCCGGAGTACCGCAACGCGCAGAACTCGGCGATGACGTACGCCCTCGACTCCGCCTTCTACCGGGCGGCGGACGACGCGGACGTGAAGGCCGTCGTCCTCGCGGGCGCGGGCGAGCACTTCTCGGCGGGGCACGACATCGGGACGCCGGAGCGCGACGCGCACCTGCCGTTCGAGCGGCGGGCCGGGCTGTGGTGGGACCACTGCGACCGGCGGGGCGCCGAGTCGCGGTTCGCGCGCGAGTCGGAGGTCTATCTCGGCATGTGCCGGCGCTGGCGCGAGCTGCCGAAGCCGGTGATCGCGTCCGTCCAGGGGGCGTGTGTGGCGGGCGGGTTGATGCTGGCGTGGGTGTGCGACCTGATCGTGGCGAGCGAGGACGCGTTCTTCGCCGACCCGGTCGTGCGGATGGGGATACCGGGCGTCGAGTACTTCGCGCACCCGTGGGTGATGCCGCCGCGGATCGCGAAGGAGTTCCTGTTCACCGGCGAGCGGATGAGCGCGCGCCGCGCGTACGAGGTGGGGATGGTGAACCGGGTGGTGCCGCGCGACGAACTGGCGGCGGCCACCCGTGACCTGGCGGACCGGGTGGGCGAGATGCCGCGCCTCGGCCTGGCGCTCACCAAGCGCGCGGTGAACCAGGCGGAGGACCTCCAGGGCCTGCACGCGGGCATGGACTCGGTCTTCGGCCTGCACCACCTGGCCCACGCGCACAACGCGGAGACGGCGGCCGACCCGCTCGGCGGCATGGACGTCCGGGCCATGAAGGAGGCGGGCACGCGATGAACCTGGACTTCACGCCGGAGGAGGACGCGTTCCGCGAGGAGGCCAGGCAGTGGCTGGCGGCGCACGTACCGGCCGGGCCGCTGCCCTCCCTGGAGACCGGGGAGGGCTTCGCCGCGCACCGCGCGTGGGAGGCCGAACTGCACGCGGACCGCTGGTCGGTGGTGTCCTGGCCGCAGGAGTTCGGCGGGCGCGGCGCCGACATCTTCCGGTGGCTGGTCTTCGAGGAGGAGTACTACGCGGCGGGCGCGCCGGGCCGCGTCTCGCAGAACGGGATCAATCTGCTGGCGCCGACCCTCTTCGACCACGCCACGGACGAGCAGCGGGCCCGGGTGCTGCCGTCGATGGCGAGCGGCGAGGTGATCTGGGCGCAGGCGTGGTCGGAGCCGGAGGCGGGCTCGGACCTGGCGTCGCTGCGCGCGCGGGCGGTGCGCACGGACGGCGGCTGGCTGCTGCACGGCCAGAAGACGTGGTCGTCGCGGGCGGCGTTCGCGGACCGGGCGTTCGGCATCTTCCGTACGGACCCGGAGGCGGCGAAGCCGCACCACGGGCTGACGTACCTGATGTTCGACCTGAAGGCGCCCGGTGTCACGGTCCGGCCGATCGGCCGCCTCGACGGGAAGCCGGCGTTCGCGGAGCTGTTCCTGGACGGCGTGTTCGTGCCGGACGAGGACGTGATCGGACAGCCGGGCAACGGCTGGCGGATCGCGATGTCGACGACGGGCAACGAGCGGGGGCTGACCCTGCGCTCCCCCGGCCGCTTCCTGGCCGCGGCGGACCGGCTCGCGCGGCTGTGGCGGGAGCGCGGCGCGGATCCGGCGCTCCAGGGGCGGGTGGCCGACGCGCTGATCGGCGCCCGGGCCTACCAGCTGTTCACGTACGCCAACGCGTCCCGGTTCGCGGCCGGTGAGCGGATCGGCGCGGAGTCGAGCCTGAACAAGGTGTTCTGGTCGGAGTACGACATCGCGCTGCACGAGACGGCGCTCGAACTGCTCGGCGAGGACGGTGAGTTGGCGGACGGGGAGTGGTCCGAGGGGTATGTGTTCTCGCTCGCGGGGCCCATCTACGCGGGGACGAACGAGATCCAGCGCGACATCATCGCCGAGCGGCTGCTCGGCCTGCCGAAGGGGCGCCGCTGATGAGGTTCCTGCTGGAGTCGGAGCAGGCCGAGTTCGGCCGCACGCTCGACCGGATGCTGGGCGCGGCGGACACCCCGGCGGCGGTGCGGGCGTGGGCGGGCGGCGGCTTCGGTCCCGGGCGGGCGCTGTGGGCGCGGCTCGCGGAGGCCGGGGTGTTCGCGCTCGCGGTCCCCGAGGCGCACGAGGGCCTCGGCCTGCTCCCGGTGGAACTCGCGGTGGCGTACGTGGAGTTGGGCCGGCACGCCGTGCCGGGCCCGGTGGTGGAGACGGCGGCGGTCGCGGTGCTGCTCGGCGCGCTGCCGGACGGCTCGGGGGTCGCGAAGGAGTGGCTGCCCCGGATCGCGGGCGGGGACGCCGTGGTCACCCTGGCCGCGGGGGCGTACGCGCTGGACGCGGACGCTGCGGACGCGGTGTTCGTGGCGGCGGGCGACACGCTGCGGACCGCCGCCGGGCACGGACCGCTGCGCGAGTCGGCCGACCCGGCGCGCCGGCTGTTCGCGGCCGAGGGCGGCGACGTGCTGGCGCGCGGCCCCGAGGTGCGGGCGGCGGTGGCGCGGGCGGCGGACCTGGCGACGTTTTTGACGGCGGCGCAGGCGCTCGGCACCGGGCTCGAACTGCTGCGCCGCACCGTCGAGTACGCCGGGCAGCGGGAGCAGTTCGGGGTGCCGATCGGCTCGTTCCAGGCGGTCAAGCACCGGCTCGCGGACGCGCTCATCGGCCTGGAGTTCGCCCGGCCGCTGCTGTTCGGGGCGGCTCTGTCGATGACGTCGGCGGACATCGCGGCGGCCAAGGCGGCGGCGGGCGACGCGGCGTACGCGGCGGCCCGTGCGGCCCTCCAGCTGCACGGGGCCGTGGGGTACACGGAGGAGCTCGACCTGTCCCTGTGGCTCAGGAAGGCACGCCCGCTGCGGGACGCGTGGGGGTCTCCGGCGGTGTGCCGGGCTCGGGTGACCGGGTCGCCGTGAGGATGTCCGTGAGGGAGGCCCGCGATCCCTGGAGCCGGTCGATGCGCTCCTCGATGTCCCGCAGTTGGTCGAGGAGCATCGGCGTCAGGCACGGCTCGACCTCGGCCTCGCTGCCGCACACGCAGGTGAGGATCTCGCCGATGACCCGGGTGGGCAGCCCCGCGTCGAGGAACGCGCGGATGCGGCGCACGGTGCGCGGCGCCTCCGCGTCGTACACGCGCTGCCCGCCCGCGGTGCGCCCGGGAGTGAGCAGGCCCTGCTCCTCGTAGTAGCGCAGCAGCCGCACCCCGACACCGGTCACTCTCGACAGCTCACCGATCTTCATCCCGCATCCCCCCACGAGTGATGTGCGCCACAGTCCCTTGAACCTCACATCGATGTGAGTTCATAGCGTTCCCGTCATGACGACCACAGCGAACACGACGACCGCCGCGACGACCACCACTTTCGCACTCGGCTCCGACCTTCCCGTCTCCCGCATCGGCTACGGCACGATGCGCCTCGCCGACGCCCCCGCCGAGCGCTACGGCTCGGCCGCGCCCATCTGGCGCGGGCCCACCGACCGGACCGCCGCGATCGCCCTGCTGCGGCGGGCGGCCGAGCTCGGCGTCACCCTCTTCGACACGGCCGACGCCTACGCCCTCGGGGCGAGCGAGGAGCTCATCGCCGAGGCGCTGCACCCGTACGAGGGGCAGGTCGCGGTGGCCACGAAGATCGGGGTGGTACGGCCCTCGCCCACGGAGTGGGTGCCGCTCGGCCACCCGGCCTATCTGCGCCAGCAGGCCGAACTGGCGCTGCGGCGGCTGCGGGTGGAGCGCATCGACCTGCTCCAGCTGCACCGCGTCGACCCGCAGTACCCGCTCGCGGACCAGATCGGCGCGCTCAAGCGGCTCCAGGAGGAGGGGAAGGTGCGGCACATCGGACTGTCCGAGGTGAGCGTCGAGCAGATCGAGGAGGCCGAGGCGATCACACCGGTGGCGAGCGTCCAGAACCTCTACAACCTGCAGACCCGCGACCACGAGGCGGTGGTGGAGCACACGGCGGCCCGCGGCATCGCCTTCGTCCCGTGGTTCCCGATCGCGATGGGCGCGCACGCCGGGGCCGACAGCCCGGTGGCGGCCGTGGCCGCGGAGATCGGGGCGACGCCGTCGCAGGTGGCGCTGGCCTGGCAGCTGCACCGCTCCCCGAACATCCTGCCCATCCCCGGCACCTCGTCCCCCGCCCACCTGGAGGAGAACCTCGGCGCCCTCCGACTCGCCCTGTCCGACGAGCAGTTCAGGCAGATCGACGGGTGAGCCCGGCGAGCTTGTCGGGGTTGACCTGGAAGCGCAGCTCCTGGATGCGGCCGTCGACCGCCTCCAGGGCGAGCGCGCCGACCGGGTACCCGTCGACCGTGAACAGCACGCCGGACTGCCCGTTGATCCCGGCGGCCTCGCCGCGCACCGCCTCCAGGCCGGGCTTGGCGAGGACGCCGAGGAACCAGCGGGCGACGTGGTCGGGGCCGTACAGGGGGCGGCGCGCGGCGGTCACCTTGCCGCCGCCGTCCGACCAGGCGGTCACGTCGGGGGCGAGCAGCTCCAGCATCGCGTTCAGGTCGCCGCCGGTGCAGGCCGCGAGGAACTTCTCGGTGATCTCGCGGCGCGCCCCGTCGTCCGTGTCGTAGCGGGGGCGGCGTGCCTGGACGTGGGAGCGGGCCCGGTGGCCGGTCTGCCGCACGGTGGCCTCGGCGCGGTCGGTGGCGTCGGCGATCTCCGCGTAGGAGAAGCCGAACGCCTCGCGGAGCACGAACACGGCGCGCTCCAGCGGGGAGAGCGACTCCAGGACCACCAGCATCGCCAGCGACACCGACTCGGCGGTCTCCACCTCCTCGGCAGCGTCCGGTTCGCTCCCGAGGCCGGTACCCAGGCCGGTGCCGGTGCCGGTGAGCAGGGGCTCGGGGAGCCAGGGGCCGACGTACGTCTCGCGCCGGGCGCGGGCCGACGTCAGCCGGGTCAGGCAGAGGTTGGTGACGATCCGGACGAGATACGCGCGCGGGTTGCCGACCGTCGACCGGTCCACGGCCGCCCACTTGATCCACGCGTCCTGGAGGACGTCCTCGGTGTCGGCGACGCTGCCGAGCATCCGGTAGGCGGTGCCGAACAGCAGCCGCCGGTGCGTCACGAAGACGTCATCGCCGGTGGTGCCGGTGGTGCCGTCGGCGCACGTGTCGTCCGTGTCGTCCGTGTCACCCATGCCACCCGTGTCGCCGGATTTCTCGATCACGCGGTCAGGCTGCCAGCGCCCCGGCGCGCGCGGCAAGTGCGCGGACGCCCTCGACGCTGCTCCGGTACGTGGGCCGCCAGCCGAGCCCCTCGGCGGCCTTGGCGTTGGCCATGCGCAGGTCGGTGGTCATCATGCTGTGCGCGAGCGGTGCGGCCCGCAGCAGCCAGGCCGGGACGGTCAGCGGCCGTGGTGTGCCGAACGCCTCGGCGATCGTCCGCAGGTGCGTGCCGAAGGAGACGGCCTCGTCCTCGCAGACGTTGTACGCCTCCCCCGCCCGGCCGCCGGTGACCGAGGCGGCCACCGCCCGTGCGGCGTCGGCGAGTTCGACCCACGACTGGGCCCGCCCGCGGTCGGCGACGGTGGGCAGCCTGCGGGCGCGCAGCAGCGGCACCATGTGGGTGTCGGTGGTGCCGCCGCCGTAGAACAGGCCGAAGCGCAGGGCGATCCCCTCGATGCCGTCGGCGGTGAAGGTGAGCTCCTCCTTGATCCGCATGGCGCCGACGTGGCGCTCCAGCGGGGCGGTGCGCCCGCGCGGCCCGAAGGGGGTGCCGTCCTCGGTGACGGGGGCGCCGCCGTGGTCCCCGTAGCCGTAGCCGAACATCATCGACTCGGCGACGAAGCGGCGGGCGCCGGTGGCGCGGGCGGCGGCGAGCAGGTTGACGGTGCCGGTGGTGCGCAACTCGTCGGTGGGATACATGTCCTGATGGCGCGTCATGGACTTGCCGCCGATGGCGGTCGCGGCGTGCACGACGACGTCGAAGCCGTGTCCGTCGACGGCGCGCAGGACGGCGTCCCGGTCGAGGAGGTCGGCGCGGGCGTCGTTGGCGGCGCCCCGGCCGAGCCTGGTCACCTCGTGGCAGTCGGCGCGCAGCGCGTCGGTGGCGAGGGTGCCGAGGGTGCCGCTGCCGCCCGCGAGCAGAACCTTCATGGTGTCCTCCAGAGTCCGTCGGTCCGTGCGGTCGGCCATGGGACTGCCGGGCCGCCCGGAACGTGACACACCCCGGAGTGACCCGTGTCACATACCGGTGACCACGGCGACCGGCCCCTTCGCCACCAGGTGCGCAGGGCCGTCGACCAAGGCGGCGTCGTACCGTCCGAGGGTCCGGCCCCCGAGCTCCGCGCCCGCGTCGGACAGGGCGACGACGAGGGCGTCCGCCACGGGCAGGGCGCCGCGGACGACGGCGACGGCGGGCGGCGCGGCGACGGCGTCCCGGCGCCACATGACGTTGAAGTTGACGACCGGCCCGCCGAGGAGCCGGCAGTCGGTGGCCACGTCACCGGCGAAGTCCCGTGGCTCGTACAGCGATTCGACGAGACGGGGCCGGCCTGCGACGGTCAGCTCCATCCCGTCGCCCTCGACCATGGTGAGCGTCCGGTCGACGCCGGGGAACGCGGAGAACGGTCCGTCCCCCGCCACCTCGGCGAGGCTGACCCGCCACCGGAAGTCGGCCGTGCCGGCGCCCTCGGGCGAACCGGCGATCTCGCGCGTCACCCCGCCGCCGTTCTTCCAGGGGACCGCGGTGCGGGCAGCGGCGGGCAGCGGACGGACGACGACCTGGTGGTTCATGGGCGCAGACGGTACGCGACCGTGACCCACCCGGGCCGCCCCGGCCCCGCCCACTTCGCTATTTTGTTCGCCGCCCCCTGTACGTGACGATCTCGCACGTACGTGACGATCTCGCACTTGACGACCTCCAGGAGCCGGCCGTGGAGCCCACGCCCCAGTCCGCCACGACGCCGACGTGTTATCGGCACGCCGACACCGAGACGCACATCAGCTGCACGCGCTGCGAGCGCCCGATATGCCCGCAGTGCATGCGGGACGCGGCCGTCGGCTTCCAGTGCCCGGAGTGCGTGCACGAGGGCAGCCGCTCGGTGCGGCAGGCCCGTACGGTGGCCGGCGGCCGGATCTCGGCCGTGCCGCTGGTGACGTACGCGCTGATGGCGGTGAACATCCTCGCCTACCTCGGCGAGACGGTCTTCCCCGGCATCGTCGAGCGCCTCCAGATGGTGGGCATCGGCCTCGTCGGACCGGACGGCGGGCGGTACGTCTACCAGGACGTGTTCACCCCGGACTACCACACCGACGGGGTCGCGACCGGCGAGTGGTACCGGCTGCTGACCGGCGCGTTCCTCCACCTGCCGCCCACAGAGGGCCTGTTCGGCGTCCTGCACATCGCCCTGAACATGTGGACGCTGTGGAACCTGGGCCGGATCGTCGAGTCCCAGCTCGGCCGGGTCCGCTACCTCGCCCTGTACCTGATCTCGGCGCTCGGCAGCTCCGTCCTGGTGCTGCTGATCGCCCCCGAGGCCCCGACGGTCGGGGCGTCCGGCGCCATCTTCGGGCTCGGCGCGGCGTACTACGTGATCGCGCGGCGGCTCGGCGCGGACATGCGGGGCGTCAACCGGTTCATGGCGTACTTCCTGCTGTGGATGCTGATCTCGGCCGGATTCACGTCGTGGCAGGGGCACCTGGGCGGGTTGCTGACGGGCGGTCTGGTGACGGCGGCCCTCGTGTACGCGCCGCGCCGACGGCGGGACACCGTGCAGGTGGTCGCGTGCGTGGGCGTGGTGGCCCTGGCGCTGCTCCTGGCGGCACTGAAGGTGGCGGCCCTCACCTAGGCCCCACGAACAGGCCCACGGGCAGGCCCACGGACAGTCCCACGGGCCGGCCCACGGACCGGACACCCGTAGCAGTCCCGTACGTCCGTCCCCTTACTCTGTCCCGCATGAAACGCGCAGGCTGTCTGGTCCTCTCCTTCATCGCCGCGGCCCCCCTGGCCACAGCGGCGGTCTTCTTCCTGTCCCCCGACGGCGAGAACGACGGTTCCCCGGCCCTGCCGAAGTCGTCGGCCAGCGCCGGCTACGACGACGGCAAGTCGGCCACGGAGCGCGAGGCCGACGACAAGCTGATCGCGAGCCTGCCGCCCGGTCTCGCGGCCCCGGAGAAGAAGGAGCTGGCCCAGCAGATCGTCGCCAGCGCCGAGAACTCGACGCTCGACTGGCGCGGCCAGTACGGCTACATCGAGGACATAGCCGACGGCCAGGGCTACACGGCGGGCATCATCGGGTTCTGCACCGGCACCCACGACCTGCTGACCCTGGTCGAGCGCTACACGAAGGCCCACCCCGACAACGGCCTGAAGAAGTACCTCCCGGCCCTGCGCGAGGTCGACGGCTCCGACTCCCACGAGGGCCTCGACCCCGGCTTCACCGCGGCCTGGAAGAAGGAGGCCGGCGTCAAGGCCTTCCGCGACGCCCAGAACACCGAGCGCGACCGCGTCTACTTCAACCCGGCGGTCCGCCTCGCCAAGCTCGACGGCCTGGGCACGCTCGGCCAGTTCGTCTACTACGACGCGATGGTGCTGCACGGCCCCGGCATCGGCCCGACCGGCTTCTACGGCCTGCGCGAACAGGCCATGAAGGAGGCCGACACCCCGGCGCAGGGCGGCAAGGAGAAGGCGTACCTGGACATCTTCCTGGACATCCGCCGCAAGGCGATGAAGGCCAAGAACCCGGACCGGGACACGACGCGCATCGACACGGCGCAGCGCCGTTTCCTCTACGACGGGAACCTCGCGCTCAAGGCGCCGCTCACGTGGCAGGTATACGGCGAAACGTTCCGGGTGCCGTGATTCACGGAGATTCCGCCCGCGGGCATCCACCCGTCTGTGAAGATGGCGTGTCGAATTCGTGGTGCCCGCGTGCGCACCGCCCTGCCCCAAAGGGACAACACATGACCATACGCACCACGTTGGCCGCTGCCTCGGCGCTCTCCGTCTCCGCTCTGGCGGCCGTCACCCTGCTGGGCGCGGCCCCCGCGTACGCGGCCGAGTACAGCTCGGCGCTGAAGGTCCGCGGGGTCCAGTACGACGCGCCGGGCCGGGACGACAACCGCTGTTCCGGCGGCAACACCGCGCAGGAGTACCTGACGATCAAGAACTACTCCAGGACCGCGACGGTGAACCTCAAGGGGTACGTGGTCAAGGACGCGACCGGCAACACGTTCACGTTCACCAGGAGCCACAGCCTCCAGCCCGGCGACTACGTCCGGCTGCGCGGCGGCCGGGGCACGGACTCGGACGCGAAGAACGTGGTCTACCGCAACAACTGCAACTTCCTCTGGAACAACGCGGGCGACACGATCTACCTCTACAAGCCGGCCGGCAGCCACGCGGACACGCACAAGTACACGAAGTCCGGCAACGACCGCGACGGCAACGGGTACATCGGCTTCCACGCCTGACCGGTCCCGCCCCGCGCACCAGGAGAGCCCCATGGCACCACCCCGCCCCACGGTCGGACTGCTGGCCGAGGAGGAGTTCGCGGGGTACGGCGCGTGTTCCTCCTGGTACGACGCGTTCCTCACCCGGGACGGCGCGAACTGGCTGGTCGCGTGGACCGGCGACACCGTCACGGCGGGCCGTGTCGCCGCCCGGGACACCCGGGTCCTCGACGAGGTGAGGCGCGTACAACGGCCGGGCGCCGGGCGGGGATACGTCTCCCCGCTGCCGGACGGCGGCCTCGCGGTGACCGGCGACGGGCTGGTCACCGTGTACGGGGCGGACTCCCGGGTGCGCTGGACCCGGGAGTCGGCGGCATGGACCGGCGGCGCCGGGGCGAGCCCGGCCTGCGCCGCCGACCCGGCCGGCCGCCGCCTCCTCGTCACGGCGCCGGGGCCGGACCAGACGGCCCGCCCCTACCCCGGCGACCTGTGCCTGGCACTCGACCTGGCCGACGGCCGCCCCAGGGGACAGGTCCAACTGCCGTCCGCGGCGGCGGGCTACGCCTTCAAGCAGTCCCTGACGCACCCGGCGCAGCTCTTCCTCGACGCGGCGCAGGGCGACACGTTCTTCGCGCTGGCGATCGACGCGCCCGCCGACCGGCTCACGGCGACCCCGGTCGGCCTGCCCACCGAACTGACCGCGGGCGTGGGCCTGGACGGAGCCTTCCTCCACCTGGACGTGGGCGGCGAGTGGCTCGGCCGGTACGCGCCCGGACGGCCGGATGTCCTGGTGGAGGCCGAGGACGTGCTCCCGCAGGACTTCCGCTTCGTCGGACCCCGCACCGGCTTCCTCGACAAGAACCTGGTGCTCGCCGCGGTCGCCGAGGAGGAGGACTCGCCCGAGAACACCCACCTGCTCCTGGACGCCCACACGCTGGCCCCACTCACCGAACTCGACTACCCCGGCACGCACGCACCCGACCCACTCGCCCTCGGCGACGGCACGTGGCTGACGGTGGAGGACGACGTCGTCCGGCGCTGGCACCTGGCGTGAGCGTGACGTGACCGCGTGGTCCGCCGCCGCCCCGGCGCACGGTCACGAGAGCATGGAGCGGACCCGGCCCGCACCGATGACGGCGCCGCCCCGCCCGGGAGAAGGAAGCCCGTGAGCACACCGCTCGACCGACTCACCGACCTGTGTCCGCCGCCCGCCCCCGTGCAGCCCCCGGTGGACTGGGCGGGCGTGGAGGCGGCCCTCGGGACACGACTGCCGCAGGACTACCGGCAGTTCACCGCCGCCTACGACCCCGGCCGCCTGGCCGACTTCTTCTGGGTCCACGACCCCCGCCACACGTCGGTGCACGTGCGGCTGGCCGGACCGGCCGCCGACCGGATCCGCGCGCAGATGCGCTCGGACCACGCCCGGGGGATCTGTCCCTCACCGGTCGACCCGGAACTCCTGCTGCCCTGCGGCGGCACGGACAACGGCGAGGTCCTCTTCTGGATCGCCGACCCCCGGGCCGGCCCGGACGCCTGGCAGGTCGCCGTCAACGAGGCACGTGGGCCACGGTGGTTCGTCTTCGACGGCGGCCTGACCCGGTTCCTCGTCGCGGTCCTGAGCGGGACCACGGAAGTCCCCCAGTTCCCGAAGGGCCTGGCGGCCGACGGCGTCGGCTTCGAGCCGTCCCGCCTTGACCAGTGGTGTCCGCCGCTGCCCGAGCCGAGCCCGCCGGTCGACTCGGCCCAGATCCGCGCCTGGGCGCGTGCCAACGGGTACGACGTCCCGCCGCGCGGCCGCATCGGCGTGGCCGTGCGGGACGCCTGGGAGCGGGCGCACCGCGACTGAGCCCGGACGCACCGCGACGCCCGCCCACGCGTCCGGTCGGGGACAGTTGGGGCGAGCGTCGCGCTCAGTTCCGTACGCCGTTGTACGGGACGTCTTTTGACGGTCCGTCAGGACCGTGGGGTCAGACCGCCAGTGCGCGGTCCGTCGGGCGGATCGGGGCCGGGAGCTCGGAGGCGCCGGTCAGGAAGGCGTCGACGCCGCGGGCGGCCGAGCGGCCCTCGGCGATCGCCCAGACGATGAGCGACTGGCCGCGGCCCGCGTCACCGGCGACGAAGACACCGGGGACGTTGGTCTGGAAGTCGGCGTCGCGCTCGATGTTGCCGCGCGCGTCGAGGTCGAGACCGAACTGGGAGACGAGACCGTTCTCCTGGTCGGTGCCGGTGAAGCCCATGGCGAGGGTGACCAGCTGGGCGGGGATCTTGCGCTCCGTGCCCGGCTGCGGCGTCAGCTTGCCGTCGACGAACTCGACCTCGGTGAGGTGCAGCCACTGGACGTTGCCGTCCTCGTCGCCCTCGAAGTGCGTCGTCGAGACGGAGTAGACGCGCTCGCCGCCCTCCTCGTGGGCCGAGGTGACCTTGTAGAGCATCGGGAAGGTCGGCCACGGCTGCGAGACCGGGTTCCGGTCGTCGTTCGGGCGCGGCATGATCTCCAGCTGCGTGACCGAGGCCGCGCCCTGGCGGTGGGCAGTGCCCACGCAGTCCGCGCCGGTGTCGCCGCCGCCGATGACGACGACGTGCTTGCCCTCGGCGGTGATGGGGGGCTGCACGAAGTCGCCCTCCTGCACCTTGTTGGAGAGCGGCAGGTACTCCATCGCGAAGTGGATGCCGTTGAGCTCGCGGCCGGGGACCGGGAGGTCGCGGGAGATCGTGGCGCCCGCCGCGACGACGACCGCGTCGTAGCGCTTGCGGAGCTTCGCGGCGTCGATGTCGCGGCCGATCTCCACACCCGTACGGAACTTGGTGCCCTCCGCGCGCATCTGCTCGATGCGGCGGTTGATGTGGCGCTTCTCCATCTTGAACTCGGGGATGCCGTAGCGGAGCAGACCGCCGATGCGGTCCGCTCGCTCGTACACCGCGACCGTGTGACCGGCCCGCGTCAGCTGCTGGGCGGCGGCCAGACCGGCCGGGCCCGAACCGATGACCGCGACCGTCTTGCCGGACAGGCGCTCCGGGGCCTGCGGGGCGACGTCGCCCGCGTCCCACGCCTTGTCGATGATCGAGACCTCGACGTTCTTGATGGTCACGGCCGGCTGGTTGATGCCGAGCACGCACGCCGACTCGCACGGAGCCGGGCACAGCCGCCCGGTGAACTCCGGGAAGTTGTTCGTCGCGTGCAGCCGCTCCTGCGCGGCGGACCAGTCCTCGCGGTACGCGAAGTCGTTCCACTCGGGGATCAGGTTCCCCAGCGGGCAGCCGTTGTGGCAGAACGGGATGCCGCAGTCCATGCAGCGGGACGCCTGCTTGCTGATGATGGGGAGCAGGGAGCCCGGAACGTAGACCTCGTTCCAGTCCCTGAGCCGCTCGCCGACCGGACGGGTCGTGGCGACCTCGCGCCCGTGGTTGAGAAAGCCCTTGGGATCAGCCATTGGTCGCCGCCTCCATCATCTTCTCGGTGATCTCGGTCTCCGAGAGACCGGCTCGCTCGGCGGCGTCCTTGGCGGCGAGCACTGCCTCGTACGTACTGGGAATGATCTTGCTGAAGCGCTCCACCGCGGTGGACCACTCGGCGAGGAGCTTCTCGGCGACCGTGGAGCCGGTCTCCTCCGCGTGGCGGCGCACGACGTCGTGCAGCCACTGCTTGTCGGTGTCGTCGAGGGCCCCGACCGCCGCCTGGCTGGCGACGTTCACGTTGTGGGGGTCCAGGTCGATGACGTACGCGATGCCGCCCGACATGCCGGCCGCGAAGTTGCGGCCCGTCTCGCCGAGGACCACCGCGTGACCGCCGGTCATGTACTCGCAGCCGTGGTCGCCCACGCCCTCCGAGACGACCGTGGCACCGGAGTTGCGGACGCAGAAGCGCTCGCCGGTGCGGCCGCGCAGGAACAGCTCGCCGCCCGTCGCGCCGTACGCGATGGTGTTGCCGGCGATCGTCGAGTACTCGGCGAGGTGGTCGGCGCCGCGGTCCGGGCGGACGATGATCCGGCCGCCGGAGAGGCCCTTGCCGACGTAGTCGTTGGCGTCGCCCTCCAGGCGCAGCGTCACACCGCGCGGCACGAACGCGCCGAACGACTGGCCCGCCGAGCCCGTGAAGGTGATGTCGATCGTGTCGTCGGGCAGACCCGCCCCGCCGAACTTCTTCGTCACCTCGTGGCCGAGCATCGTGCCGACCGTGCGGTTGATGTTGCGGATGGCGACCTGGGCGCGCACCGGCTGGGCGTCGGCCTGGTCACCGGCGGCGAGGGCGTCGGCGGCGAGCTTGATCAGCTCGTTGTCGAGCGCCTTCTCCAGGCCGTGGTCCTGCGTGATCAGCTGGTGGCGGACGGCGCCGTCCGGCAGCTCGGGGACGTAGAAGAGCGGCTCCAGGTCGAGGCCCTGCGCCTTCCAGTGGTCCACGGCCCGCTCGGTGTCGAGGAGTTCGGCGTGGCCGACGGCCTCCTCGATGGAGCGGAAGCCCAGCTCCGCGAGGAGCTCGCGGACCTCTTCGGCGATGAACTCGAAGAAGTTCACGATGAACTCGGGCTTGCCCGCGAACCGGTCGCGCAGCGTCGGGTTCTGCGTGGCGATGCCGACCGGGCAGGTGTCCAGGTGGCAGACGCGCATCATGACGCAGCCGGAGACGACGAGCGGCGCGGTCGCGAAACCGAACTCCTCGGCGCCGAGGAGCGCGGCGATGATGACGTCGCGGCCGGTCTTCAGCTGGCCGTCGGTCTGCACGACGATGCGGTCGCGCAGGCCGTTGAGCAGCAGCGTCTGCTGGGTCTCGGCGAGGCCGAGCTCCCAGGGACCGCCCGCGTGCTTCAGCGACGTGAGCGGCGAGGCGCCCGTGCCGCCGTCGTGACCCGAGATGAGGACGACGTCCGCGTGCGCCTTGGAGACACCCGCGGCGACCGTGCCCACGCCGACCTCGGAGACCAGCTTCACGTGGATGCGGGCCGACGGGTTGGCGTTCTTGAGGTCGTGGATCAGCTGGGCCAGGTCCTCGATGGAGTAGATGTCGTGGTGCGGCGGCGGGGAGATGAGGCCCACGCCCGGCGTCGAGTGACGCGTCTTGGCGACCCACGGGTAGACCTTGTGGCCGGGCAGCTGGCCGCCCTCGCCGGGCTTGGCGCCCTGGGCCATCTTGATCTGGATGTCGTCGGCGTTGACCAGGTACTCCGAGGTCACGCCGAAGCGGCCGGAGGCGACCTGCTTGATCGACGAGCGGCGCGCCGGGTCGTACAGGCGCTCCGGGTCCTCGCCGCCCTCACCGGTGTTGGACTTGCCGCCCAGCTGGTTCATGGCGATGGCGAGGGTCTCGTGGGCCTCGCGCGAGATGGAGCCGTACGACATGGCGCCGGTCGAGAACCGCTTGACGATCTCGGAGACCGACTCGACCTCGTCGATCGAGATGGGCTCGCGGTCGCTCTTGAAGCCGAACAGGCCGCGCAGCGTCATCAGACGCTCCGACTGCTCGTTCACCCGGCCCGTGTACTTCTTGAAGATGTCGTAGCGGCGCGAGCGCGTCGCGTGCTGGAGGCGGAAGACCGTCTCCGGGTCGAACAGGTGCGGCTCGCCCTCGCGGCGCCACTGGTACTCGCCGCCGATGTCGAGGGCACGGTGCGCGGGGGCGATGCCGGAGGCGGGGTACGCCTTGGCGTGCCGGGCGGCGACCTCCTCGGCGATGACGTCGAGACCGGCGCCGCCGATCTTGGTGGCCGTGCCGTTGAAGTACTTCTCGACGAAGGCCTCGTCGAGGCCGACGGCCTCGAAGACCTGCGCGCCGCGGTAGGAGGCGACGGTCGAGATGCCCATCTTGGACATGACCTTGAGGACGCCCTTGCCGAGCGCGTAGATCAGGTTGCGGATCGCCGTCTCGGCGCCGCCGTCCTCGTCGGCCGGCAGGAACGTGCCGGCGCGGACCAGGTCCTCGACCGACTCCATCGCCAGGTACGGGTTGACGGCCGCGGCACCGAAGCCGATCAGCAGCGCGACGTGGTGCACCTCGCGCACGTCACCGGCCTCGACGAGCAGGCCCACCTCGGTGCGCTGCTTCGTGCGGATGAGGTGGTGGTGGACGGCCGCGGTGAGCAGCAGCGACGGGATCGGCGCGTGCTCGGCGTCCGAGTGCCGGTCCGAGAGGACGATCAGCCGGGCGCCGGCCTCCAGGGCGGCGTCGGCCTCGGCGCAGATCTCCTCGATGCGGGCGGCGAGCGCGTCGCCGCCGCCGGAGACCCGGTACAGGCCGGACAGGGTCACGGCCTTCATGCCGGGCATGTCGCCGTCGGCGTTGATGTGGATGAGCTTGGCCAGCTCGTCGTTGTCGATGACCGGGAACGGCAGGGTCACGGACCGGCAGGAAGCGGCCGTCGGCTCCAGCAGGTTGCTGCCCGGGCCGAGCGAGGAGCGCAGCGAGGTGACGAGCTCCTCGCGGATCGCGTCCAGCGGCGGGTTCGTGACCTGCGCGAACAGCTGGGTGAAGTAGTCGAAGAGCAGGCGCGGGCGCTGCGAGAGAGCCGCGATCGGGGTGTCCGTGCCCATTGAACCGATCGGCTCGGCACCGGCCTTGGCCATCGGCGCGAGGATGATGCGCAGCTCTTCCTCGGTGTAGCCGAAGGTCTGCTGGCGGCGCGTGACGGAGGCGTGCGTGTGCACGATGTGCTCGCGCTCGGGCAGGTCGGAGAGCTCGATCTCACCGGCTTCGAGCCAGTCGGCGTACGGCTGCTCCGCGGAGAGGCCGGCCTTGATCTCGTCGTCCTCGATGATGCGGTGCTCGGCGGTGTCGACGAGGAACATCTTGCCGGGCTGGAGGCGGCCCTTGCGGACGACCTTCGCCGGGTCGATGTCCAGGACGCCGACCTCGGAGCCGAGGACGACGAGGCCGTCGTCGGTGACCCAGTACCGGCCGGGGCGCAGACCGTTGCGGTCGAGAACGGCGCCGACCTGGGTGCCGTCGGTGAAGGTGACACAGGCCGGGCCGTCCCAGGGCTCCATCATCGTGGAGTGGTACTGGTAGAAGGCGCGCCGGGCCGGGTCCATGGAGTCGTGGTTCTCCCACGCCTCCGGAATCATCATCAGGACGCTGTGCGGAAGCGAACGCCCACCGAGGTGCAGCAGTTCGAGCACCTCGTCGAAGGACGCGGAGTCCGAGGCGTCCGGCGTACAGATCGGGAAGATCCGCTCCAGCTTCTCCGTGCCGAACAGCTCGGAGGCGAGCTGCGACTCGCGGGCCCGCATCCAGTTGCGGTTGCCCTTGACGGTGTTGATCTCACCGTTGTGCGCGACGAAGCGGTAGGGGTGCGCGAGCGGCCACGACGGGAACGTGTTCGTGGAGAAGCGCGAGTGGACGAGCGCGACGGCCGACGCGAAGCGGCGGTCGGACAGGTCGGGGAAGAAGGGCTCCAGCTGGCCGGTGGTCAGCATGCCCTTGTAGACGATGGTGCGGGCGGAGAGCGAGGGGAAGTACACCCCGGCCTCGCGCTCGGCACGCTTGCGCAGCACGAACGCCTTGCGGTCGAGGACGATGTCCTTCGACGCGCCGTCGGCCACGAAGACCTGCCGGAAGGCCGGCATGGTCGAGCGGGCGGTGGCGCCGAGCAGTTCGGGGGCGACCGGGACCTCGCGCCAGCCGAGGACGTCCAGGCCCTCTTCGGCGGCGATCGTCTCGATCTGCGAGACCGCGCTTTCGGCCTCCTCGGTGGCGTCAGCACCGGGCAGGAAGGCGATACCGACGGCGTACGCACCGGCCTCGGGCAGGTCGAAGTCGACCGCCTCGCGCAGGAACGCGTCCGGAACCTGGGACAGGATGCCGGCGCCGTCACCCGAGTCGGGCTCGGAGCCGGTGGCACCGCGGTGCTCCAGGTTGCGCAGGACTGTGAGCGCCTGCTCGACCAGCGTGTGGCTCGCCTCACCGGTGAGGGTGGCCACGAAGCCGACGCCACAGGCGTCGTGCTCGTTGCGCGGGTCGTACATGCCCTGGGCGGCAGGGCGAGCATCCATGTGCGACCAGTTCTGGCCGCTGTTGGAATGCTGGGACGGCTGGCGCGGCGTACGCATCGGCTCTCCCGTCGTCGTCGTGGCAAAGGTGCATGCCGAGGGACGACGTTGGCCCTCTGCGAAATACGTGCTGCGGCAAAATTTCGTGCAGGTTACATGATGGAGCGATTCTCGGGAACCGGATACTTCGTTCCAACATGCGGACACCGCGGGTGGCGGCGGAAGAGGCCTCGCCGGGCAGATCGATGACCGGGGGGCGGGGTGCTGCGGGTGTGCGCCGCGGGCCTCATTGCCCACAGCGCTTACGGCTCATGCCCCGTGGTCAAGTAATCGAAACCGTCCAGTAACGACTACTTATGCAAGGCCCTGTATAGCCATCATCCGGCCGTGACCGGCGGGCCGTCAACCTATCGCCGTGCCGAAGATGCTGCCCAGGAGATACGTCACACCCGCCGCGGCGCCACCGAGGGCCAACTGCCGCAATCCGCTGAACCACCACGACCGCGCCGTCACCTTGGCCACCACGGCGCCGCACGCGAAGAGCCCGATGAGCGCCAGGATCACGGCCGGCCACAGCGCGCTGGCTCCGAGCAGATAGGGCAGGACGGGGATCAGCGCGCCGAGCGCGAACGCCCCGAAGGAGGAGACGGCGGCCACGGTCGGCGACGGCAGATCGCCCGGGTCGATGCCGAGCTCCTCGCGGGCGTGGATCTCCAGGGCCTGCTCGGGATCCTTGGACAGCTGCCGGGCGACCTCGCGGGCCAGCTCGGGCTCGACGCCGCGGGACGCGTACAGCTCGGCGAGCTCGCGCTCCTCGTCGGCCGGGTGCTTCCTCAGCTCCCGGCGCTCGACGTCCAGTTCGGCCTCGACCAGCTCGCGCTGGGAGGCGACGGAGGTGTACTCGCCCGCGGCCATGGAGAAGGCGCCCGCGGCCAGTCCCGACAGACCGGTGATGATCACGGTCTGCTGCGAGACGGCGCCGCCCGCGACACCGGCCATGAGCGCGAAGTTGGAGACGAGTCCGTCCATGGCACCGAACACCGCCGGGCGCAGCCAGCCCCCGTTGACGTCGCGGTGGGTGTGGTTGTCCCGGTGCGCGTCGTGGAGTGTCGCCTCGGTCTCGATGATGGCCATGCCGGTGATCCCCGTCCCCTGGTGTGCGGTGTCGCTTCCTACGCCCTCGAAATTACGCGCGAAGAATCACCGCCGCTAGCAAGGAAGGCCGTACTTACCTGCGGTTTTGCGCCCTGCGCAACGACCACGGCGGAGGCTGACCTGGACCTTCCCGAACTCACCCGTGAGATGGATCACGTGATCGGTCCGTTGACGGCCTGGGAAACATGGCTGCAACATCCGTAAACGTTTCCAGTTGCGGGAAACGTTTACAGCAAGCGGACCTTTCACGGATGCATGGGGGTAAAAGGATGGGCGCGGGTCAGCCGACGATCTTCTCCATCGCCGAGCGCGCGGGTGTCTCGATCGCCTCGGTCTCGCGGGTCCTGAACGGCGTGGGGGCCCGCCGCGACACCGTCGAGCGGGTCGAGCGGGCCGCCGCCGAGCTGGGCTACGTGCCGAACGCCGTGGCCCGCTCCCTGAAGGGCGGCCGCACCCGGCAGCTCACCTTCGCGATGCCCGACATCGGCAACCCGGTGTACGTGGCGATGGTCCGCGCCATCCAGGCCGTCACGAAGGCCGCCGGCTACCGGCTGCTGCTGCACTCCACGGACGCCGTCGTCGAGGACGAGCTGGCCGTGCTGCGCAGCCTCGGCGACCGCACCAGCGACGGCCTGATCATCTGCCCCATCCGCATCACCGACGCCCACGTCGAGGCGCTGCGCACCGCGGCGGGCCCGGTCGTGGTCATAGGTTCGCTGCCCGACGGAGTCCCGGTGGACAGCGTGCGTGCCGACTCGGTCGCGGGTGCCGCGCTCGCCGTACGGCACCTGCACGAGACCGGGCGCCGCCGGATCGCCTTCGTCAACGGCCCCTCGGACACGGTCCCCGGCGGCAACCGCGACGCGGGCTACCGGGCCGCCCTCGACGACTGCGGCCTCGTGTACGACCCCGGCCTCGTCGTGCACACCGACTTCGGCATCGAGTCGGGGGCCGAGGCCACCGACCGGCTGCTGGCCGCCCGGCCCGACGCCGTCTTCTGCGCCAACGACCAGCTGGCGCTCGGCGCCGCCCGCGCCCTGCACGCCCGCGGCCTGCGGATACCCGAGGACGTCGCCGTCGCAGGGATGGACGACAGCGTGCTCGCGCAGGCCGGCTGGCCCCCGCTGACCAGCGTCGACCTGGGCTCCACCGAGCGCGGCCGGCGCGCCGCCGATCTCCTGCTCCGGCGTCTGGACACGCCGGGGGCCGCCACGCCCAGCAGCACCACCGCCCCTCCCCGCCTCGTCGTCCGCGCCTCCACCGGCCCGGCGGCGACCGACAGTTGAGAGTCACGAGGTTCGCACCATGAGTCTCACCGCCTCCCGGGACAGAGCCGTCCCGGGCGACCGCGGCACACCGCCGCCCCGTACGCCGGGACAGCGCAAGCGCGCGCTGGGCCTGGACCGGGGCGCGTGGTTCCTGCTGCTGCCCGCCCTGATCCCGATCCTGGTCCTCAGCGTGGGTCCGCTCCTGTACGGAGTCGCGCTGGCGTTCACCGACTCGCAGGCGGGCCGCACGTCGCCCACGCAGTTCGTCGGCGCGGACAACTTCCTGGACCTGCGCCACGACTCGCTGTTCTGGGAGTCGTTCCGGATCGGGCTCGTCTGGGCGGTGTGCGTGACGGCACTGCAGTTCGTGCTCGCGCTCGGCCTCGCCCTGCTGCTCAACCAGAACCTGCGCTTCCGCTGGCTGGCCCGCACGCTCGCGCTCGTCCCGTGGGCGATGCCCGAGGTCGTCGTCGGCATCATGTGGCGGCTCGTCTACCACTCGGACGCGGGCATCCTGAACAAGACGCTGACCCAGCTCGGTGTCCTCCACGAGAACGTCGACTGGCTCGCGGACCTGTCCTACGCGCTGCCCGCGGTCATCGTGGTCGGCGTCTGGGCGGGCATGCCGCAGACCACGGTGGTGCTGCTGGCCGGACTGCAGAACGTGCCGCACGAGCTGCGCGAGGCCGCCCAGCTGGACGGTGCGGGACTGTGGCGGCGCTTCACGACGGTCACCTGGCCGGCGCTGAAGCCGGTGGTCCTGGCCGTCACCGCGCTCAACTTCATCTGGAACTTCAATTCCTTCGGCCTGGTCTACGTCCTCACGCAGGGCGGCCCCGGCGGCCAGACCCGGCTGCCGATGCTCTTCGCCTACGAAGAGGCCTTCAAGTACGGCCAGTTCGGCTACGCCGCCGCGATGGGGCTCGTCATGGTCGCGGTGATCGCCGTGCTGCTGACGCTGTTCCTGCGCAACAAGCTCAAGGAGGACACCGCATGAGCGCGAGCACCGCACTCCCCCGCGCCGCGGGCCGGGCGGGCCAGTACCTGGCGCTCCTCGGCTACCTGGTCTTCCTGGCCTTCCCGCTCCTGTGGCTGGTCTCGACGTCGTTCAAGTCCCCGCAGGAGCTCGGCTCGATCGATCCGACGTGGCTGCCCCGGCACCCGAGCCTGGACAACTACCGGGCGGCCTTCGACGCGCAGCCGCTGCTCCACTCGGCGCTCAACAGCCTGGTCGTCGCGGTCAGCGCCTCGGTGATCTCGGTGGCGATCGCGGTCCCCGCGGCGTACGTGATGGTCCGGTACCGGTCGCGGGTCAGCCAGGCGGGCACGGTCTGGATCCTGGTCAGCCAGATGTTCCCGTTCGTCCTGGTGATCATCCCGCTGTTCCTGGTCCTGAAGAACCTGCACATGATCGACAGCCTGCTCGGCCTGATCATCGTGTACGTCGTCTGGAACCTGCCCTTCTCCCTCTGGATGCTCCAGGGCTACGTCAAGTCGGTGCCGCGCTCCCTGGAGGAGGCCGCGGCGATGGACGGCGCGGGCCGGCTGCGCACGCTCACCGGCGTGGTGCTGCCGCTGCTGGCACCCGGCCTGGTGGCGACCCTGATGTTCAGCTTCGTGACGGCCTGGAACGAGTTCTTCTTCGCCCTCGTCCTCCTCAAGTCCCCGGAGAACCAGACGATGTCGGTCATCCTCACCCGCTTCCTCGGCGCCGAGGGCGTCGCCGACCTGGGCCCGCTCGCGGCCGCCTCGGTCCTCGCCACGATCCCCAGCCTCGTCTTCTTCGCGCTGCTCCAGCGCCGGCTCGTGGGCGGCATGCTCAGCGGGGCGGTGAAGGGCTGATGCGCACCCGCCGAATCGTCGCGAGCGCCGCCGCGGCCCTCTCCCTCGCCCTCGTCGCGGGCTGCGGCGGCCCGGACTCCGACGCCGCCGACGGCACGGTCACCCTCGAATTCCTCAGCCTCGCCTGGCAGAAGGAGTCCGTCGACGCCAACAAGGCGCTGGTGAAGCAGTGGAACGACACCCACCCCCACGTCAAGGTCAAGTACGTGCAGGGGAGCTGGGACAACATCCACGACCAGCTCCTCACCTCCTTCGAGGGCGGTGAGGCGCCGGACATCTTCCACGACGACGCCTCCGACCTCACGGACTTCGCCAACGGCGGCTACCTCGCCGACCTCTCCCCGTACCTGCCCGCGTCCCTGAAGGCGGACATCCCGAAGGCGTCGTGGGACACCACGGCGTACGAGGGGAAGACGTACGGCGTCCCCTTCCTCCAGGAGCCGCGGGTCCTCATCGCCGACACCAAGCTGCTCAAGGCGGCCGGCGTCCGCATCCCGACGGCCGAACACCCGTGGTCCTGGGACGAGTTCGAGCGCGTCAGCAAGAAGCTGACGCGGGACAAGGACAAGGACGGCAGGACCGATCAGTACGGCGTCGCCTGGTCGATGAAGGAACCGGTGAGCCAGTCGGTGAACCTGTCCCTGTCGACCGGCGGCCGGATCTTCTACAAGGACGCCGACGGCAAGAACGACATCCGGTACGGCGCCGCGGACTCCGCGGTGGCGCAGCTCATCAACCGGCAGGTCAACAAGGACCGCACCGCCCCCAAGTCCGGCCTGGGCATGTCGGGTTCGGACACCCTGCCCGGCTTCTTCGCGGGCCGCTACGCCATGCTGCCGCTCAACTTCTCCTACCGCCAGCAGGTGCGGCAGCAGGCGCCCGAGGGCTTCGAGTGGTCGGTCCTGCCGATGCCGTCCGGCGCCGGCGGATCGGCGCAGGGCACCGCCCCGCAGACCCTCTCGGTGTCCCAGGACAGCCGGCACAAACAGCAGGCGGCCGACTTCATCGCGTACCTCACCCAGGCCGAGCACCAGGTGCAACTGGCGCGCGGCGACTGGCTGTTGCCCACGAGCACCAAGGCCCTCAAGGACCCGTCACTCACCACGGACGAGTACGGCTGGAAGACCGGCGCCGACATAGCGGCGGCGCTGCGCCCGTCCCCCGTGCTCGGGGTGCGCGGCTACGCGGAGTGGAAGGACAAGATCGCCACTCCGGCCTACCAGGAGTACTACAACGGCGCGTTCGGCGTCGCCGAACTCCGCAAGCGGCTCGCGGGCGACGGCAACCGCATCCTCGACCGCTACCAGCGCTGAACCGGGCGCGAGCCCCACGCACAACCCCAGAAAAGAGCACGAGCACACCATGAGCGTCAGCGTCGACCCGGATCCTCCCGCGGACGGCACCGCGGGCCCCCGCAGACTCCGCACGGTCCCGTGCCCCCAGCCGCCGGGCATGATCTCCCTGCGGGACCGCGCCCGCGGCGCGCTCCTCGGACTCGCCGTCGGCGACGCGCTCGGCGCGCCCGCCGAGAACATGAAGCCGTCCCAGATCCGCGAACGGTGGGGCCGCATCGAGGGGTTCGTCTCCGCCGACCCGGCCGGCACGGACGACACCGAGTACGCGATCTTCTCCGGCCTGCTGCTCGCGGAGCACGGCGCCGCCCTGACGGTCGAGCACGTCGAGTCGGCCTGGCACACCTGGATCGCCGACCGCGACGAGGGCCCGTTCAAGGGTGCGGGCTTCAGCGAGCGCGGCACCCTGGAGAACCTCCGCCGCGGCCTCGCCGCCCCCATCTCCGCCCAGCACCGCCACGCCTGGAGCGACGGACTCGCCATGCGCGCGGCGCCCTTCGGGGTCCACGCGGCCGGGCGGCCCGCCGAGGCGGCCCGGCTCGTCGCGATCGACGGCACCGTGTCGCACGACGGCGAGGGCATCCACGGCGGCCGGGCGGTGGCCGCGGGAGTGGCGGCCGCGATGGTCAGCCACAACCCGGACGCGGTCGTGCAGGCCGCGCTGTCCGTGGTGCCCGACGACTCCTGGACGGCGCGCTCCCTGCACCGCGCGGTGTCGGCGGCCCGGCTGGCCCGCCGCGACCCCGACGGCACCCAGCTCTCCATGGAGCGCGCGGTCCGCAAGGCGGTCGTGATCGGCGGCTACCCGTGGACGGACCTGGCGCCCGAGGCGGTCGGCCTGGCGTTCGGCGCGTTCGCGGTGGCCCGCGGCGACTTCCGCGAATCGGTCCTCACCGCGGTCAACATGGGCCGCGACGCGGACACCACGGCGGCGGTCGCGGGCGCCCTGGCGGGAGCCCTGTGCGGCGAGACGGCGATCCCCGGGGCCTGGGCCTCGGCGATCGGCCCGGTCCGGGGCAGCTGCCTCCCCTCCATGGCGGGCCGCCACGTCCTGGACGTGGCGGACTGCCTGACCCCACCCCCACCGGACCGAACGGGAGCGGTCGCATGAGAAACGGACAACCCCCGGGGGCGAACCCGCGCACGGCAGACACCCGCGCACACCAAGCCCCTCCGGCGATTGAGGAGCGGGGCCCGGGGCAGAGCCCCGCGACCGCAGCACCATCCGCCGCAACAGCACCAGCCCCGGCAACGGCACCCCCCACCCGCATCGAGGGCCTCCTCCTGGGAATCGCCGCGGGAGACGCGGCCGGGTGGCCGTCGGGACGACACCGCGCGGCCCGCCTCCCTGACTGGACCCGCCGCCTCACCCGCGAACTGGACACGTTCGCCGAACAGAACGCGACGACCACCCTCCCCGTCCCGATCGCCCTGAACCAGCCGCCGGAGCCGCTGCGCCTCGGCCCGTCCGACGACGCCGAGTGGGCCGCGTTCACCGCGCACGCCGTGCTCGACGCCTACGCCGACGGCCTCGGCGACCTCCCCCCTGACCAGCGCGTCCGCTCGGCCCTCGCCCTCGCCTGGAACACCCTGGCCGACGAGATCGCCGCGGCGGCGGCCCGCGCCGACGAGATCGAGTCCGCCCGGATCCCGCTGCGCGCCCGGATCTCCGTACGCGCGGGCCTCGGCAACCTCGCGGCGGGCCTGCGCCCGCCCGCGACCGGCCACGACAACCCGCACTACTTCGACGACGCCGCCTGCGTACGGGCCGCCGTGCTTGCGATCGTCCACCCCGGCGAGCCCGAACTCGCCGCGGAACTGGCCGAGTTCGACGCCCGCTACACCCAGGACGGCGACGGCGTGCACGGCGCGCGGGCGATGGCGGCGGCGATCGCCGCGGCGCTCGGCGGGTCCCCCGTCGACGCCTGCGTGGACGCGGCGCTCGCCCAGCTCCCGCCCGGCACGGAGATCCACCGCAACGCGCACCGCGCGGTGGAGCTCGGCCGCACCACGGCCGCGGCCCGCCCGGGCCTGCCGGGCAACGCGTTCGCCCTCGTGCCCGTCCTGGAGCACGAGATCGTCGACCACGTCTACAGCTACGGCATCGCGGCGGCCGAGACCGTGCCCGTGGCGCTCGCCGTGGCGACGGCCGCCGCGGGCGCCGTCACCGAGGCGGTGCCCACCGCGGCCTGCCTCTCCCGCGTCGCGGACAGCGCCCCCGCCCTGGCCGGCGCGCTGACCGGCGCGCTCGGCGGCGCGGAGGCCCTGCCGCAGACCTGGCGGGACGCCTGCCGGACCCTCGCGGGCTGCGCCCTGCCGCGGCTGGCCGGCACCGACCTCACCGAGCTGGCCGACCGGCTCGCCCGCACCACCTCGAACTCCCCCGCCACGGAAGGAACTTCGGCATGAGCACCGTTTCACTGGAAGACCGCACCACCGGCGCCCTGGTCGGCGCGGCCGTGGGCGACGCGCTGGGCGGACCGGTCGAGGGCTGGACGCCTGAGGCCATCGCGGAGCGGCACGGCGGCCGGGTCCGCGGCATCGTGGAGCCGTTCTACAAGGACGACTGGAAGACCGCCCGCCCGATCGCGCCGTACCACAAGGGCGACGGGCACGTCACCGACGACACCCTCATGACGCACGCGCTGGTCCGCGTCTACGAGAAGGTCCGCGACCACCTCGACGCGTACTCCGTCGCCGACCACCTGGTCCCCGACCTGATCACGACACCGCGCTGGATCCCGGAGCTGGAGGCGGAGGCCCTCCCCCTCCAGCGGATCTTCCTCGCCGAGAAGTGGATCGTCGCCCGCATCCACTACGGGCACGTCGACCCGCGCGAGGCGGGCGTCGGCAACATCGTCAACTGCGGTGCGGCGATGTACATGGCGCCGGTCGGCGCGGTCAACGCGGGCAACCCGCTCAAGGCGTACGAAGAGGCCCTGGACGTGGCCGGCGCGCACCAGAGCTCGTACGGCCGCGAGGCCGCCGGAGTGTTCGCGGCGGCGGTCGCGGCGGCGTACAAGCCGGGTGCCACGCCCGAGTCGGTCGTCGACGACGTGCTGGAGCTGGCCAAGGACGGCACGAAGGCGGCGATCGAGGCGGTCTGCGAAGTGGCCGCCCGGTACGACGACTTCGAGGACGCACTCAAGCCGCTGCGCGAGGCGGTGGCCCCCTTCGACACGGTCGGCCCGGAGTACCGCAAGCCGTCGCTGGGCGCCCGCCGCCCCTCGCGGCTGCACTCCATCGAGGAGCTCCCGGTCGCGCTCGGCATGCTGCTCGTGGGCCGCGGCGACTTCCGGCACACGGTGCTCGGCTCGGTCAACTACGGCCGCGACTGCGACTCGATCGCCACGATGAGCGGCGCGATCGTGGGGGCGCTGTACGGGGAGGGCGCGGTGCCCAAGGAGTGGAGCGCCGAGATCGCGCGGGCCAGCAAGCTGGATCTGCACGGCCCCGCGACGTCGCTCGCGCGGGTCACGCGCGAGGTGTACGGCCGCGACCTGGAGCGCCGCCGCGCCCACGAGGCCGCGTTCGCGTCGGTCGCGGGGCTGTGATGCTGCGTCTGACCTGGGTCCAGGCCGAGGACCTGATCGGCCACGAGCTGCGGCAGGCGGCCCAGGACGGCCGCGACGCGGCGGCGGTCGGTGCGGTCGAGCGGCGCTGGGTGGCCGCGGGCGGCCATCTGGCGCCGGACCGGGCCGGGGCGTCGGCGACACCGGCGACGCCCGAACTGCGGGCGCTGGCCGGGGAGTTGCTCGACGAGCTGGCGGCGCTGCCGTCGCCGCTCGCCGCCGACGAGCCCACCGATCCGGCCGCGATCAGGGCGACCTGGCCGCACCACGCCGGCAGGCCGCGCCCCGCCTCGTACGACGCCCTGCACGCGGCGTGGCTGGGCCGGGCCGCCGGCTGTCTCCTCGGCAAGCCGGTCGAGAAGCTGCCCCTCGCCGGCATCCGCGCCCTCGCCCGGTCGACCGGCAACTGGCCGCTCGCCGGCTGGTTCACGGAGATCGGCCTCGACCCGGAACTCGCCGCCGCGTACCCGTGGAACAGGCGCAGCGCGCCCACCTCGCTCGCCGAGAACATCGACGGGATGCCGGAGGACGACGACCTCAACTACCCGCTGCTCGCCCTGCTGCTGCTCCAGCGGTACGGCCCCGGCTTCACCACGCAGGACGTGGCGCGGCTCTGGCTCGACGAGCTGCCCGCAGGCCGCACCTTCACCGCCGAGCGGGTCGCGTACCGCAATCTGCTCGACGGCCTGGAGCCGCCCGCGGCGGCCGTGCACCGCAACCCGTTCCGGGAGTGGATCGGCGCGCAGATCCGCGCCGACGTCTTCGGCTGGACCAACCCGGGCGACCCGGCGCGCGCCGCGGAGCAGGCCCACCGCGACGCCGTGCTGACCCACACCGCCAACGGCGTGTACGGGGCGATGTTCACGGCCGCCGCCGTCGCGGCCGCCGCCTCCGGCACGGTGGACGTGCACGGTGCGATCGAGGCGGGCCTGACCGTCGTACCGCCCCGCTCGCGCTACGCGCGGGCCGTCCGGACCGGCGTCGAACTGGCCCGTGCGCACGAGGACTTCGACACCGTCGTCGACGCCCTGCACGCCGAGTACGCCGACCACCACTGGGTGCACGTACTGCCGAACGCCGCGCTGCTGGCCGCCGCCCTCACGCACGCCGACGGCGACTTCTCGGGCTCCGTCTGCCGTGCGGTGAGCGGCGGCTGGGACACCGACTCCAACGGGGCGACGGCGGGCTCGATCGCCGGCCTGCTCGCCGGGCACCCGGACGCGCTGGGCGAGCGGTGGACGGCTCCGCTGAAGAACCGGCTCGCCACGACGGTGGCCGGCTTCGACGGCATCGGCTTCGACGAACTGGCCCGGCTCACCCTGGAGGCCCGCACATGACGACCCCTCGATCAATCCCACCGCAGGGCCCGTTGACCGGACTGCGCGTCCTCGACCTGGCCACCCTCTTCGCGGGCCCGCTGTGCGCCACGATGCTCGGTGACTTCGGCGCCGAGGTCGTCAAGGTCGAGCACCCGCGCAGGCCCGACCCGTCCCGCGGCCACGGCCCGTCGAAGGACGGCGTCGGCCTGTGGTGGAAGACGCTCGGCCGCAACAAGAAGAACCTCACGCTCGACCTCTCCTCCCCCGGCGGCCGTGACGTCCTGCTCCGGCTCGTGGCGGACGCGGACGTCGTCATCGAGAACTTCCGCCCCGGCACCCTGGAGAAGTGGGGCCTCGGCTGGGACGAGCTGAGCGCCGCCAACCCCCGCCTCGTGCTGGCCCGGATCACCGGCTTCGGCCAGTTCGGCCCGTACGCGCACCGCCCCGGGTTCGGCACGCTCGCCGAGGCGATGAGCGGGTTCGCCGCGATCACCGGGCAGCCCGACGGACCGCCGACGCTGCCGCCGTTCGGACTGGCCGACTCCATCGCGGCCCTGGCCACCTCGTACGCGGTGATGGCGGCCCTGCGCGGCCGGGACGCGACGGGCCGCGGCCAGGTCGTCGACATGGCGATCATCGAGCCGATGCTGGCGATCCTCGGCCCGCAGGCCACCTGGTACGACCAGCTCGGCTACGTCCAGCCGCGCACCGGCAACCGCTCCACGAACAACGCGCCCCGCAACACGTACCGCACCGGCGACGGCAAGTGGGTCGCCGTCTCCACCTCGGCCCAGTCGATCGCGGAGCGGGTGATGCGCCTGGTGGGCCGCCCCGAGTTCATCGACGAGGAGTGGTTCGCGACGGGCTCGGGCCGGGCCGGTCACGCGGACGAGCTGGACGAGGCGGTCGGCAGCTGGATCGCGGCCCACACCCGGGACGAGGTGGTGACGGCCTTCGAGAAGGCGGAGGCGGCCATCGCCCCGATCTACGACATCCGGGACGTGCTGCGCGACGAGCAGTACCGGGCCCTGGACTCGGTCACCGAGGTCCCCGACCCCGACTTCGGCACGGTGAAGATGCAGAACGTGCTCTTCCGCCTCTCCGAGACCCCGGGCGCCATCGCCTGGACGGGCCGCCCGCACGGCGCGGACACCGACGAGATCCTCCACGGCCTGGGTCTGTCGGAGGCGGACATCGCCGCGCTGAGGGAGGCTGGTGCGGTATGAGCACCATGGATGCTGTGCGGGTCACCTGGCTGTACGTGCCGGGGGACCGCCCCGACGTGGTCGCCAAGGCCCTCGGCTCGGGCGCCGACGTGGTGCTGGTCGACCTGGAGGACGCGGTCGCCCCCGACCGCAAGGCGTACGCGCTCGACGCGACGGCCGACCTGCTCGCCGACCGGCACGGCGTGCCGGTGCACGTCCGGGTGAACGCGCTCGACGGCCCCCTCGCCGAGCACGAGGTACGCCGCCTCGCCCCGCTCCCCGGCCTCGACGCACTGCGCCTGCCCAAGGTCCACGACCCGTCCGACCTGGCCGGGGTCGCCGACTGGGCCGTCGAAGTGCCGCCTCTGTACGCCCTGCTGGAGTCGGCCCTCGGCATCGAGCAGGCCTACGCGATCGCCTCCCACCCGTCCGTGCACGGCATCGCGCTCGGCGAGGCGGACCTCCGGGCCGACCTCGGCATCGCGGACGCGGCGGGCCTCGCCTGGGTGCGCGGCCGCGCGGTGGTCGCCGCCCGTGCGGCCCGGCTGCCTCCGCCGCCGCAGTCCGTCTACCCGGACGTCCGGGACACGGCGGGCCTGGCCCGCTCCTGCGCCGAGGGCCGCGCCCTCGGCTTCCTGGGCCGCACGGCGATCCACCCGCGCCAGCTCCCGGTGATCGAGGAGGCGTTCCGCCCGACGGCGGCCGAGATCACGGCGGCCGAGGAGATCGTCGCAGCGGCGGCCACCGACGCGGGTGCGCTGGCACTCCCGGACGGCCGCTTCGTGGACGCGGCCGTGGTCGCGGCCGCAGAGCGGACGCTGGCGCTGGCCTCCAGGCCGGGTGGGCTTGCAGGGGGCGCGGGGAACTGCGCGACCAGCCACAACGGACTCGCAGTCGGCTGACGGCCCCGGGCGGCACGTCCTGCCCTCTGCACGAAGCGAGGGCGCCGAACCAACTGGTTCAGCGCCCTCGTCCCCGTACGACCACAAACCCTCAGGTCTTCTTGGCCCCGGCCTCGTCCTTGGCCCCGGTATCCGCGTCCTCGGACTTGTCCAACTTCACGGCACCGTCATCCTCACCGTCGCCGGAACCATCCGCCGCGGCGGATTCCTCCTGCGCCTCCCCGGCGGGGACCGGCTCCACGATCTCCTCGCGGCCCGGCCGCACCTTCGCCGACACCACCAGGTAGACCACGGCGAGCACGAAGACCAGCAGCGCCGTCCAGTTGTTCAGCCGCAGGCCGAGGATGTGGTGCGCGTCGTCGACGCGCATGTACTCGATCCAGAACCGGCCCGCGCAGTACGACGCGACGTACAGCGCGAAGGCCCGCCCGTGCCCGAGCTTGAACCTGCGGTCCGCCCAGATGACGAGCAGCGCGACGCCGATGCACCACAGCGACTCGTACAGGAAGGTCGGGTGGTAGAGGCCCGGCACCCGCCCGTCCGTGTCCGAGGTGATCTTCAGGGCCCACGGCACGTCGGTCTCGCGGCCGTACAGCTCCTGGTTGAACCAGTTGCCCCAGCGGCCCACGGCCTGCGCGAGGGCGATGCCGGGTGCCAGGGCGTCGGCCCACGCCGGCAGCGGGATGCCGCGCCGGCGGCAGCCGATCCAGGCGCCGACCGCGCCGAGCGCGATGGCGCCCCAGATGCCGAGGCCGCCCTCCCAGATCTTGAAGGCGTCCACCCAGTCACGGCCCGCGCTGAAGTACAGCTCGTAGTCCGTGATCACGTGGTAGAGCCGACCGCCGACCAGGCCGAACGGCACCGCCCAGACCGCGATGTCGGCGACCGTGCCCGCTCGCCCGCCGCGGGCGATCCAGCGCTTGTTGCCGAGCCAGACGGCCACGAAGACGCCGATGATGATGCAGAACGCGTAGCCGCGCAGCGGGATCGGTCCGAGATGGATGACCCCGCGCGACGGGCTGGGAATGTAGGCAAGTTCCATGGCAGGGTCGACGCTACCGTGCCGGGCCACGGGGACGACGGGCAGCCCGGCAACGGCTCCATTACGACTTGTTCGCGTCCTCGACCATCTTCTTCAGCTTGTCCGGGGTCAGGGTGTTGTCGCCCAGGATGTTCTTCCCGTTGAGCAGGACGGTCGGCGTGCCCGAGTGGCCGGCGTCCTGGAACGCCTTGTAGGACTTGGCGATCCAGCTGTTGTGCGTGCCGTCGTCGACGCATGACGTGAAGGTGTCGGTGACGAGGCCGTCGACCTTCCCGGCGAGCTCGATCAGCTTGCTGTTCTTGGCGAAGGCGTCGTCCGTCTCCTCCGGCTGGTTCTCGAACAGCACGTCGTGGTAGTCGCGGAACTTGCCGGCGGTCTGCGCGCACGCCGCCGCGTTCCCCGCGTGCAGGGAGCCGCTGCCGCCCATGTTCCCGTCGATCAGGGTGACCGTGTGGTACTCGACCCGCAGCGCTCCGGAGTCGGTCAGCTCGTTGATCGTCGGCCGGTACGTGTCCTCGAAGGACTTGCACGCGGGGCAGCGGAAGTCCTCCCACACCGTGAGCGTCGACTTGGCGCTGTCCTTGCCGACGGGGATCGCCAGGTCGTCCTTGCCGGTCGCTCCCTTCGGGGGGACGACCTCGCCCGACGTGTCGCTGGAACTGTCGTCGCCGGAATTGGCCGCGACGACGCCGATCACGGCGGCCAGGCCGAGCACGCAGACGACGGCCGCGCCCACGATCAGTGTCCGGCGCCGCTTCTCCGCGGCCTTCTGCTTCTCGCGCTCCACGGCAAGCCGCTCGCGGGCCGCGCGCTTTCCCTCACGGTTCTTCTCACTCACACCCGCGCCAACGAACCGGGGAGGCACGAGCGTGCCTCCCCGGTCCACATACCACCCATATGGGTTACGTGACTAAGCGTTACCCCTGACCCCTTGGGCCAGTTCGGCGGCGAGCTCGCGGACGGCGGCGAGGCCCGCCTTCTCGTCCTCGGCGTCCAGGATCCGCTTCACGAACGCGGAGCCGACGATGACGCCGTCCGCGAAGCCGGCGACCTCCTTGGCCTGCACGGCGTTCGAGACGCCGAGGCCGACGCAGACCGGCAGGTCCGTGGTGGCCTTGGTGCGGCGGACGAGGTCCTGCGCCTGGTTGCCGACGGACTCGCGGGTGCCGGTGACGCCCATCAGGGACGCGGCGTAGACGAAGCCGGAACCGGCCGCCGTGATGGTGACCAGGCGCTCGTCCCGGCTGCTGGGGGCGACGACGAAGACCGTCCCCAGGCCGTTCTTCTCGGCGTGCCGGCGCCATTCGGCGGACTCCTGCACCGGCAGGTCGGGCAGGATGCAGCCCGCGCCGCCCGCCTCGGCGAGCTCGGTCGTGAACCGCTCGACGCCGTAGATGTAGATCGGGTTCCAGTACGTCATGACGAGGACCGGCTTGCCGGTGGCCTCGTGCGCCTCGCGCACCGTGCGCATGACGTCCTTGATCTTCAGGCCGCCGCGCAGCGCGATGTCGTCGGCGGTCTGGATGACCGGGCCGTCGAGGACGGGGTCGGAGTGCGGCAGGCCCACCTCGACGACGTCGGCGCCGCCGTCGAAGGCGGCCTTGACGGCCTCGATGCCGCCGTCCACGGACGGGAAGCCCGCGGGCAGGTAGGCGATGAGGGCGGCGCGGCCCTCGGCCCTGGCGTTCGCCAGGGTGTCGTTCAACAGCTGGATGTTGCCGCTCACTTGGCGTCCCCCTCGATCTCGGCGAGGTCGGCGGAGTCGGCCGCCACCTCGGCGTCGGTGCCCTCGTCGTACAGGCCGAAGTAGCGCGCGGCCGTGTCCATGTCCTTGTCGCCGCGCCCGGAGAGGTTGACGACGATCAGCCCGTCCTTGCCCAGCTCCTTGCCGACCTCCAGCGCACCCGCGAGGGCGTGCGCGGACTCGATCGCCGGGATGATGCCCTCCGTGCGGGAGAGCAGGCGCAGGGCCTGCATCGCCGCGTCGTCGGTGACCGCCCGGTACTCGCCGCGGCCGCTGTCCTTGAGGTAGGCGTGCTCGGGGCCGATGCCGGGGTAGTCCAGACCGGCCGAGATCGAGTAAGGCTCGGTGATCTGGCCCTCCTCGTCCTGGAGGACGTAGGAGCGGGAGCCGTGCAGGATGCCCGGGTTGCCCGCGCTCAGCGTCGCGGCGTGCTCGCCGGTCTCGATGCCGTGGCCGGCCGGCTCGCAGCCGACGAGGCGGACGTCGGCGTCCGGGATGAACGCGTGGAACAGGCCGATGGCGTTCGAGCCGCCGCCGACGCAGGCGATCGCCGCGTCGGGCAGCCGTCCGGCGCGCTCCAGGATCTGCCGGCGGGCCTCGACACCGATGACCCGGTGGAAGTCGCGGACCATGGCCGGGAAGGGGTGCGGCCCGGCCACCGTGCCGAACAGGTAGTGGGTCCTGTCCACGTTGGCGACCCAGTCGCGGAACGCCTCGTTGATGGCGTCCTTGAGGGTGCGGCTGCCGGACTTCACGGCGATGACCTCGGCGCCCAGCATCCGCATCCGGGCCACGTTCAGGGCCTGGCGCTGGGTGTCGATCTCGCCCATGTAGATGGTGCAGTCGAGGCCGAACAGCGCGCAGGCCGTGGCCGTGGCGACGCCGTGCTGGCCCGCGCCGGTCTCGGCGATGACGCGGGTCTTGCCCATGCGCTTGGTGAGCAGGGCCTGGCCGAGCACGTTGTTGATCTTGTGCGAGCCGGTGTGGTTCAGGTCCTCGCGCTTGAGGAAGATCCGGGCGCCGCCGGCGTGCTCGGCGAACCGGGGCACCTCGGTGAGGCTGCTCGGGCGGCCGGTGTAGTGGACCAGGAGGTCGTCGAGCTCGCGGGCGAACTCGGGGTCGTTCTTGGCCTTGTCGTACTCGACGGCGACCTCGTCCACGGCGGCGACGAGGGCCTCCGGGATGAACTTGCCGCCGAACGCGCCGAAGTAGCCGTCGGCGCTCGGGATCTGACCGTCCGGGTCAGGGATGAAGTAGTCGCTGGGCATGCGTGAACCTCACGGTGGGATCGGATGCTGACTCATCGCCGTGGGGCGCCTGTGGTGACTCGGCTACCAGCTGGGTGTCGTCGCTCGCGCCGTGCTCCGCGCCCCCTGAAGGGGCGCTTGCCATCGCATGCCGTTGATCTGGCCGGGCTCCGCGCCGATGTGGTACCGCACCCTGCGGCCCCGCACGCGCCGCGCCGGAGCCCGGCAGCCGCGGGGGCGGCAGCCGGGGGCGAGGCGGGCGGAGATCGGCATGGGTCGGGTCAGCTCCGCCCGTGGCGCAGGGCCGGGTGGGCGCCCGCGGCGACCAGGTCGGAGACGGCCGACTTCGGGTCGCGGCCGGTGACGAGGGACTCGCCGACGAGGACGGCGTCCGCGCCCGCGTTGGCGTACGCGATCAGGTCGTGCGGGCCGCGCACGCCGGACTCGGCGACCTTGACGATGTGGTCCGGGATGTCCGGGGCGACGCGCTCGAAGGTGCCGCGGTCGACGGTGAGATCCTTGAGGTTGCGGGTGTTGACGCCGATGACCTTGGCCCCGGCGTCGACCGCGCGCTCCACCTCGTCCTCGTCGTGCGCCTCGACGAGCGGCGTGAGGCCGATGGACTCGGCGCGCTCGATGAGGGACTCCAGGGCGGGCTGGTCCAGGGCGGCCACGATCAGCAGGGCGAGGTCGGCGCCGTACGCGCGGGCCTCCCACAGCTGGTACGAGGTGACGATGAAGTCCTTGCGCAGGACCGGGATGTCGACCTTGGCGCGGACCGCTTCGAGGTCGGCGAGGGAGCCGCCGAACCGGCGCTGCTCGGTCAGGACCGAGATGACGGCCGCGCCGCCCGCCTCGTAGTCCGCGGCGAGGGCGGCCGGGTCGGCGATCATGGCGAGGGCGCCCTTGGAGGGGCTGGACCGCTTGACCTCGCAGATGACCTTGACGCCGTCGCCGCGCAGGGCCGCGACCCCGTCCTTGGCCGCGGGAGCCTTGGCCGCGCGCTCCTTGAGCTCGTCGAGGCTGACGCGCGCCTGCCGTTCCGCGAGGTCGGCACGGACTCCGTCGATGATCTCGTCGAGCACACTCACGCGAGCGGACTCCCTTCTGACAGTTCACTGGGCAACCGACTGGTCACTGTGATGGTATCCGGAGGTGGGCGAAGGCTCCGCATCCGGTTGACGGTGATCCCATTCCGTGGACAGCCGCCGGGTCCGTCCGTCAAGGGTGCAGGAAGCCACCGAAGGGCAGGTTCCGGACGACGGTGAAGGTCAGGACGACCGTGCCGAGCACCCACAGATGGGCGCGTCCCAGGCCGGCGCCGAGCGGTCTGCCGCGCGCCGCGCGGACCGCCCACACCGTCCAGAGCACCGCGAAGAGCGCGTAGCCGGCGACCGCGAGGGCGTTGGCGCCGAGCGCCGCCGTGAGGTCGCCGTGCACGATCGCGTGGGCGCTGCGCAGTCCGCCGCAGCCGGGGCAGTACAGGCCGGTCGCGCGCAGCAGGGGGCAGGCCGGGTAGTGGCCCGGTTCGTTCGGGTCGACGGCGCCGACGTAGGCGAAGGCGACCGCGACGCCGCCGAGGACGCCGAGCGGGACGGCGGTCCGGCGCAGCAGGCCGGCCCTGGCCGTGGGTGCGGCGGGCGCGGTGGGGGCGGTGTCGGTCGTGTCGACAGTCACCCGTGGATTCTCCCCCGGTGCCGCCCGCTCCGCCCTTCCGGACGCGCGAAAGGGGCGGGGCGGCGATCCCGTCGCCGCCCCGCCCCTTTCACCTCACACGGTCGATGCCGGGACGGTCAGGCCTCCGAGCCGACCGTCTGGGCGGTCGCCTTGGCCGGCAGCTTCAGCTCGGCACGCTTCGGCTTGCCGAGGCCGGCCGCGCTCATGGCGCCGCCGACGATCGGGGCGATGGCGAGCAGAGCCATGCCGACCCAGAAGCCGGCCGGCTTCACCATCACCATGAAGGTGCCCGCGACGATGAACCCGATGAAGGCGATGATGACACCGGTCCAGGCGGCCGGGGTGTGTCCGTGGCTGCTGTCCGCCATGGCTTGCTCCTCGTTGCTTATGGCCTATGCGTACGCAGGGCGTACGGCGTTCGTTTCCATTGTCCCGTACTCGCCCGTGGGCGATGACCCCGGGGTCAGGCGGTGCCCGTCGGGTCCTCGCCGCGGTCGAGGGCCTTCCACAGGTCCTCCGGGCGGTCCGGGTCGACAGGCTTGGCCCGGCGGGCGCGCGGGGCGCCGGAGCGCTCGTAGCGGCCGCCCATGGAGGGCCAGGCGGCGCCGTAGACGACGGCGAGGATCCCGGCGATCAGGATCAGCGCGCCGCCGGCGGCCGCGACGTACGGCCAGGCGGTGTGGGTGAGCGCGTCGATGGTGGTGGACGCGTCGCCGGAGGCCTCGGCCGCCTTCTCGTCGAGGGCGGCGCTGTCGCCCGCGCCGAGCACGGCGGCGGCGACGGCGCCCGCGCCGCTGAGCGCGAGCAGCGCGGCGACCAGGATCCGGCCGGCCCTGCGCACCGCGAACACGGCGACGAGGGCGGCAAGGCCCACTATGGCGAGGGCGGCGGGGACGCCCGTGACGTCGCTGCCCTTCGCGGTCAGCGGCAGCTTGCCGCCCGCGACGGCGGCGACGCCCGAGCACCACTCCTGGCGGGACGCGAGCAGCGCGACCGCGGCTCCCACGGCGCCGAAGAACAGGGCGACGGCGAGGCTGCGCCGGCCGCCCTTGGCGGAACCGGCGGAGTCGGCGGCGGCATCGGTACGGGGATGCGGTACGGCAGTCACGTACTCCACTATCGCCTGTCTGTACAGGTGTGTGTGCCCCGGGGGCCGGAGGCGTGCGTCACTTCACGGTGCGTCACGTCGTCCGCAGCCGGTTCGCCGTGTGGACGGCGCGCAGCACCGCGGCCGCCTTGTTGCGGCACTCGGTGTCCTCGGCGACCGGGTCGGAGTCGGCGACGACGCCCGCGCCCGCCTGCACGTACGCGGTGCCGTCGCGCAGCAGCGCGGTGCGGATGGCGATGGCGGTGTCGGAGTCCCCGGCGAAGTCGAGGTAGCCGACGCAGCCGCCGTACAGGCCGCGCCGGGACGGCTCCAGCTCGTCGATGATCTGCATCGCGCGGGGCTTGGGCGCCCCGGAGAGGGTGCCGGCGGGGAAGCAGGCGGTGAGCACGTCGTACGCGGTCCTGCCCTCGGCGACCCGGCCGGTGACGGTCGAGACGATGTGCATGACGTGCGAGTACTTCTCGACGGACATGAAGTCGACGACCTCGACGGAGCCCGGCTCGCAGACCCGGCCCAGGTCGTTGCGCCCGAGGTCGACGAGCATGAGGTGCTCGGCGCGCTCCTTGGGGTCGGCGAGCAGTTCGTCGGCGAGGGCCTGGTCCTCCTGCGGGGTGGCGCCGCGCGGCCGGGTGCCCGCGATGGGGTGGACCATGGCGTGCCCGTCCTCGACCTTGACGAGGGCCTCGGGCGAGGAGCCGACGACGTCGAACCCGTCGAAGCGGAACAGGTACATGTACGGCGACGGGTTGGTGGCCCGCAGCACCCGGTACACGTCCAACGCGCTTGCGTGGCACGGGGTTTCGAAGCGCTGGGAGGGGACGACCTGGAAGGCCTCGCCCGCGCGGATGCGCTCCTTGATGTCGTCGACGGCGGCCTGGTAGTCCTTGCCGCCCCACAGGGCGGTGAACTCCGGGAGCTCGGAGGCCGGGAGCGCGGCCGGGGTGGACTGGACCGGCTTGCCGAGGTCCGCCTCCATGGCGTCCAGCCGCGCCACGGCGTCGGCGTAGGCCTCGTCGACGCCGGTGTCGAGGTCGTTGTGGTTGATCGCGTTCGCGATCAGGAGGACCGAGCCGTCCCAGTGGTCGAGGACGGCGAGGTCGCTGGTGAGCAGCATCGTCAGCTCGGGGAGCTTGAGGTCGTCGCGCTCGCCGGGGCCGATCTTCTCCAGGCGGCGCACGATGTCGTAGCCGAGGTAGCCGACCATGCCGCCGGTGAACGGCGGCAGGCCCTCGTAGCGCGGGGTGTGCAGCGTCTCGACGGTGGCGCGCAGGGCGGCGAGCGGGTCGCCGTCGACGGGGACGCCGACCGGCGGCGTGCCCAGCCAGTGGGCCCGTCCGTCGCGCTCGGTGAGGGTGCCGGCCGAGCGGACGCCGACGAACGAATAGCGAGACCACAGGAACCCGGCGCGGCCGTTCTCCGCGGACTCCAGGAGGAACGTGCCGGGCCGCTCTGCGGCGAGCTTGCGGTACAGACCGACGGGTGTGTCACCGTCCGCGAGGAGCTTGCGGCTGACGGGGATCACTCGGCGGTCGGTCGCGAGCTTGCGGAAGGTCTCGAGATCCATGAGGAGGAAGCCTAGGGGGTCAGGCGGCGGGGCCGGTGACGGGCAGCCGGTCGGCGTCGAAGCAGGTCCGGGTGCCGGTGTGGCAGGCGGGACCGATCTGGTCGACCTTCACGAGCAGCGTGTCCGCGTCGCAGTCGAGGGCGACCGACTTGACGTACTGGAAGTGCCCGGAGGTGTCGCCCTTGACCCAGTACTCCTGGCGGCTGCGCGACCAGTAGGTGCAGCGGCCCGTGGTGAGGGTGCGGTGCAGCGCCTCGTCGTCCATCCAGCCGAGCATGAGCACCTCGCCGGTGTCGTACTGCTGGGCGACGGCGGGGATCAGGCCGTCGGCGCCGCGCTTGAGGCGGGCGGCGATGGCCGGGTCGAGGCTGCTGTCGGCGGAGGGGGGCGGGGGCACGCTGGTCATGGGTGCCATTGTGCCGCGCCGGTCCTGTCACTTCGGCCGCCGTCCACTGTCCGGACGGCGGGGGCGGTCGTAGGCTGGCGGCCATGTCGACCCATGCCAAGCGTGAACGACTTCTCCTCGCCGATCTCCTGGAGGCGACGGGCCCGGAGGCCCCCACTCTGTGCGAGGGCTGGACCACCCGCGATCTCGCGGCCCACGTGGTGGTGCGCGAGCGCCGCCCGGACGCGGCGGGCGGCACCCTCGTCAAGCAGCTCGCCGGACGTCTGGAACGGGTGCAGGGCGAGTTCGCCGACAAGCCGTACGAAGAGCTGATCCAGCTGATCCGTACCGGCCCGCCGCGGTTCTCGCCGTTCTCCCTGAAGCAGCTGGACGAGGCGGCCAACACCGTCGAGTTCTACGTCCACACGGAGGACGTGCGGCGCGCGCAGCCCGACTGGACGCCGCGCGAGCTCGATCCGGTCTTCTCCGACGTGCTGTGGTCGCGGCTGGAGCGGATGGCGCGGGTGATGGGCCGCAAGGCGCCCGTCGGCCTGGTGCTCCGCCGGCCCGACGGGCAGACGGCGGTGGCCCATCGCGGCGCCCCGGTGGTCACGGTCACCGGTGAGCCGGCGGAACTGCTGATGTTCGCGTTCGGCCGGCAGGACGCGGCGGACGTGGAGATGGAAGGCGACAAGGCCGCGATCGAGCGGCTCGGTGAGACCAGGGCGCTGGGCCTGTAGGCCCCGGCGCACGCACCACGGAAAGGCCCGCATGATCAAGCTCGCCATGACCAGCGTGTACGTCGACGACGTGGCCGCGGCCCACGCGTTCTACACGGACCTGCTCGGCTTCGAGACCCGTACGCACATCGACCTGGGCGACGGCACGCTGTTCGTGACGGTGGGTGCGGCCGGGGCCCAGGAGGACGTGGAGCTCCTCCTGGAGCCGGGCCAGGGCCCGATCGCGGAGCCGTACCGTGCGGCCCTGCGCGAGGCGGGGCTGCCGGTGGTCGTCTTCTCGGTGGACGACGTGGCCGTCGAGCACGAGCGGCTGGTCGCGGCGGGGGTGCGGTTCACTCAGGGCCCGCAGGAGGAGGGGCCGGTGATCACGGCGGTGCTCGACGACACCGTGGGCAACTACGTGCAGCTGATGCAGACGGTCAAGTAGCGCTCCCGTCAAGGGAGTTCGGCGGTGCGCAGGGCGCGGGAGGCGAGGGCCACCGCGCCGCCCGAGGCACAGACCGCCGCGCACACCGCGAACACCGGCCCCGTCCCCCACTGCTGCACCGCCCACCCGACCACCGGGAAGGTCAGCGGTGCGACGCCGAAGCTGACCAGGGTGGCGGCGGAGGTGACCCGGCCGATGTAGGCGGGGCCCGCGTGCGCCTGGAGCAGGGCCCCGCTCAGCGTTCCGGCGAGCCCGACGAGCAGGCCGATCGCGAGGGCCACCGCGGCGGCGCCCGCCATGGACGGCACCCGGGCGAGCGCCCCGATCGCCACCGACCCGGCGACGGCCACGCAGCCGGTGACCAGGCCCGCCCGGGGCACCCGGCCGCGCACGGTGAGCAGCAGGGCGGCGAGTCCGGCGCCGACGCCGAATCCGGCGAGGACCAGGCCCATTCCGGCGGAGCCCCAGCCGCGGTCCCGGGCGAGGAGGGTGAGGCCGAGGTTCATCGGGCCGACGAAGCCGAGGTCGCCGAGGGCGATGCAGAGCACGAGGGGGCGCAGGACGGGGTGGCGGGCGATGTGCCGCAGTCCGTCCCGGAGTTCGGCGACGACGGCGCCGCGCTCCTGCCGCTGGTCGGGCGGCAGCTCGCCCACCCGCACGGCGAGCAGCAGGGGCAGGGAGATGCCGATCAGGAGGGCCGCGCAGCCGAAGGCGCCCGCGGTGCCGCCGAGCGCGATGCCGAGGCCGCCGAGCGGTCCGCCCAGCACGTTGGCGAGCCGGGTCGCGAGGGCGCGCAGGCCCTGGACGCGGGCGAGCTGTCCTGGCGTGGTGATGCGGGCGGGCAGTGCTCCGGCGGCGGGCAGGAAGACGGCGTCGACGACGCCGAAGACGACGGCCACGGCGCCGAGCGCCCACAGTCCCGGGCTGGTCGCGAGGAGCAGGGCGGCGGCCGCGACGACGAGCAGGGCGCGCACGGCGCTGCTGCCGATGACCACCCGGCGCGGCCCGTACCGGTCGGCGAGCACGCCGCCGCCGAGCATGAGGACGGCGCGCGGCACGGCGCTGACCGCGGTGACGACGCCGGCCTGGGCGGGGGTGCCGCTCTGCACGGCGGCCCAGGACAGGGCGAAGTAGTAGACGTTGTCGCCGACGGCCGACGAGACGTAGGCGCCGAGCCAGCGCAGGACGTTGCCGTCCCGGTGGGCGGGGGCGGGGGGCCCGGCGGTCCTTCCCCGTACGACGGTTTCCGCCATGGTCGCCACCTCCTCAGTCGTGGAATCAGTCGTGGAATCAGTCGTGGAAGGGGAACGCGTACGTGTGCACCGCGACGTTCTCCCGGCCCTCGGTGTCGCCGGCGGCTTCGGCGGCCCGGCCCCGCTCGTCGTAGCGGCGCAGCAGTTCGCGCATCTCCCCCACCAGTTCGGTGAGTTCGCCCGCGGTCAGGCGCAGCATCGACTCGGAGGACTCGTGGGCCGTGGCCCAGGCGTCGGTCCAGGTGATCCGCTCGTCCAGGAAGCGGCGGTACATGGCGACGCGCTGCTCCAGGAAGAGGCGGCTGGCCGCGGTGTGCGCGGCGGCCTTCTCGGGGGCGTCGCGGAAGTCCGCGTCGCGGATCTGCACGCCGTCGGACGAGGGCTGCCACCAGCGCTCGCGGCCGTCGGTGCCCTGCGGCTCGGCCTCTTCGATGAGGCCGTGCTCGGCGAGTTTGCGCAGGTGGTAGCTGACCAGGGCGACGGCCTCGTCGACCTGGTCGGCGAGCTGTGACGCGGTCGCGACGCGGCGCAGGGTCAGCTCGCGGTAGAGCTGGGCGCGGACGGGGTGGGCGAGCGCCTTGAGCGTGCCCACGTCGGTGATGCGGCGGTCTCTCTCTTTGCCTGCTTCTTTGTCTGCTTCTTTGCCTGCCATGTCTCGACCGTAGACAGAAAAGAAAAGTTGCGCAATATAAATTGCGCAACCTTTCTTTCGGGTCTTCGGCGGCCCCGCGAACGGTGCGGGTCAGCCGTGGCGCAGCCGGTGCGCGCTCAGGGCGAGGGCGAGCTCCACCAGATCGGTGGGGCGGGTGAGGCTGCGGCCGGTGAGCTGTTCGCAGCGGCGCAGGCGGTTGAGGACGGTGTTGCGGTGGCAGTAGAGGCGGGCCGCGGCGCGCTGCGCCGAGCCGTCGCAGTCCAGCCAGGCGTCCAGGGTGTCGAGCAGCAGTGTCCGGTCGGCGGGCGACAGGGCGAGCAGCGGCCCGAGGACCTGGTCGGCGAGGAGACCGCCGAGCACGGGGGCCGCCGCGACGAGGGCCGCGGGCAGTTCCTCGTCCAGGAGGACGGTGCCGCCCGCCGCCGGGCAGATGCGCAGGGCGGTCTCGGCGAGGCGCCGGGCGCCGCCGACCGCGGCGAGCCCGTCGACGGCCGGACTGACGCCGATCCGCGCC